>MDVS01000049.1 GCA_001940645.1 Candidatus Heimdallarchaeota archaeon LC_3
GTTTCTGTTTTTGGTTGGATTTTGGAGTGTTGTGATTGGATTATTTTTAATCTTTACCCGATTTGGGGAAGTGTTTTTTGGTGCATTAGTTAGGAATTTAGATCAAGGAATTGAAATCAATGGGTATTTAGCTATATTTTTAGTATTAGTAGGTGGAGGAATGTTTCTTCTCTCTCTTTATATCCTATTTGTTGCTGATAATCAAAGAAAGAGAAAGATTGAAGACCGAGTACTGGAAAAGGTTAGTAGTAGTGAGCCTAAAGGATTTGAAGAGGTTAATCCTGAAGAGGTATTTGAAAGACCTATTGATCATGGACCAATCATAACTGGCTCTAGACCTGAACCCGATCTTATATCAGGACATTTACAACTTCTAGAATCAGAAAAAAGTAAAGCTGTTGGCATCACACCAAAAGAATGGAATGAATTAAAAAAACAAGGATATTCTCGCGAAGAAGCAATAGAAAAGATAAATTTAGATAAACAAAAAGAAATTAATGAAAAAATTAACCAAATAGAATGGGAAAAGGAAGTCAAGAGAAAGATGGAAGAGGAAAAACGTAAGATAGATGAAGAACGGATAAAAGCTAATTTACCCCCTAAAAAACGTACACCTGATCAAACATTGACTCCTTCCGAATGGCAAATCCTTAAAAATAAGGGATTTACCCGCGAACAAGCTATTGAGTTTAAAAAATCAGGAAAATCAGTAGAAGATGTTGAAAGTTAATCAATTTTACTAATTGGATATAAAAACAAAATCAAAGATAAAAATTTTAGAAATTATTTAGGACAATAAAACATCAAAATGAGAATTGGAGTTTCATAAATGAATCAAGTAAAAATTGAAAAATTAGTTGGAGAACGATTATTCCTCAAAAATATGACAATGAATTATTTTGTGGCATTCCTCTTATACATCATAACTCAAATAATATTATTAAATAGTGCTATTATCATCACAGCTGATACCATTGATGTGAATGATCAATTTGTACTAATATTTATTTTACTTCTTGGTACATCAACTGTGATTTTTTCAATACTCTTGAGAAATATCTTTCAGTTTGACTCTTCTATCAGTGTAATAACTTTTATTTTATTTCTAACAGTTTCTATTGACGGTTTTCTTGGATTTATTAGATTTTATCCATTGGGATTCTTTTTAGGTGTAGTATATTCAATAAGTCTAGTCATTTTTCTTTTAATCCATTCGCTAGGAAATTTCATAGACGGCTATTTTCTTAGCAAAAACACTACCAAAGTCTCTAATCCAATAAAATATGACATAAAATTCCTCTTATTATTATATTTAGTATTTAATTGGCCGTTTCTACTATTTTTATTGATATAAAAAATGGGGATAATATTACCAAAATTTACTTCTTTTCAAGAAAAATCAGCAAAAATGACTCTTTCAATGAAAGTAGTCAGGCTTATTTTATTAATATTGACAGCATTTATTGCAATAGAAAAGGTAACATATACCACGTCAGGACTTGAAGCAGTTCTAACGTTTACCCCATTAAGTGCAACAGCAGAAGTAATTATTGGGAATTCGGGATCATTACCATCATCAATAAATAGTAGTGCACTTACTATACTCTTTATATTACCAGTATTATTTATTGGTCTATCCTTTGTTTTTCTGTTTAAGGATAAGACAAAAGTATCAGCACTATTCCATGTTATTGGTCTAGGGTTTTTATTCATCTATCTTGTGAATTTTTTCACGTTAAATTCTTATGATGGACGAGTATTATCAGGAATAACTCTGAATATCGCTTACGATATAGGATATTATTTATTATAATATCTTTAGTGTTGTTATTGGTATCTACCTTTGTCAAATATAAAAAGGTCGAAACATTTTAAGAAACAAACATCTCTCTCTTCTTTTTTCTTTCTTTTGTTAAAACCTAAGAGTTTTGATAAGGTTTGTTACATTGTCTTCAGTCATTTTCATATTATCTAGTGAACAGATGCTTATCATAATTCTTCCTAGCTCTATTAAATTTTTTATAATTTCTTCGAATTCACCAATATTTGTTGGAATTGTTAATTTACTTTTCTTACTCGATATTGGATGAACTATGTCATTGCGTAGTAATCTTAATTCAGTATAATAACCAAAATTGCTCTTATTTTCAAAAGGAATATTGAATCCTGCATGATCAACAAAATACGTGTCAAAATTACTACCTGAATATCCTATATTCTTTGTTTCCTGTAAAATTAGTCTTTCAATTTGTTCTGGATCATCTTTGGAGAAATTTTTGATAATTTTCATCATTTTTTTTTCAAACCTGTCTCTTGGTAATCCTTTCGTATTCAAGAAACGATCAGGACCATGAATAATTAATGATTCAAAATAAAAAACAATCCAATTTTCAAAAGTGATGACTAAATCCATCACTGCATTTCCAAATGAATTTTTTTCAATAATTTTCAGATAAGCATTATCATTCATTTTGTATAGTTTTTTTGCATTTCTAAGATAATTTCTATCACTAGGAGATGAAATGATTTTTAATTGTTCTTTTTGTGTATTTATGTAGGCATCAAAGCCCCCATATATCCGTTCAATACTTTCTTGGAATTCTTCGTAAGTATCGGGACGAAATTTTGACTCAGGAAAGTGAGCTTTTTTAGAAAGGGAATGTTTCTTAAATATTTTCTCATCTATGCACATCATTAATTCATCCACCTTTCTATCCTCATCATTTACCCAATGAGATAGACATTCTGTTATAATTGGAACATACCACTCTTCCTTTTCTCCAAGAAAATCAATCCATTCCTTCCGATTTTTTAAGTAGGTTTCAAAAATTGATTTTTTAAATTGTCCTTCATCGTAATTGGGTGAATGCTTTTTCGATAATTTATCAATATAATTTATCCCCCTTATAGACAAATTTTTTATTGGTAAAGCAGATTTTAATTCATTTCTTTGCTGTGAGACTAAAGTTCTTTGGTAATTGAGTCCAATTAACAAACTTTGTTGTCTGTACAAGACATTCAATATGGTGTATTGTAAATATTCAGTGAAATTAAAATTTCGTGTTAAGATATTTATCCACATGATAATTCTCTCCTAATCGACTTCTTTCTTCTTACCTATACACTAGATATTCATTTGATAAATTTATTATTTTAGAAAAAAGTGGAATTTAAAAAAAATATTATTACTAAAACACATCGTGTGTTAGTTTTGTGACAAATAAAAATAAAAATTTGACTTTCAGTATGAAAGTTTATTATTATCTTATCAATGAAAAAAATTATTTTGAATTTCTAAGTTTCTAATTATAATATTGAAGGAAGGGTCAAGAATGAAGAAAATAAGTCTTTTTTTATCGATTTGTATAATTATTACAGTATTTAACCATACAAATATAATAAAATCAACAACAAATGAATCTCCACTAATTGATGTCACAGTTGATGAATATTATTCAAATTCAAATTATGGTGGGGACACAACATTGGAAATCGGAAACTGGGATGGAAATAAACGACGTATGATATATATGCAGTTTGATCTATCAAGTTATACTGTTATTAGTCGAGCTAGACTCTTTATTAAAGCTTCTTCTGTCAGAACAACTACTGAAATTCACCTTCATGCTGTAAGTGATTCATCTTGGACAGAATATGAAATCACATGGAATACAAAACCTTCCTTTTCGCCTTCAATCGAAGATGTTCAAACTACCATTGAGGCAAATCAATGGTTGGTCTTCAATTTAACGTCCCTTTCTCAACTAAATATCGGATCAAAATTTAGTATAGTTCTTATTTCCAATTCCGGTGGTGATGAGGTAGTAGATTCCTATTTTTATTCCAAAGAAGCTTCCAATCAAGACAATAGACCCTATCTACAAATTGATACAGATCCAACGGAAATAATACCTGAGATAACACCTGAAAAAGATAGAACTATTGTATATGAAATTACTGGTAATACTATTTCTTGGAATGTGGGAGATAACAATCCTTCAATATATAATATAACTCAAAATGGTGTTGGAATTGCTAATGGTACTTGGACGAATTATGTACCTATCTCTGTCTCGATAGACGGATTAGAATTAGGAGTATATACAATTGTTTTATATGTAAATGACACTGATGGAAATTCTGCATCAGATTCGATAAGTATTAGCGTTGTTGAGTCAGCACGACTGAATCCGACTGCTGATGTTACACTTGATGAATATAATCCAAATTCTAATTACGGTGGGGACACAACATTGGAAATCGGAAACTGGGATGGAAATAAACGCAGATGGATATTTTTTAAGTTTGATTTATCTTTAATCAATTCAGTTGAGGAGTCGTATTTTTTTATAAAAACATCTTCTGTAAGAATATCAACTGATATAAGGATTTTTGAGATTGGAGATATATCATGGAGTGAATATCTAATCAATTGGAATAATAAACCAGCTTACACACCAACAGAATTATCTTCAAGCCTCACGAGATATGGTAGTGAATGGATAAAGTTTAACTTGACCTCATTTGTTAAAACACATTTAGGAGAAGTCATATCATTCATACTTATTTCCAATTCCGGTGGTGATGAGGTAGTAGATTCCTATTTTTATTCCAAAGAAGCTTCCAATCAAGACAATAGACCCTATCTTGATATGAAGCTCGACTCAAGTACAATATTACCAGAAATAGTTTCACTTAAAGATAAAACAATCTTTTATGGTACTACCGATAATAAATTAGAATGGTCAGTAGCAGACAATAATCCTAATTACTATACTGTTACAAGGAATAATAGTTTAATTGAGAATAAAACTTGGAATGAAAATATTATTACTATAAATATTGATAATTTAGATATAGGAACATATATTTATAATTTAACGATTTTTGACCAAGATTTAAACAGTATATCTGATGTAGTCAATCTCAAAGTAACAATAGGAAAAAATCTTAATCTTTTTCCAACAAAAGATGTTACAGTTGACGAATATTATCCAAATTCTAATTACGGTGGGGACACAACATTGGAATTAGGCAATTGGGATGGAGATAAGAGAAGAATTATCTATTTTGAATTTGATCTGGGGATAACTGACGAAATAAGTTCTGCAATGTTTCATATTTATGCTTCTTCGATAAGATCAACTACTGAAGTCCAATTATTTCATTTTTCGGGTCCGTCTTGGAATGAATTTACTGTAACTTGGAATAACAGACCAACATTATCGTCATTCATTGGATCAGAACTAGTAATAACGGGTGGGCAATGGTTGGTATTTGATATTAGTGACATTGCAAGAACAGGACCTGATAGAATTTTGAACTTTGCTCTAGTGTCTAATTCTGCAGGAGATAATGTGATTGATGTTTATTTTAGGTCGAAAGAAATTACCAACCAAGATGAAAGACCTCATATCAATATGACAGCTTCTGGGACCTATGGTCCGGAAATTATTTTACAATCCCCTATTAACACAACTTATACCTCCCAAGATGTATGGCTAAATTATATTGTAAATACAACATATTCATGGGTGAAATATCGACTTGATGGGGTAAACAATGTAACTATTAGTCAGAATACATTGCTGCAATCATTAAGTGAAGGAGCTCATCATCTTATTATCTATACTAGTGATATTTTTGGAAATGAAGATTCATTTAATGTGTATTTCTCAATTGATATTCCTCCTTCAATTCATATTTTATCACCAATAATGACGGCCTATAATAGAGCAGATATTTGGTTAAACTTTACATCGGATGAATCATTATCTTGGATAGGTTATTCACTTGATAATTCTCCTAATCAAACAATAACTGGAAATGTTTTGTTGCAATCACTCTCAGAAGGTCAGCATACAATTACTATCTATGCTAATGATACTGGAGGCAATTTTGATTCAAAATCAGTCATATTCACGGTTGATACCATATCACCAGAAATTACTTTGATTAGACCTGGTAACGCAACCTATATTTCAGACATAGTACAAGTTGAGTTCCACGTTACTGAATCTTTTAACTGGGTAAAATATTCTCTCAGTGGTGGATTAAATGTAACAATATTGAATAATATTACCCTTATGGATTTAGTTTCAGGAAATTATTCAATTATCCTATATACCCAAGATTTTTCAGGGAATGAAGCATCTTCAGAAATCATTTGGTTTGAGATTAATACCCCTCCTAATATTTCTGTAACTAATTTATTAGAATATTATACAAGTGATTCTCTTTGGATAAATTATACAATTAATGAACCGGTCTTATGGACTGGTTACTCATTTGATGGTAACTCTAATATAACTATATCCACCAATATTCTCCTTACAGGATTATCAGAAGGGTCTCACTCAATTATTTTGTATGCCACAGATATGGGTGGAGTGACTGGAAAATCAATTATTCAATTCTTTGAAATCGATACCATTTATCCTGTTATAACAGTCAACAGTCCAGAAAATAAGACCTATGATACTAATCAAGTATTAATTGATGTTTTTATAAGTGAACCAACATCCTGGATTGGATATTCTATTGATGGACAAAATTATATATCATATTTGGATAATTCTTTAATAACATTATTGACTGAAGGTCACCATTCAATAGTGGTCAGTGCTGTTGATATCGCAGGGAATAATGCATCAAGTCCTAATATTTGGTTTACGATTGACATACCAGATACACAAGCTCCGTTAATTACTTTAACAAATATGAATGATCATGATGTAGTATCTGGAATTAAAGATATTGAAGGGGAGGTCCAAGATGATAGTCCAATTTCGTTTGTTTCAGTTACTATCAATAATTCAGAGCAATTTTTATTCTATATCTTCCCCCAAAATCTAACACTAACAAATATCAGTGCGGGTCACTGGAAATATTCTTTCTCTTTTGATTCTACTTTGTTTTTTGATGGTGAATATGAACTTACAATAGAAACTATAGACGTATTCGGGAATAAAAATATAGAGTCTATACGTATCATTATTGATAACATTTCTGATACAAGTGGATCAACAACATCTTCGACCGTACCTTCGTCTTACTCCACAACACCAACAACATCAATAAATACACAGTCAAGTGATGGCTTTACTCTTGGTTTTTTACTATTAGCAATCGGATTAACAATTCTGATTAAGAAAAGAAAATGAATTCCAGAATATTGATTAAATATTTATTTAATTCTTCAATAAAGTTTAAAATATCACTGACATCATTCAAAAAATTTAATTTTCTTTTGCTTCGATTTTTGATAAATATTGGACATTATCGAAACTAATTTTCAATCAAAGTTAAAAAAACAAATAAATCAATTTATCTCTTTTTCAAATAATCTGAATAAAAATAGTATAGGGTAGGAAAAATAATGATAAACCACCAAGGCCAGAAAAAAATACCTATGTAACTTATAGTATCTATTAGAGAGAAAGCATCTCTGAATTGGTCTCTACCAAAGTAACCCAAAGTATTAAACATCCCATTTATTAGCCAAATATTAAGTGATAGAAGTGCTAAAAGTATTCCTTTAAAGAATTCTACTCTTATTTTAGATTTTTCACTCATTTTTTATTACCAAACCTTTTGTTAAACTAAAAATGGACCTAATTTAATTCCATTTTACTTAAACATGAAAATAAACATGAATCGTAATTTAAAGATTCCTGAGTTAAGAAGAAAATAATTTTTTTTTCTCCTTTAGTGTTATATTCCAAAACCTATTTGGTCTTTGTGTCAAATATTCTTCCCAAAAATCTCCTATCTCTTCTGCTACTCTAAATAATTGTCTTGCATTATTCTTTTTTATTGATATTTGTTGATAATCTGGTTCATAAAAATCATTAATATTTTCTTTGGCTTTATTAACATCTGCCAACGAACAATAATATTCATAGTGTGCAAAACTTATCTCATGTTCTGGTAATGGTATCACCACTTTCTCAGTATTGATATGTGAACTGAATATGCTTCTTCTTCCTCCGTATCGCACATTTCTGCTTACATCGAATCGTGTTTTTCTTTTGTCGGGATCTAATGTTAATTTCTTCAAATAATTTTCCTCTTTTAACCAGTAGACTAAATAATGTAACACCAGTCCTTCCATTGTATGACGCACAGAATTGACCAAAACATCTTTCTTATTCCTGGCATAATAGGTCTGATAAGGAGGAGTAGAACTGATCAGTGGTAAAGGTCTATCTAAATAAATTGGTAAGATATAATGGATGCCTCCGTGTTTACCTGAGGATAATCGACGCAAATATTTTATTCCCAAAGCAGTAAGATAATTTCCAAAACTATTTCCAATATAATAGATGTCTTCTTCTCTTGTTCCTACTGCAGGATCAAGATCCATCATCGCTTCAACAGGCTCAATCATTCCTTTAGTGTTTGGTGTTATCAAGTGAATATTAGGTATCATACTTAATGCTTGGACTTCTTCTAACAGGTCTAAATCGTCTTTTTCCTGAATAATTGCTTTTTCTCTGTTTTCCCATGTTCTGCGTACAAAATATTTTCCATCTTTCCAACAATCAAGAGCTAATTCTCTTCCTTTAATGTCAGGATAGACTAAATCCCAACGATCACGACATAAATCTATCCAATCATCTAAATATTTTGGTTCAGGAAATTTATTGAGAATTGATGGTTCGGAATAGAAATATTCAGTAATAGGAATAAGAAAATTATCGAAATTTGGTCTATTATATCGAATACCCTCAAAAACTTTATTTTCTTAGAAATTTTTACCTGTAACATAAGTAGCAATCTCTTATCATATTCTAATCCGCTATTAGCGAAAAAACTTGCTACATTATTACATTATAAAATAAATCAATAATATGTTTAAAAAGTTTTGTATTTCTTGATCGAAAAGAAAATGGGAACAAAAGTTTAGATCTTTATGTTGAATTGATCTTTATGTTGAAAATTCGAAACCAATTCAATGAAACAAAAGTTTAGATCTTTATGTTGAATTGATCTTTATGTATTATAAAAGGTTACAAGTTATATAATATTACTAGATATTTACTGTGTATAAATAATTTTCGGATGGATGACTATCTGTCGATAATTATTTCTCTTTCTCCCAGCTTTTTTTATTTCTAAATCAATAAAGCTATCTAAGATTAATCTATACCTGAAAATGCTTTTCTAGCAACATTCATTCGTTTAGTCAGATTCTTGTTATTGTTAATGAGTTTCTCGACTAATACTTCAATACTGCTGATTTCTTTTGTGGTGGAATGATCTTCTTCCAATTTTTGTTTCACAAGTAATAATTTCAGTGAAAGTTCTTTTTCAAGAGATTTTATTTCTTCTAATTTTAGCAAATTCATATTTATAACCTAATTACCAATTTTATCAGAATTTAATAAATAATTTTGAGTTAAAAAACAAATTCGGAATGAATAGGTGCTTGGCAATCTTTGTTTTCACATCGAAAATGAAATTTATATTTTTTTAATTCACCAATGGTCAATGGTCATCAAAAGTTCCTGGAGAAATTTTATAATCCGATCCGTTACAATAGTCAATATTCAGTTTTCCATTTATTGTATATATTATTTTTACTATTCCTTTTACAGTATTTTTAAGAAGATTCGTAATAACCAAGACGTTAAAACATGAATCCTTAGTTCGCTCATCCATTATAATGATAATATTGGAAATAATTTTAGGGATGATTATTTACCTCTTTTTTATTGAATCTATTGACTTTACAGATGCTGCTGGAATATTTTTTAAATTGGGGATTGCAATGAATATTTCTGGATTTATTCTAGCTTTTTTCTTACCCAAAAACTCATGGGAGTTTTATCTCTTTCTAAATCTATCAACCCGTAATACCCAAGAACTATTAGATAAAATTGAGGTTTAATTTAAAACTTGTTCTCTTATTGGAGTAGAAAATATTATGCAAAATTAATTTTCATAGATGCAAGTTATAGAAGAAAAAGAAAGAAATAATCTTATCGCTGGAATATAGATAGAACACAAAGAAAGTTGAGAAACAAAGGATGAATAGAGAAATTTATTGAGGATATAAAAAACAAAGCAGAAATACTTGCTTTGAAATAAAAGATAAAACCTATGACCACAGATAAACCAACAGGTAACGATTGGTATTGGAATCTGTTAGATAGGATTGATGCAGGTCTTAACAGAGTAATTAAACTACATGGTGATGAATAAGAAATGATAGACAATGAATTAATGGATCGTGCAGTAGCACAATATGGACTTGTCTTAAAGGACAAGGATAGAAACAGACTCTTAAAAGATATTCAAAGTGGTAAACACCCTAAAATTGGCGGGTGGACTATGGATGCGTTGCAAAAGCAATCCATTTATAATCTGAGCTTTGTGAAAGCTATCTTGGATTTACTTGATAGAGTAGAGACTTTAGAAAAACAATTAGGTGAAAACCAGTAATAGATCGTCCCAAATTGATTATTTTTTTCATTATGATTATTTTTTTCATAATCTTTTCAATTCTGTAACTCGGTCGTTAAAATGACAGTTGAAACATCTCCGAAATTTCTAAAAAATTATTTAATTTTAATTAGTTTTTTAATATTTTTCCTTACATATTATCTTATTCTATCTTCTTTAGATCTTACAATTTTAGAAGAAGGTTTTAGTCCTTTCAAGACATGGACTCCTTCTGTTTTGATATTCACATCAATTTTAAGCATGATCTTGGTATTTATTTTAGTATTTTATGATTTTCAACCGAGAAGAATTAGTTTAAAGGGATTATTTTTATCAATTATTGTTATTTTCTTTTCTTTTAATATCCTTTTTTTTATGCAGGTTAAGCAAATTATAAATTATTTTCCCTTTTATATATACTTGTTAGATACACAAGCAAGTTTTAGAAATTTAATTATCTATGGAGGACTATTAGGATTGTTTATCAGTTACATTTGGGTTTTCGATAATAATTTGAAAGTTAATTTAAATAACTATCGAAAATTATCTTCTTTCATCTATATAAGTACAATAGTAACAATACTTTCCCCATTAATAGGCATAACAATTTTTTTATTAAGCGCAATTTTTTTCGGACCTTTGCATTTTTCCATATTGGATTTTATAATTAATTCCTTACAATCATTCGGTGAAGGAACAATAGGTTCATATTATGTTATAATTACAGTAATATGCATGTATTCAGGGGCAAGAATCTTAAATTTCGTCCCAAATGCGCAAAAAAACCTTGGATCATTTAAAGTAACGAGAAAAAGCATACTTTTAATTTTAATGGAATTTTTTACTCTTATTCTTTGTACATTCACTGCTTTTTCAATAATGGGTGGTTACATAACTGATGGAAGTCCAAATCCAATAATTGTGCCTGTTAATTATTTAGTATTTTCATTACTGATGACTATACCATTCGGGTTGTTTATGGTACGCACAAAAATATTTACTCAATGATCATAAATTTAATTTTCAATTAAACAATTAAATAATATATTATTCGGATTTTACTTATTCCTTTCCAGTAGAATTCTAATTTTTTTGATACAGATGTTGCGGTTAATTACTTTTTTACATACAGTGAAGGAAATGGCAGACAAGAGCTTATCCTCATGAATTACAAGTTTTAGAGGATGAAATTTCGAAAAAGATGATGAAGACGTTATTTACTTAAGAGCCTTTTTAGAAGAAAAGAATGGTATTTAGTAATTAAATAAAATTATCAGATACAACTGTAAGAAAGTTTTTGTCTCGTCAAACCGAAATGTTGTTACCATAAGAACACGACCGAGTATTTACCGAACACGGTTTTGATGCGTGTATATCTTATCCAATTTTGAGTAAACTCAAAATGTTGAATGATCAAGAAAGCAGATATTAAAAGAGGTCAAGAGAAAATACTTTATTCAATGGAATACCTTTAATTCAATTCACCAATAAACATATTATTTTTATGTTATGCTTACTTCTTATTAATCTGAAGATTTTTCTTATGGCAATCCTTTTTGTGTTAATCAAATGTCAAACTGGATTTGAAAAAGTCGTTAAATCATCCATTGAAAAAATGGCAAGATTAGTCGAAAGAATTGATATCGTCACAGGGGAATACGATCTTATTGTGCAATTAAGAGCTGAGACCAGTGGAGAGCTTCAAAGAATGGTCCTCGGAAAATTAAGAAACATCCCAAATATTATTCAAACTGTTTCACTGACCGTAATTGAGACTTAAAGACGATAAAACTAACACATTTAGATTAATCTAATAATCAATACTATAATTTTCGTACAAGAAAACCCTCCAGGCCAGCACAAAAAGTGAAAGAAAATAATAACTTTACCATGAAATGATTAGTAGATATCAGAATCATTTCGTTAATTAAGAAGAATTATTACATGCAAAACCGACATTATCGATATTAGATAATTTTATACTGATAAATAATCAGTTTCAACGTTAAGGGTGAATTTTTTCTTAATCAACCATTACTGCAAGTAATTTATTATTCTTTAATTCACTCATAATCAGAAGTACAATAATATAATCAAGGTTAATTAGGATATAGTTAAGAGAATTTATCTTGTTTCGAACATCAAACATTATTCTTTACTCGTGTGATTAAGATGAAATCAGAAGAGATACTTAAAAGTAATAACAGTTATACTATTTATGTTTTAAGGTGTAAATATTAAAAAGTTCAATTAATTGACTAATTTCTGATTAATAGAGACAATTAAATCATTTTTATTAAAACCTTATGCCAATTAATTTTAAAACCTTATGGATATTTAGATGTAGAAGAAGAATTGCTAATTTTCAAGACTAAAAAGTGGTCTAATATATAAAGACATAAATACAGATATTCTTGAATATGAATATTTTACAAAAAAATTTTCATTATAATCTATTTACACAGTACATTAT
>MDVS01000050.1 GCA_001940645.1 Candidatus Heimdallarchaeota archaeon LC_3
GCAAAATCAGGTAATAATTTCAAACACATAATTAGTGAGTCGAAGATCAAAATTAATGATTAATTTAGCCTTGAAAAGTAAATTCGCTGAGTAAGGGTATTAATTGAATGTGGGATGTCATGATGACATGCATGTTTCGATGGGAAAAATGAGTAAACATCTTTAAGAAGTAAAGTAAGAATTATTTCGTATAACAGACTTTTGTGATCTTATGAATATTGAGAAAATTAATTGTCCATCTTGCGGAAAGCTTATTGACATATCACTTCCTATAAGTAGAGAAGTCGTTCAAATAAGAACAAAATCATTTTTCAATATCTTACAACCATGGTTAGGGATTCGCATGTATACAGTCTGCCAAAACTGTCATAAAAAAATAACAATTTGGACTCAAAAGAAAAACCCTAAAGTTTATCAGATGTTACAGGAAAAGCAGGAAGATGCTTCTTAAATCCCACTAAAAATCTTTTTATTACAATTATTGAGTAGTAAGACATGAACAGAATACAAGAACTGGAAAAATTGATAAAAAATGGATATGTTCAGAACCGTAAAATACCGAAATACCCCATTTTTGATTTTATTGATGATTACCGAAATCAGTTAGAAGATTTAATTTGTTTTCTTAATGAACAAACATTTTTCAATAAAAAAGACCTTGTATTAGAAATTGGTACTGGTCCTGGATCTTTTATGTCACTAATTTCTCCTTTAGTCCGGTGGATCATCACTTGTGATATAGATGAAGAGCATGTTCTGGAAGCAGTCCAAACAATAAATTTTTTTAAACTAAAAAATGTAAAATTATTTTGGGGAACGATCGAGGGATTAGATTATCTTGGTTTTAAAGTAAACTTCCCAAATGAGACATTTGATAAGATAGTAGCTCACAGAAGTTTTCAAAAACCGATAGAAATTGAAAAATTTATTATTATGGCTAAAAAAGTGAGAAAAAGTTGTGGGAAGATTTTATTGACTTATAATCCTTATCACTTTAAAACCGATGAAGCAAAATTGTCAAGACATGAAAATCTCTCACGAAAAATTTATTTGAGAAGGAAAGATAAACCAAAATTATATTTTGAAGATATATTGAAAGGATTAATCATCCAAGCTGAACATGTTAATTATAAAAAGTTTCCTATGCCTGAACAAGCTTATGAGGAACTTGCAAAATACTTTAAAGATGATGAAATTAATTTAATTAAAGATAAAGGACATATTTATCCGATAAGGACAGTTTTACTCAGATAATTCTTTATAAATAATTAGATTTACTTATTCTGTCATTTCTAATAAAGACTCACAAATTTATTTATTCCAGTCTTTACTTAAGGATTTATGAATTATTTTTCAATAAAACCCCATTTCTTTGCTTCTCTCTACGGTTCTATGGTTGCAACTGGTGAAATATCCCATGGAAAAGTCTTATCTGATCGAGATCTATACTCGAGAGTATAACATAACTCTAAAAAAAAATTGTCTCCTATCAGAGGAAAAACTTGTTGTGGAGCGAGTCAACATACACAAGCTATCTTCTTTTTTCAGATAAGTTTTTAATTCCTATGTTCAAATTATTATGCATACATCAAATCTAATTCTATACTATGTAATAAGTTGCGATCTATAAAATGAAGAAAAAAATATTGGATAGATTCGATAAAGATGTTAAAGGGGCATTAACAACATTATTAATTATTGGCATAATTATTGAAGGAAAACGAGTCTGGACCTACCAGATAAAAAAAAGATTTAGAGAATTAAGTCATGATGGAGGCACAATTCCAGATAGCACTCTTTATTCAACTTTGAATAAGTTGGAAAATGATTATGGAATTTTAATATCTGAAAACGATCCCGAAGTTCAACGAAGGTTTTTTTTCATATCAGAAGAAGGCAAAAGAGAGTTTTTTAAGATAAAATCATTTTGGTTTAACATTTTTCACAGCAGTGAAAAAATACTCAATGGATTACGCTTTGATTTTGAGGAGTCAAAAAAATGAAGACAATCGAGGAATATGTTGAAAGATTAAAAATTCTAAATTCAAGACTACAGGTGAATGATGGATTAATTAAGGAGCATGAAACACTACTACACTTTGAATTTGAAGATTACTTATTGAAAGCTAGTGTTGAGGGAAAAACAAAAAAAGAACTTGAATTTGAATTTGTAAACAACCTTGAGAATCCAGAGAAACTATATTCGTCATGGTTTATGAAAAATGATATTAAAATATTTGTGGGCACATTAAGAAATTCGATTAACAGAACCTGGTTGTCTCGACAATTCTTTCTAGGGTATATTTTAATTGTATATTCATCATATATGTTGTATTCTATTCTAGAATATTATGGATATTGGAATTTATTACCTATAGTATATTTACTAACTGTGCTATTAGTATTTTCACCCTTAGTATTACACATGATCCGAAATATTTTTAGAAATACCCTGATTGAAATTCGTTATCAAATAATTACAGATTTTTGGATACAGTCAATTTTTTACACTTTTTTATTTCTGCCTTATAATGTAATGCTCGTAAGTGAATTAGAATTAATAAGTGCGAATTTTACTTTATTATTAAGAATATTGGTACTTCTTTTAGTTTTATTTACTTATTTACTAATTTTAGGAGGGAAATACTTCAAATCTGAAAAAATTTTTATTAGTGCAACCTTAATTGTTAATATAATAGCAATTTGGGGAATTTATACCCTCTTTTTGAATTTATATACCGAATATTATTCTGATTTTCCTGATTATCTAGTTGCTTTTAATCATGAGCCTTCTGAACTAATAAGTCAAATACAAACGGGAATAATCTTATTGATTATGCAAACAATATTTATATCAGTCTGTATAGTATTATTAACGTACATAATAATAAAATTATTTGATAATATGAAGGAATCAGGAAAATATTTTTTAAAAACACAAAAAATGAAAATATGGATAATGAAATATCCATTAATAAAATATCTGGCGATTATACCAGTAATTATAATCTTAGCATTAATTCAGATGTTATATTATGTTACTTACAATGAATTGTAATAAAAAAAATGGTCTCATACTTCAGTTTTCATAAACTAGTGATATTTTTTAATCAAATAATTCATAGTTTATTAAAATAATTAGCGAATATTAAAAATATCAAATAAAAAAAAGTTATATCTTATCAGAATAAATACTCATTTAACAAATATCGAAATCACAAATAACTATTCTTTTATTAACATAATCTCAGAACATATTGCATTTGATCTTGATCCTGGTCTCTACTTAATAGAAGTTATATTAAATTCAATGAATCCTGTTCTTTTAGAAATTTCTAGTTTCTTTCCGAGTTATAGATCTATAATCTTAAATACAATTCTTTTTCTTCTAGGAACAATTCTATTATTATTCAAGAATTTGAGAAAAAAGAATCTTGAAGTATAGATCCATTTAGTTCTAGCAACAATTGTTCAGAATTTTATCCCTCAACTGAGACCTTTAGATTGTAGATTGGGAAAGTAAATTTCCAATTACTTTATTATCAACAGATTCATCATTAAAGATGAAAACTTCCTCTATTTTAACACTAAAAAATGCAGCTATTTTAAAAGCTAATTCTAAGGATGGAGAATACTTCTCTCTCTCAATTGAATTTATTGTTTGTCTGGTTACCCCCAAATTAATAGCGAGTTCTTCTTGAGTGAGATCCTGAGTTGCGCGATACACTTTTAATTTGTTTTTCAAATTTAATCACTAAATGTCATTATCTAAGACTAAACAGACGGTAGTATAAATTTAATAATAGTGGACAAACTATGGATCTTATGCAAGGCTCTCTGGTACGTCTGGATTTGGAGCCTTCTGGTATAGACATTGGTATGCTCATACGACCCTTTACGCCTATGCAGATGGTTCTTCATCCGTCTCTCATTCTAATACTTATTGCAGTTAAAAAAGTTATTTAATTTCTAAAATAATAGATTAAATTTTTTTAATTCTTAATTAATTTTTACTAAGTCATGTAAAATTTATTCTAATAAACGACCTAAAAAAGATATTAATCACAAAATTAAATCAAAAATAGTTCTTGTTCAAGATTTGATCGAAATGAAAAAACAGAAATTAGCAGTTACAAGTTTATGTCTCCTTGGAATAGTCTTTGCTACATCAGTAATTCAAGTTTATCCCATAAAAGGAGAAAATTTAGAAAAAAATTTAAAGAATGGAGATTATGCACGTTATAAGGGAAATTTCGTTATAGCAGAAAAAATCAATTTAAATTCATCTGAATTACCAGAAATTTACGAAATTAGTGGAAATAAAAGTACATTTAAATGGACAGTAGTAGAAAAAAACAGTACAATTACATTATTAACTATAGAAGTATCTATTGAATCATTTTATACTGATTCAAGAAATATCATCATCAAAGATCGAATAGCTTATTCAATATCAGGTAAGACCTTAGGGTATATCCCATT
The DNA here is from genome assembly GCA_001940645.1 of Candidatus Heimdallarchaeota archaeon LC_3. The sequence continues at coordinate 4,483 of MDVS01000050.1, forward strand.
CTGGATTGATCCTGAAAACAAAACAACAAATGATGTAATAAAACTTGGAGGAATCGATAATGATACACTTCTAGGAAAAGTAACTTATGCAACTAACTTTGTAAATACAGAACATGGGAATATAGAAACCATTAGTTTAACTAAAGAAAATGAAGTTAGCATAGGAAGTTTCTTTGGACAAGCTAATTGGGAATTTGATAAATTATCTGGATTGCTAATATTACTTGCTCCTAGAGGTTTTTTTTGGTTTACACTTAACTATCCATTCTTATTTGATGGAGTTTTAAAGTTAGAATCCACAAACATTGAATTGGGGAAAAGTGAACCAGTTTTTGCCCTGTTTGATTTTTTCTTAAATGGGGGATGGATTTTGTTGTTAGGAGGAGTCATCTTCATTACTATTTTTCTTCTATCAAAAAAAAGCTTAAATTCAAATAGGAAAAAATCTAGAAATAAAAACAAGTCAAAATAATAAAAACAACAAACTATTTAGGTCTACATGTCATTGAATTCAGAATCACTAATACAAGTATCAAATTTAAGCAAAGAATATAAAAACGGTGTAAAAGCATTAAAAAATTTGAATTTTTCCATTTTTAAAGGAATAACTGCCCTCGTAGGTCCGAATGGTGCAGGAAAAACAACTTTTTTAAAAATTCTTATAGGTTTTCTAAGACCTTCCTTTGGTAAATGTAAAGTGTTGAATTTAGATTCTTGGAAAGACTCATTAGAAATAAGAGGTTTTTTGAGGTATTTACCAGATGGGACTATATTTCCAGATAATCTAACTGTGGAAACTTATGTCGAGATTATCAGAAATCTAGTAAGCTATTCGTTAAACAACAAAATTCCCATCAATTTGGATTTGTCTTTAGACCAAAAAATTGGTACTCTTTCATCGGGAATGATAAAAAAATTAGGTTTATACTTAACATTAATTGGTAATCCTACATTAGTACTATTAGATGAACCAACAGCAAACTTAGATCCTATGGCAAGGAGAAAATTCTTTGGACTTATTCAAGATCTACACAAAGAGAAGGGAATTTCCTTTATAATTTCATCACATGTATTTTCAGATTTAGAAAAAATTTGTGAGCATGTCATAGCTATAAATGAAGGAAAAATAACTTTTCAAGGATCATTTTCTGAATTAATGGAAAATTTTACAACAAATGAATTTGAAATCTATTCTAATAATCCTAAAAAGTGGATTGAAATATGTAGAAATATTCCTGAGATAGAGAATATTGAAAATTTCGGCAATACGATTAATATTACAACGAAAAAAACTATTTCATCACGATATTTCATTGAAATTTTTGAAAAATATGACGTAAATAAAGAGTTAGACTTTGAAATATTAAGAAAAAAACAGAGTTATGATGCTTTATTTTTAGATTAGTTAAACAAGAGAGAGTAGTTTGTCCTTAAAAACAAGTAAAAAAATCCGAGCTCTATTTAATTTCGAGCTTCTGGTAACTAACAGGTTTCCTTTAAGTGAGTTTTATTTTTTAACAATATTTTCAATAGTTTATTTAACAATCAATGGTATATCCTATAATGGTGTTGTGAATTCACAATTTAGGGATATAGCTGTTAATAAAGTTATGGATATTCCGGCATTTACAATTTTGTTCAATTTTAAGTTAGTTTTATTCATCAACAGTTTATTTTTAGGACTTTTTATCATTACTTCCTTTTCAAACAATGATGAAAAAAATATCATGAAATTATTGTTATCTTATCCTGTATCAAAACAATCAATTTTTTTGTTTAAATTTATTTATTATTTTATTTTATCGTTAATAGTTATAGTTAGTTCTGTATTAGTGGCTTATTTCAATTATCCAATAATTGTTTCTTTAGAATTAGTATTCTTTACAATTTGGATTTTAATTCTTAATTCTTTAGTAACATTGACACTAGGGTTATCATTAGCTATGTTAATTGATAACTCAATGATAAGTATGGTTATTGTTATGATAATTTGGTCTCTTTTTTTCTTCTTTCTTCCAATATCAAGTGATATTTTTCCCAAATTTGTAGTCTTTCTAATTTATCCTCAAGAAATATTTAAAAACTTCCCCCAAAACCTTGATGATTTTTATCTGAGCTTGATTAGTGTTCTTTTATGTTTAATCGTTTATTTAGGTAATCTTATCAAATTTAAAAGAAAAGAAATTCTATATTAGGGATAAATTATGAGAATAGATGTATCAAGGTTGTTTGATCGATTAATTTTACTGCTTATTCTATTATCAGTAGTCAATTTATCTATTAGCATTAGTCTAATTCCCAATGATTCAATAATTAAAGTAATACCACCAACTAATGACTTTATTAAAGCAGAAAATGATCATATCTTCCTCAATAAGAATCAAAGAATCGATCTTTCTGTTAGCTGTACCTGTCAAGAAACTTACTCAATAAAGGTAAATATTTCAAGAATCAATACCGATTCAACAATTATTGAAAATAAAGTGAATCTTTCATTTACTGATATTATATCAGAGCATAACACGTTTGATCTTGATCCAGGTCTTTATCTAATTGAAGTAGGACTAAATTCAACAAATGCAGTCCTTTTAGAAATTTCCAGTTCATTTCCAAGTTATAGATCAATTATCTTGAATATTTTTCTCTTTTCTTTAGCAATATTTTTTATATTAGTGAGATATTTGAGAAAGAACCTTTAATGTTCAATTTACTAAGGAAATCAATCATGTCCGCTAGGGCTTATATTACCTAAACTATCGTCCCAATGACTGTTTTATTACCTGAATCAACTTGAGGAGTCAAAATAATATGCACCAATCACTAACATCAGCATAACTCCCATCTGGTCTCCTTGCAGAAACCTCTATGTTTATCTTGTGAAGCTCATATCTAAATCCATATTCACCAGGATAGCTTTTGCCTTCACCAAATAAGTCGTAAACAGTTTTGTATGGATCAAGAGAAATAGAAGTCTCTGACCATGTTTCTTAATATTCTCTGACCATGTTTCTTAATATTCTCTGACCATGTTTCTTAATATTCTCTGACCATGTTTCTTAATAGAATAACTCTACTTGACATTAAGGATAAAAAATTACTCTATCACGTCTTAAATCAAGATTCCGAATACACTAAGATGACCAAATCACTGAAAACCCAAACAGAAAAACTAGTGGAAAGTGCTGAGTTCAAGCAATTAGCGTCCTATATTAAAGATCAGTATGATGAATTCTTGAAAGAAGAGAAAGGAAATGATAGAGAAGAAGATTTTGATCTGGAGGAATTAGATGATCAATATTCGTATTCACAAGAGGAAGAAGAGACAGGAAAGATTGATTATCATCAAAATGAGAAAAATCAAGAAAGTATTGATTTATCAGATTTTGATGCTGATTCCATTGATAAATATCGAGTTAATGAATAATAATCACTCTTCATAGTTTCAAATATTCCTTTTTTATTATTTAGACCAAAATTTTATAGTATTAGTGATTAGCTATGACTACTCTGCTTACATTCGATGATGTTTTAAATATCCTATTCAAAGGTAATGGAAAAATTATTCCCCATACAATAGTAACACCACTATTTGAGGAGTTTAGTGATCTTATTAATCAAAATTTTGATAACGTAATAAAATATGTCAATAATAAAATATGTCAATGATGATGAGATTTACATCATTCTTTTTTTTTCCAAATTTAAAATCAAGAAATATATTAAATTATATTTCTAGACTGGATTTTTGCCCCAAGATTGCGAATAATCAATTTCTAAATGAATATTTTCCTTTATTTCGGATCTCTTAAATAAAAAGAAAAGAAGGAGTCCGTAGAATATTGTTAAAATATCAATTATCAGATTATAAGGATAAACTCCTAGTAATGAGATTATAGGCATTATAATTATAGTCATTATAATAATGATTTTTGTAAAGGTTCTTTTTTCGATAATAGCAGGATTTTTATTGAGTAAAATAGAATATACTAAATAAAATGTTCCTTGAACTCCGTAAAATATTATGAAAATGATAAATCTCGCCTTAATTCCGTACGGATCATATAGATCAATTGAATTAAAAAATATAAAAGTAAAAAACAGGAATTGAGCAAAAATAATATTTACTACTCCTATTAATACACCAAATAATGATAGTATTACTAAATATTTACCTTTTTTGATAATAATTTCATCCCCATGATTGATATAATTTTATTGATTACAAATATTCTATTTTTAAAATTCTATGGATGATGGAAACAAAGTTTAATTTCTTGATACCGTAATAAACTCTAGCTATTCAGTTTTTTCAAACTATTTTCATAATTGGTTATAATTCTTATATAAGGATTCAATTGTTCATAAGAAGTAAATTGTGTATTGTTGATGAGTTCAGATAATTCAATAATATCTTTGTCAATGTCCTTGGTCTGGAAATTTTGAATACTGGATTGGATACTAGATAGCATATCTAATTTTTTATTTAAAAACATTACCACAAATAAATTAGGGAACTTACATCTTACTAACTATAATTATAGCTGGAGATTTAGGTATCCAGTCTCAGAAAATAATCCCCAAGAACAACAAAGTAATTATTACTTGTTCTTTTTCCGATACTATCTGTATGCGTATTTATTGAATTATACAGTATTGTTAGAAATGAAATTATTTGGAAATTATCGTAGAGTAGGATTATTTTTGTTTTTTCCACTATTATTGTTGGTCTTTGCATTCGGACAGCCCAGTAGATACTAGTAAAGGGATTTTTATGGAAAAAATATTATTCTCTCCAACAATTCAAATGATTTATGAACAAATATTCAATGAAAAATTATTTGCTTTTCTTTCTTCTTTTAATACCAATTAAAGGAAAAATTAAAAATATCTGCATCATACCAAAACTTTCTGAAGTCTTTATTGCAGTAATCGTAGTTTCTGCTCCAGTAGATGCTGTAGTGTCTGATTTCGAGGTTGTTTCAGTAATAGTTGAAATAGTAATAGTTGTCTCAGGAGTTTTGACAATTACAAATACTGTATCAGTTATTGTTAAATCATCCAGATCAAATAATACAATAGTAAAATTATATTCTCCAGTTTGAAGATTTTCTAAAGAGAAACTTATTTTCGAGTTATTTTCCCAACTACCTTGAAGAAACAATGTTCCATTTAGATAAATAATATATGTGCTTGGATTATCATCAATTCCTATCCATGTTAGGTTTATTCCTTGGATTCCCTCCAGAAAAGTGACATCATCTGGACTATTTGTGCGAGGAGTAATCAATAGTCGAACGACCATAAGAATTACTGTATCAACTGCATATAATCCATCTTTGTCGTAAACCATTAAAGTGAAATTGTAAGTCCCTTCAACTAACCCATCAACATTAAATTTTAATGGATCTCCTGAAATCCATGAATTGTTTTCTATTTCTATTGAATTTCTTAACAAGGTATAGTTAACAGGATTATTATCATATGCTGTCCATGTAATATTATGTCCAATAGATCCTTCAGTGTAGGATAGGTCATCAGGAGAATCTAAGGTCGGGAAAGATATTAGATTCAAAACAAAAGACGTATTAAGCCAAACTAAAAAAATATGGTAAATTGTGATTAAATTGAATTTAGAAATATTAATTTTTGCACTAATATTACTAATTGGATCGGGTTTTCTAGGATATCTGATAGATTATCGAAATACCCTGGAATCAATAAAGAGAAACAAAAAATATTATTATTGGAAATTGAAAAACAAATTTAAATCAAAGTCAGTGCGTCAAAAGGAATTAGAAAGACGAATAGAAAAATTAGCTTAATCTGAATATTTCAGAAAAGTAGATTTATTAATGAATAATGATATAATGTAATCATACTAGGATTTTATTCTCTTATATTCTTGGTAAATAACTTTTCCATCGCCAATAAATTCTTGATTCAATTTTTCCCCTTTTTCAATTGTGGAGATGATATAATGAAGTTTGTAGAGATGATAGGTCTTAGGTGAGGCTCCTAGTATTCTCACATTCTTCTCCTGCAAATACTGGTATAATTTCTCTAGATTAAAGCAAATATTAGCAGTCTTATTCGCTAGAAAAAAAGCAGCACAAATAATTTCTTGAATGTTAGCAGGTTTAATATGACAAATTTCCTCTACGATTTCACCTATAGATACTAAAGCTTTTTCAGGAATTACCTAATTCTAAATAGGTATAATTTGAATTATTTCTTCTTATTTACGATTACAATCGGTGGAAATCAAAACCGATAAAGTTTCAGTCGTATCTGCTCTAAGTTTTACATTAGGTTTCATTCAAGATTGAGTCTTATTAGTGTGAGTTCAGATTACTTAGCTGGTGAAGCCTATTGTTTCCACAGGCGTTCTTTTTGACTATATTATCTATATTTTTTATATAGAAATATTAGTCCTCCTATAAATATCACCAAAATTAATCCTGATATAGCAAAGGTTATTAATTCTCTAGTCTGTTTCCCATTCCATTCTATAATATTTTTGTTCATTATTACGTCTTTATTACCATCAGAATAGATACCTTGAATTGCATTATACCGAATTACATTATTAGATATGTTAAGACTAGTATTATTGATAAGATATAACCCATACCCGAATGTTTGATCGTAAGAAGAGCGAGAACCAGTATTGTAAGAGTAATAACGTTCTAAATGATCTGATAATTCATTAGATGAAATTGTTAGGTTATTACTCTCCCAAATACCTATTCCGCGTGAATTACCTTTAATAGTATTATTATCAATTAACCCATTAGAAATATTTCCGAGATAAACTCCCATGCCATAATTATTTATAATTTCATTATTTTTTATCTTAATATTTTCGGAAAATGATATTGAAAGACCATGACCCCTAATTTCTTCCAAAAAATTGTTTCTAATAATTATATTTGAACTTTTCTGAATTTCAATTCCTCCTCTGGGACCTTTATTAGTGATAGGTGATTCAAAATTATTTCCAACTATTTGAATATTGTTAATAGCTCGTAATTCAATCTTGGAAGATAAAAAGTTATTTTTAATAACGAGATTTTCAGTCATATTCCATGTAAAATATCCCTTTTCATCAATATAATGATAAAGTGGATAATAATAAATTCCTGCCCATGTATTCCGGTCATAATTTAAATTATTGTCTAGGATAGTTAAATTAGAGGAATCTCGAAAAAAGATTGTGGAATTAATAGTATTATCCTTTATAGTTATATTTGGAGAACTTATTATTTCTACCATATTAAAGACTGAATTAGCTACTTTGCTGGTATTTGATTTAAGAAATTTTATTCTTTTAAATTCCGAATTTTGAACGGAGACATTTTCAGAGAATACTATTAAAGCTTGATAGAATTCTGAATCTGAGATGGTGTAATGGCTTTTATTATATAAATAATGAAATTCTAATCCATTAATTGTATTATTAGATATTTCATGATGATAATATGATTTGAATGGAATCAAAGTATCAGAAGACGATTCACTATCAAAACGAAAACCATCACCATGTAAAATATTATTTTCAACGGTTAAATTAATGCATTTAATAAAAATGATTGAATTAGATTTTACAATATTTGAGTTAAATACTAAATTGGAGGAGTTTTTAAATGAAACTGTTGTATTACTTTTAAAATTATTATTTTTGACAGAAACATTTGTTAAATCATATCCTGATATAGTAGGTGTATTTTCAGTATCTTTTACTTCGAAGACATTATTTGCGAGAAAAATAAAACTACTTCTCGCCATATAGAAATATTGATAATGCTTTATAGTTGTCATACTGAATTTAGAGTTTCTAATGGTAATATTATATGAAGAATCAATTTCCAAGATTCTATCTGAACTTTCACTTACAGACAAATTTGAAAATAAAATATATTTACTATTTATTAGTGAAATCACTTTATCAGTATCAATTATTATTGAATCAACCACTTTAATATTTTTAACATTATCAAAAACTATTCCTCTTTCTCCTCTATCAATTGTTAAATTGGTAAACTCAACATATAAATCAGAATTTTTTATTTGAAGTGAATAAGGATATCCAAATTTAATATATAAATCATTTATTTTTATTGGATTATTATCAGTTCCATTTCCAGACCAACCTCTATCTTGGGCTAACGATAATAATTCTGAATTACCATCTATTACAATATTATCAGATAATTGGACTTTATTTGCGAAAGTGAAATAAAAATTATTATTTCTTACTAAGAATAGTGCGAAAATGAATAGAAGTAAATAAAAATATCTTGTCTTATATTTCATAATGATACCTCACCCTTTCTTTACGTCTCTGATAAAAATCATTAATAAAAATTACTGAAATTAATAGCAAAGCTTATCTTATTATTTATCAATAATACCCCTAATTAACCTTTTCATGAAAATTTCCTTAATTTTATGAGATAGACATTCTATTTTCATTCAATAATTTACGATTATCCTCAATAATCCTATTGACCAGAAGAGTAATTCGCATCTCATCTCTAATTAGTAAATTTAAAGCAATATATTATCCTCTGATTTCTTCTTCATTAAATTCATTAAATATTTCTTGAATTCGAGCAATAATGAAGTAAAAAAGAAGAATTTTAGATTCGATACAATAATTTTAGATCAAGATGAGGTGGAAGGACTGAAACTATTTCAAGGATACAAAAATCCAGTTTGGTTTGCTATTTTGAATCCCTGAGTAAAGTTTCTAACATGGTTTTGGGTTCGATTAGATTCAGTTATTAGAAAAAATAATGTTCAGGTATTTAATAACAAAAAATGTTATTTTTATAGCATTAAAGATTTAATTTGTACTCACTGGAATGAACATCCAGGAAAAATATTCACTAAATAGTAAACAGACCGATTAGAGATCCGAAGAAGGGGAAGACCACAAAATAAATTCCTAAGAAAACCACAATAATTCCATCGAATGCCCCAATCGCAAAAAAAGTTGTTAAATAATTCAACCAACAAAAGGAAATTATATTTCTCAATTAGCTATGGAAGATATTCTGAATATGAAAAATCCGGAATATTATCTAGTAAAATAATTTATTAAGCCACACAGCTTTTAATTGTTCGTGAAAATTTCTTCTTCCCAGAGTTATTGCGAATACTGTCGGAAAAAAATTAAGTCTGGTCGGGCCCATAAGACATGCAGACAGGAAGTTCAACGAACTCAAGAGGAGAACAAAAACCACGGTCTTATTTTAATCAATGATGAGCTTTGGTTTGAGAAAGATTATCAAAAAATTCGTACTTTGAAATCTTATTTTACTTATTTTGAAAATGATGATCGAGAACAACAATTCGAACTTTCTTATGGCAAGAAAGATGGATTTATTACTTCTCTGACCTCCCCTTGAATTTCTATGGTCTTTTTATAGTCTAGTATTATGGTCACATTTGTGTAATCACTGATGAAATGACCATAATTTTGCCATAAAGTGTTCCAATCAAGAGAAAAGATAAAAATAAAGAGTTTTCTTTCATTTTCAAATTCACGAGATGAAAAATAACCCAAGTGAATCTCCCATTCCTTTATTTTGTTGACTAGCGTTAAAAGATTATATCCAAGGATTCTAAATTTTTTCATTTGTTCTTCCGACCATAAATTTCTGTAATTTTGATTAAATTTTGTTTATTTATATTTTCTTCGTTTTAAGAGAGGAAAAATTCCTAAAAAAGGAATTGAAAAACCTATCGCGATTATAGAGAACCCGGGAATTGTGCTTATGGACTTTAAATAAGTAGAATCAGTTGATGAGCTACTCTCCAAAGAAATACTAGTTGGTTCGGTAGTAGGATTTGTTAGTGTAGTATTTTCATTTTCTTCAATGATGAAATGTGATAGAATTTTTGATTCTTTTATTGTTAAAGTCTCTAATCTTTTTGCCCAACCTGAATTAATATTATAAAAGCGTTTTATTGTTTGAGTCTCATTTTTCTCATTTTTATGGGTGTAAGTGATATTAAATTCTTCTGTAATTTTAAGAAACTCAACAGCAGCAGTAAAATTATAAAATTCATACCACGATTTCCAGTAGTCAACCATTTCTTCCCAAAATGTATAATTCTGAGGTACTGGTACTTGTAAAAGAAAAAAGTTTTGGATATATCTTTCTTGGGTAGAGATATTATTATAGTACTGAAAGTACTTCAGTGATCCTGATTCATCACTTGAAATGATTATTCTAAGGAGATCATCTTGATTTATTGTAATGTTCTTTCTATCTCCGTTATCATCAAATATTAAGATAGTAAACGATTCTTCATATATATATGAAAAATAATAATTTTTTTCATCTCCAACATTAGCAGTGTATTCGAGTTTATTGCCATTCCAATACGTTTGTGAGAAAGAATGTTGGAAGTGGGGAAAAATAATAAACAATAAAATAATGAAGGAGAATTTTATGAAAAGTTTGTTAGACATTAGTTTTTCCGTTTAATCTTAACGATGAAGGGTCAATAATTTTTGTCTTTTTTTGATCTTTACTAACAATAACAGTTAATAACTCCTTGGGCTGTATCTACTTTAAAATGAAAAATACCTTTTTTTTCTTTTTCTAGATATCTTTTCGTAATTAATGATATCCCATTTTTTATCATATTATATTGGTTTGTTCTATAAACTTCTCTCGTTTGGTGTATATAGTTATTATTCAAAATTAGCAAACAATTATCCTTACGAGTTATCTGGAGGAGAAAAACAGCGTATTGGTATAACACGTGCTTTGGCTATAAAAGAATTTCTGTTCACCAGATGGATTCACCAGATGGAAAACTAATTATTCAGAATATTTCCTTATAATGACTTTCATAGAATCTAGTATTCCCTGAAAAAGCATTATTATCTATAGGTGAAATCGTAGAGGAAATTTGTCATATTAAACCTGCTAACATTCAAGAAATTATTTGTGCTGCTTTTTTTCTAGCTAATAGGACTGCTAATATTTGCTTTAATCTAGAAAAATTATACCAGTATTTGCAGGAAAAGAATGTGAAATACAATAAAGACCGAATTGACTATGTGACCTCCCTGTTTTTCGTCTTTAACAAAAATTATTAGTGATTAGCTTGTCCCATGAAGAATTAGTTGATAAAATTATTAAAATTTTAACAGTAATGAGTGAAATCACTGAAAATTCTGATAAATTTACTATAAAACATGCTAAAAAAATTATCAGTGAATTTGGTGGAGATCCTGCCCTTTTGACCTTTAGACGTACTAAGAGCAATCTCTACATTATTTATGATAAGCAGAAACTCGCACGGGTAAAAAAATCCAGATCTTTTAGTATTCCAACGGAATTAAAATATCAATTTGCTGAATCAATAGCAAAAAATGAGATTAGTAATCTTTGTAGTTATGAGACCCTTCTACCCTATTTAAAAGACCGAACATTAGCATTATCAATAATTAATCCTAGTTCTTTTATTATTCCTGTATTAGTACTTATGATGCTTGGACATTTATTCCTTGATCCAAGAATAGCATTTTGGAAATGGGGTGAAATATTCGGAGAAGAAAAATGTAGACCTGTATATCAGTCTTCTAATATAATCCCCAGTCAAGAAATTATATGTTTAATTCTTCTTAGATTTTTTTCGCATATTTAATCTAAACAAAGTAATTAGTGTCATTATTATAAATGTGCTCTCTATTGGGGATGGACTTGTATGTATTTGATCTAATTCGAGAAACGAGACTAATTCTTCTCTGGTGAAATTTTTCGAGAATTCTTTATAACCATTATACTGGAATATTTCGATTTTATTCCAATTCGTTACAAGTATTTTATCCTTATAAACTCTATAGAAATTCTTTAGTAGAATATTTTCATAAAAATAGATGTGAGATTCATTGTATGATAGTAATTCCTCGCCAGTGTAATCAATTGTAAAGGGTAAGTTAATGCGGACTATTTTTAATGAATCAGAGATATAAATGTCGGTATCATTGAAATTTCTTGTATCATCACTCGTAAATACATAATTGTTATTAAATATTTCATTTATTGGATGTTTATAAATAATTAGAATTCCATTCTGCTCAGAAAGAACATAATATAAATCAATATTTGTACCATTTTCAAAACTTTCCGTTAAAAATATGTACACACGTTGTAGTGTTATACTACCCCAGATACCTGCTAGAAAAGTAACATTTAATGGCAATTCCCAATTTGTAAAATTAATTGATGGATAAATATTTTTTTCTGCATTATATGACACTTTGAAAGTATTAGTGGTCTCATTGTATTGTATAATAAAATTTTTTTCTTCAGCTACAATTTCTGGTAAAATCTTACTTTCTTTTGTTGAAAAATTGAGTAAATCTGATGTAATATTGTAGAATACGACAAATTCTTCACTTTCGTCATGTAATGTCGCTTTTATTATATTGGGGCTTTCTGTAAACTCAAAACTGTTAGGCCAGAGATGTGGTTTAAGAACAGGTGTAGTGGAGGATGAAATATTCGTTTGAACAATTAGAATGGTTAAAAAGAATAGGAAAAATGTTTGTTTTCTCATAGTAGATATCCGTTTATTTTGGGTAAATACGATTAAAGACTTTTTATATATATTTGATTATGAAATGTTAACGAATATTTTCAACGCCTTTCATAAAAAAAACTCCAAATTTGTTCCTTAATAATTTCTGGAGTAAATCGTAAATTACGTTTAGTTACGACTATACGAAATTTATCCTCTCTTTAGAAGGATCGATCGATCAAAAAGAGATACAGACTTTCATCAATGGATTTATTAATAAAACCAGAAATCTCGATCACAGAAAAATAATGACAAGTATACAATCCTCTAACAGGTTACAATCACAGTTAGTTTATATGATAGCTCTCGAAACTGATATTGAAGAGAACCTTGAAAAATTGATGCCTAAAGTATCAGGCCATAATGAAGCAATAGCTTTACTCACGGGTTTTCATACCCTGAGTAATAAACATCGTCAAGCCTTAGAAACTCGATTACATACAATAGCCGACAAAGAAACTCCAATGAAAAATCCTTCTACAGACTTTCATGCCAACCGATTGAGTGAGAAAGATAATTTTCCTGTATCGACTGCATTACAGATAATTTATACTTTTTTCAATCAGGCAGTTATCGGCTACTCAGTCTTGCATCCACTTGCTACACGCTTCTTGGATAGTCCATATATCGCGGATGAAGGTACTTCATACCATCTGACACGGCAGCATACACAAAATTATGTTCAGGCCATTCAGCAGATATCTCGCTTACTCCATGATGTTGTACTATGGGAGCTTGATCAAGAAGGTCTTGAATGTCAATGCATGTGTCCATCATGTGGGATCGGAATATGTCTTTGCGCATTAGCAGGTCGATCGTTTTTGAGTCAGGTGTGGGTTGAAGAGAGCCCTATTGCAGTTGATAAGGAGATTTTTGTTCATCCCCCAAAACTGGATAGTGCTGCAACGAAAGCTGGACTGGGTAAAGGAGATGTCATTTTAGCAGTTAACGGGGAAGAATTGGAATGGTTTGGAGACATCCAGGAAGTAGTGAAGAAAACCGAACCGGGAAAAGAAATTCGATTGATGGTACGTCGTAGTTCAGATGAGAAGGAGGAGGTTGTGTTGTACATCCATGAGTAATATATCGAATTGTAGATGCTAATAATTTTTTCAATACAGTATCAAGTGCTTATTATCATCCTAATACGCAATTCGATTGATAGATATTATCTTCTCTTTGGAGGTAGAATTTTTATAAATCTTGCAAAATGATTTTTCTCAATAAATCCTAATTTCAGGTATTTGACTAATTAGATGAAACTATGCAGATTGGTGAAATTAAGTAAAATAGAAAGAAGTCTTGAATTAATAATAATTATTCATAATGAAATTAAAATATTCGGTATCGAAAAACACATGGCTGCATCCTATCCAGCAGTATATAAACAAGAAAATATCAAATTCTTAGGAATAGGAACAATAAATAACAAATATCCATTATCCACAAGTTGGAAGACAAGAAAACAAGTCGGAGAGACCAAACTCTTTGGGACATATTACAAAAATCTTATTCTCAAGTTAATCAATTTAGCACCAGAGAAGACTGGAATATTAATATTTGTTCCTAGCTATCAGATATTAGAAAAAATACAATTACCAGATGTTATAAACAAGACCGTTGCGGTCTAAAAAGAGCCTTCTTCAAAAATTCATTATTACGAAGATCCAGAGAAAAAAAATGATCAAAAAAGGGACGAAAAAGATAAAACTGATTCTTGGGAGGAGACCTTATCTCAATACAAAGAAAGTATCGCCAATGGATTCAAATCTGTCTTAATAGGGGTGTATAGGGGAAAGGCAGCTGAAGGAGCAAATTTTTCAGATAATGACGCACGCATGATAATTTGTGTTGGTATTCCTTATCCTCCCTTAAGCCATTTTTAAAATAAAGTTTGTAATGGATTTGTTCTAATTGGGAAGAATATTAAATATAATGTTTGATAATGTCAAAAAAAAGGAGATATTCACTTAAAAATTCCTAAAAAAGGTATAGAAAATGTTTAACACTATCTTTAATAACTTTATTGCTGAAGGCTTAAACTATATTCTAACTATTTCGCAAAGTGAGTCCATTTTAGTATCTAGACTTTCAAATACAATTTATAACAATTTGGAATCTATAAACAAAACAATAAAAAATAAAAAAGAACATTTAACTTACTATGGTTCTGAAATAAAATATAAATATATCAGCACTAATACGAATGAAAATGCTAAAGCCGATTTAGTGTTATACAACTCAAAGAATGAAATATTATACGTTTTTGAGGTTAAGGTCCGATACACATGGAATATGATTAGATGGAAGAGATTAAATAACGATTGGATTTCCAACAAAGAAAAATATTTCATTCCGGATCTAAAAAAGTTAAAAGAAGTACCTGAAAATATTAAAAAGTATTTTATTTTATTCTTAATACATTATAACTCACAGAATGTTCAAGAATCGATTAATTATGGAGAAGACCACAATAAAAATCTCCAGAAATATATTAATTTAAGTGATGTTGTGAATGATGTAGAAAATTTTGTTGAAAAGAAATTTACTATCGAAGAATTTTCGGATTATTCGATTAAGTTAGAGAAAAAATTTAGATTACAATTAAATTCTGATCAGATAGAATTACCCGTAGAATTAATTACATTTGTTTTTAGAATAATGTGATCATTGTAGAATTAAATGAGATGGACTGAATTATAAAGAGACCGATGAAAAAGATATTTTTAATTGATATTCCTTCAATTCAATATTTGGATTTTCTGATACTGAGTATTGAAGCTTATTATTAGCTGATAATGTAACTATTATTCCTCTAACGGATTTACCATTAGCCAAGTGTCTTTTTACCCATGCCATGTATCTTTGTATCTGACCAACTACATGATCAGAGGTTCTTTTGACTTTTAATTCAATTACTATGTACTCAGAATTTTTTACAGCCAAGATATCTATTGGTCCAACCTCAGTTCTATATTGAACACCGGAATTTTCATTTTCATCTACGTAAAGTTCCAATCCTTCTTCTAAAGACGACAAATTTTGGACAATAAAGAACTCAAGTTGCTTCTCATCTACAAAATTCACATCTTTGTCTTCAGAGTCTTGGCTAGATTCGTCTTGTATTCTAGTAATTAATTTTCCATCTAATTCAGCTATCTCCCAATTTCCGTGTTTATTATAATCATAGAGTTCATATTTTCCTTTATCAATACGGAAAAATAAATCAATGTCAGAATTGGCAAGACGAGGTTTGGAATTCCCTCCATGATGAGTGCGAGAATCCAAATTTACTGTACATCGAATAAGTTGACCAGAAATTGTGTTATCGTTAACATTAGACCATTTATTATGAATATAGTCTCTAATATCACTTATTGTATTCCTATTATCAGAAATTGCGTTTCTCTAATTGATTACCTATTTCCTTTATGATATTTTTAATACTTTTAATATCCTTCTTTATTTCTTCTACATCTCTTTTTAATCGATCAAAATCAGATTTACTGACTGAAATTATGAACACCTCAATTATGTATAAACGTAGAAAATTATGATTTTATAAAGCTATTTAGAGAAGGATTTTTTTTTATTATAGCAATATACCAATATCAGTAGCATTTCGCATGTAATTGATAGCTAATTATGGTCAGTTATTTTAAATATTTAAGCTATAATTTTATTTTAAATATTTAGTAATTTTTAATCTTTAGTTATTTTTAATCTTTAGAAAATTCGCTTTAATATCTTTAAAATAGCCATTTATTCTCTTAATAAATATATTATAAGTGAAAAATTACTCTTCACTTTTTAGAATACTGAGTTTCATAAATCAGAAATAGATCGATTAAGTGATTTCCTCTACCTTTGGTTCAAAAACCTCAATCATCTTTTTCATTTTCTCCACTCCCCATTTAATAAGATCACTTCTTAAAGGATCATTCATAATATCATTTAATTTAAAATTCATAGTGAATGAAAATTGTATTAAACATCGTTTCCTATCCTGTTGCGGATCCCAGATTAACCTTCCTATTTTTTCTTCAATTTCGGTTTTATTTTTATAGAGTTCATTATAAATATATGTATTTCTCTCCTTTTCTGGATTTCTTATTGATAATTGAACGCTAAACCCTTTCTGGGGATCCTTTCCTCCAAAAGCCCATTGAAACCTAATATCCCGAATACGATAAATCCACATCCAATTATTTATACTTGGATTCCTTGGTTGCCAATGAGTGAGAGATCTACTAAAATTTTCGATAATTTGTTTCCAAAAATGATTATATATGCCTTGAGTTGTCGTTAATTGATGAGTAAATACCCAGTTATCCCATTCTTCTGGAATAACAACAGGAATAAAATTGATTGAAGGTTTAGATTTTCCAATGAGTATGATTTGGACTTCTATACCAAAAAAGAATTTTTCTTGTTTAAAATTATTATTTAATTGTGTTAAAGTTTGTTGATGTTCCCTCCTAATGTTTTCAGCTATCCATATTGCAGTTTTTGCTCCTGTTTCTGTCATGTAGGTAAGAATTTGTCCTAAATGTTTGTGATCACTACCTCCGAACTGATTTTCTATGAAAAGTTTAAGGTTTTTGTGGTTTTTAATAGATGTAAGAATGTCTACTTCTAATCCACCTGGTAGTTTAAATCCCGTCAGTATAGTCGACGATAATTCGACTTTTAATATTTCCTCCAAGTAAGTTGGGTTGTCTTTTAACCATTGACTAAACTCTCGTTCATTAGCAAAGTAAGTAGATAACGTTTTCGTTTCTATTTTTTCAAAACTTATGGTTTCCATTCATTAAACCCCAATAATTTTTGTAATTATCTATATCCGAATAAGTAAATTACCTATCCTTCATTAAGTTAATATAAGCTTTTTATTGGTTGATTTTTACATATTTGATAATGCTTATTTATAAAAATAAATTTTACGCATTCATGAAGAAAATCTGGAGGAAAAGAGCGAAAATATGAAAGGCATCCAGTACGATCATGCTGCTCAAAGAAAAACTTTTGTAGGATACGTATATCAGGAAGGAGCTAATAAATTAAAAGAAGATATCTTAAATAGCATTCATGAGACACATGCTAAACTGCATAAAGAGGGAAGAATACATATTCATGACTTAGAAGGATATGGACAGACCTACAATTGTCTAACTCCCGATTTTCTTAGAAAATTTCCTTTTGAGGAATTTAAGACATTTAATGATGTTAAAAAGATTTTAGAGACCTTTAGTTATTATAGACAAATTATTGTGAATTTGGGGATTGAACAAACAGGTGGAATTGGGTTTGCTAATTTTGATAGGGATATTAGTGTAATTTTTAATCGTCTCAGTATTAGTTTAACTCCAAATAATTCTTTATTATTAGAAGAATCAATAGATTCTTTTATGCACTGGTTAAATTCATCTAGGGATAGATGCGGACAAGTACAATATTATGTTTCTTTAAATATAGGCCTCTCCACCAGTAAAGTGGGACGATTTGTTTCCACAACTGTTTTATCTAAATTCATCACATCAGATTATATTCGTCCAAATATTATATTTAAAGTTAAATCTGGTATAAACTTTAAGCCAAATGATCCAAATTATGATTTATTTTCTTTATCTCTTGAATCAACTGCTAAGAAGATGATTCCGACATATTTATTATGTGATTCACCTCATAATATGAGCATTCATCCAACTGAAATAGGTATTATGGGATGTAGAACAAAAGTAGTCCAAAATGAATTTGGAAAGCAGACTTCTATAGGTAGAGGGAATATTGTCTATTCGACAATAAATTTACCACGCATAGCTCTTGAAATAAAAACTGAGTTCCCTAATCTTTCCAACGAGGGAGGAATTTCATTGTTCAAAGAGCGATGGACTCAAGTAGCTGATAAGGTTAAAGATTTGTTACTTGACCGTTACAATCAGCTTTTAAAACTTGAATTAGATGATTTTCCCTGTAATGCCACCAAAGACCTTTGGAATGTTGATTTTACATCACTTGATGATGTTTTCAAAAATGGGACACTTTCAATAGGTTTCATTGGATTATCTGAAACTATAGAACTGTTAACCGGTGAAAAGTATTACAATTCTCAAGAAGACCATGAAGTTGCCATAGCATTAATCAAATTTATGCGAGAGAGAATTGATGCTTTTCGAGAAGAATTTAACTTAAATTTTACCCTTTTAGCAACATCTGGAGAATATATTTCTGGTAGGTTTCCTGCTATTGATAGGACATTTTTTAGCAATTCTGTATTAGATAAAAACTTTTATACTAATTCTTTCCATATCGAAGTCAACTCTCGACTTAATCCATTTGACAAACTAAAATTTGAAGGCCCCTTTCATAGATTATGTAATGGGGGATGTATTTCCTATATAGAATTTCGATCTGCACCCTTAAAAAACACTGAAGCTATTCATGAACTTATAGAATATGCAATTCAACAAGATATTAACTATTTAGGATTTAATTATCCTTTAGATCAATGTCTTGAATGTGGATCGACTGGGACCTATGATATCTGTCCTGATTGTGGTTCAGCTAACATCAAACGGATCCGAAGAGTCTCAGGATACTTGGAAGAATTAGAATTTTTTACATCAGGGAAAAAAGCTGAGGTTTCTTATAGGACACCTAATAACGAATAACAAGGAAAATTGTCATGCATATCGCAATAGAAGGGATGGATGGAGTTGGAAAGACCACCGTAGCAGGATTATTAGCAAAGAAATTAGATTTTTCACTAGTTGAGAAACCGCTTCATTTTCTCCTTGACGAAGAAGGATCTTTCACTAATTACATTAAAATAAGGGATTATATTAATCTTCAGATAAATAATGATGCCTTACGAGCCTGGTTCTATGGATTAGGGAATATCTTTCTTTATCACAAGTTTAAGAACGAGAATATCATAACAGATCGGCATCTTGTATCCAATTATTATTGGTGTGGAACAGAAGAGACAGAAACTATTTTCCAAAATATAATTAATATAATTGGTAGACCTGATTTCACTATCTTATTATTTGCCTCAAAAGAAGTTGGTCAGAAGAGAATAATTAATAGAGATCCAAATGATAGTGATGTCGAAAAAACAGAATTATATGCAGAAAGTAAAACAAAAATGGAAGATTTTTTGAATAAATTCGACATGGAGTTTGTTTCCATAGATACATCTTTTTTATCACCTGAAGATGTGACTCAGGAAATCATTAACTGCTTACCAATCCGGAAGAAAATTGAATGAGTATTATATTAAATATTATTAATTATTTTTGGAAAATCGGATTTAATGAGGAATTACCTGATATTTATGTTAAGAAATACACTGGGGATCATAAAATTGCAATCAATATGATTAAAGAAATAATGGACTACGGTAAGAATATTATAGTTATTGATACCAAATTAACGCTATTTTCTCAAAGAAATTTTGTTATAATGGAATCTATTGATCGATTTTTAAATAAAGGTTATTTTCCTAGGGCTATATATATTGGTGAAAGTAATTCTTATGATTTTGCTGTAAAAAATATAGATAATAGCTTTTTTATGGCTATTAAGTGTAAAATTTGGGAAGAAGAATATGATAATGAAATCTCTTTTCTTAAATCAAATAAAAATCATCTCAGAACTTTCTTTGGAAAGAATGAAAAAATAAATCATTTTTGTATCTATACTTCTCGTCTTAAAGCAGGATTAATCGAACATCGGTACCTGATTTTTACACGAAAGGATATAGAAGATGGAAATAATAATTTTCTATCCTATAATAGAGGATTATTCGAAGATAAAATCACACCATATAATCCACAGCTTAATTCAAAATTTAACATAGAAAATCTCATCACAAAAGAAATTGGAAATTTTTCCATTAGAGATGGAATTCTTGTTAACTATTCTGGCAACAATAAAGTGGTTAATATACCAGAAGAAGTAAAAAGAATTCAAAATAGTGTCTTTTGGTATAGATCATTTATAGAGAAAATAATCATTCCAGATACGGTTGTGAGTTTAGGAGGAGACACGTTTTATTCATGTGCTAATCTTAAACAGCTGACGATACCGAAAAATGTTGAAATAATTGGAGATAATCCCTTTTCAAATTGTCCTCAATTAGAATTAAAAAACGAAAGCCCTTATTTCCATTTTCAAGATGGTGCTTTGTATAATCGAGATAAGACACGATTAATCCATTATTCAATAAAGTATCCTAACATTTCATTTACGATTCCAGATGGAGTGATTTCCATAGGTAAGCATACGTTCTATAATTGCAAGAACCTAGAAAACATAATAATACCCCTAAGTGTCAAGATAATTGAAAATAATCCCTTTTCAAACTGTCCAAAACTAAAAATCTCTAATAATAGCCCACATTTTATTTTCAAGGATGGTGCTATATATAATAAGACCATGTCAACATTATTTTACTATGAATTAAGTAATACGTCTCCAACCCTTGAAATTCCAGATGGAGTAAAAATTATTGGGAGACATTCATTTTTTAATTGTAATAATCTTTATTCATTAACAATTCCTGAGAGTGTAAAAATTATTGGTTATAATCCTTTTACAAATTGCCCAAACTTGACCATTCATAACAAGAGTCTGGAGTATTGTTATGAAGAAGGAGCGCTCTTGAACAAGGAAAAGAATGAACTGATCCATTATTCAATTCCTAATCAAGTTACCAAGTTCGAGATACCAAAAACGGTAACTAAAATTGGCAGAAGTGCTTTTTATGGATGTATTAATTTGAATAAGGTAATTATTCCCGATAATGTTGAAATTATTGAAAGAAGTGCATTTGCAAATTGTATAAATTTAGAGGAGATAGAATTAACCAACAACATCACCAGTATGGGTGATTGGGCGTTTTACAACTGTGAAAGATTAAAAACGATTAAAATACCAAAAATGATTGAAATGGGAAGTGATGTCTTTTTGAATAGTCCTATTGATAACAAAACTTAAGGGAAGAAAAAATTGAGCAAACAAATAGATTCCAATGAAAAAAGCATTGAAATTCACTTGATAGAAGAAAAAAATTTAGAAATCATTAATGGGAACCGAAATAACCTTTTATTCGAAGGAGAAAATCTTTTTTGCTTGCAATTTTTGGAAGAGGACTATAAAGAAAAAATTGATGTTATTTGTATTGATCCACCATATAATACTGGAATGATATCTTTAACATACGATGATAACAAATTTCTTGATAGAAATGATTCAAACAATCATAACAAATGGCTTACTTTCATACAGAAGAGATTTAAGGCTAGTTACATCCTCTTAGCTTCTGAAGGAGTCATGTTTATTAACATAGATGAACATGAAATTGCAAATCTATTACTCCTTTGTTATGATATATTTGGTAAAAAAAACGTTGATGTCTTGATATGGCCTAAAACAGATCCAGTATTTGATCAAAATAGAATTGAAAAGCTTTTTCATAATATTAAAATCGTTCATGAATATATCTTGGTGTGCTTTAAAAATAAAGCCTTGATCACATTTAATTTGATTAAATCCTTCGATAATCAATTTAGGGATATGGAAACAATAATGAAAGGATTTGGTACTACTTCATCAGCAAAAGATGAGTTATATAAATTATTCGGAGATAGAAACTTATTTCAGACGCCAAAACCAATGCGTTTATTAAAAGAATTAGTGAGAGCTGCCTCAAAAAAAGATTCAATAATTCTAGACTTCTTTGCAGGATCTGGGACTACTGGTCATGCTGTAATGGATCTAAATAAGGAGGATGGAGGAGATAGACGTTTCATACTTGTCAACAATAATGAAAATGAGATTTGTAGAAACATTACTTATCCAAGACTCAAGAAAGTCATTGAAGAAGAAGATTATAAGGAGAATCTCAAATATTTCAAGTTATTAAGGAATAAGAATTAAGAGGAAAAAGACCTTGAAGATAAAAATTAATTCCATTGATTATTCTGGATCAATCGTTGATGGTCCAGGATTAAGAACAGTCCTGTTTGTTCAAGGATGTGAAAAAAAATGCAAAGGTTGTCATAATCAAGGTGCATGGGACTATTCTAAAGGGACCGAAATTGATATTGATGATCTTGTGGAAGAGCTAAACAAAAAATGTTTGAATAAAAAATTGACTATCTCCGGAGGAGAACCACTGCACCAATATGAAAGTCTACTGGTATTATTAAACAAACTCCAAGATTATAATCTCATCTTATATACCGGGAATGAAATGGAAGAAGTACCAAAAACAATATTAGAATATCTGGATTATATTAAAGTTGGTAGATTCATAGAAGAAGAAAAAGGTTCAACAATTCCATACGTAGGATCAAAAAATCAACAGTTCATTCGATTGAAGGAAAGATAGACATTTTCTAAAATAGATCTTTTACGAAGGACTTTTTTCAATCGTTCATAACGAATATCACGATTTTTGGACTTATCGGATGTCA
Organism: Candidatus Heimdallarchaeota archaeon LC_3; assembly: GCA_001940645.1. Next base: position 27,567 of record MDVS01000050.1, read on the forward strand.
ATCGGTCCTTCTGACCGTTTATCTTCCTTTGATTTCAATAAAATTCTTCCAATCTAGATTTTTTATTCTAAATTCATTTGTATATTCATTTTCTAAATGATCAGGGACACCATGTTTTAGTTGTGGAATGATTTTACCCATAGGGATAAGTTCCTGTACCAATTGTGGTGAAGAACCAATAACTTGTAATATTTGCAATAAAATTTTAAACTATCTAAAAATTTTAATTGAAGAACGAAATCTATTTTCAGGAAAATATCAATTTTTAAGATTTTTAGCAGATGATAGTTATCTTACAAATGATATTTTACTAAATAAAGAGAAAATAGCCAATTATGTGAAATATTACGTTAAAAAATATTCAAATATGCCCTTAATTTTGTTGAAAGATGAATATGCAAGTTTAAGGAAGGTCTTGAATGAAAATAAATCAGTTGACGAAAAAAATGGTAAAATAACAAGAATACTTCAAGATGTTCCAATAATATTAGCAACAGCCTTTATTGTTGGAGGATCAATTAACTTAGATACAATAACTAGATTTCTAATCGTTAGTGCAATTTTCGTACCATTTTTATTATTATATTTAGTATTTTCTGGAAGTTTAAACATGAGATTGGTAAGACCAGTTCTGCAAGAACAAAATTTAACAAATTTAATTGCAGTGTTAACTATGGCTTTTATCATTGATGAAACGAAATGAATTTATCAAGTATGATTGTAAGCTTAAGACCAGAAATGCTTATTTAGAATTTGCAGTGTAATATGCGGTGTCTTTTAATTAAACAATTTCAAGACTAGATCATCTAACATCTTAAGATCTGGTTCTAATTGTTTTAAAATTAAATTTTGTACGATTTGTTGTCTCCATTTAAATTCTTCTTTGACTTTTAGTTTTGATTCTTGTTCTTTTTTCCATTTCTGACTAATTTCAATAACTTTGTTTTCAAGATCTTCCCCAATTTCAGCAATTTTTATGTGTAATGGATTATTGAAGCTAAATTTTGGAATATTAATTTCCCATGGCCTTTTCATTAGATTTCTTACTCCACCACCTGCTCCTTCAGTTGAACGGACTTTTACATCCTCTGATATACAGGGAGAATTCATAATGCTAACTAAAAAATATCCCTCTTTTTCATCTTTAACTGGAAGAAGATAGAGTTTATAATCAACATATGTTTCTGAATCTTTAATCAGAGCTGCTTTAACAAATCCCCCCGCTTGAGGTGTCACAACTTTAAATTTCGATTTTTGTCTTTTAGAATCCAAATTTTTTTGAAAATTCCATCTTTCCCATATATCTTCTATCGATGCTCCTTCTTTTTGTTTTTTTATGTATAAGTCTTTCAAATATTTGAAATGGGCTTTAGCTTTTGGTTTTAAATCATCCGGGTCTCCTTTAAATATAAAATTTTCTTTAGTATTAATTGGTAAAAAAACGGAAAATGATTCCAAAATTAAAAAGGGGACCAATTCAGTTGATTTTACTACTTTATGAATGTAATCTTTTTCTACTTTTGCTTCATTGAAGGGTCTGAAATCCCAAGGCTTTTTTGATTGAAAATCCATGTACGGTTCAATAATGACTTCTTCTTTTGATTCTGTTTTTATATTTACATAAATAAAAGGTCGTGGGACTAAACTAGCTCCTTGATAGCATTTTGAAAAATAAAAATTTTTTACTCCAGGTGTTCTTGGTAACAATTTTTCCCTTTCATCGGGACTAATAAATTTCTCAATTCCTTTAATATTTCCATTTTCATCACGAAGTATACTAATTGGAACATACTTTTCTTGTTTTATCAATTCAAATTGATATTCCTTAATTTCTTCATTAACTTGCCAAATAGAAACTAAAGGGTTGTATTTTTCTTCTTCCAAAGATCCAGAAGATTTTTTTGTAAATATGCAAATATTGTGGATATTAAAGACATCCTTGGAGAATTTCCAAAATTTTATATCAGAGAAGTTCTTAAATTTTCGTGTCCCGTTATGTTGACTACCCATCATGAAGGCATTACTAACTACAAATGCAACAGATCCTCCTTCTTTTAAAAATATTTCATTAGCTTGATAAAGAAATAATGCACTCATTTCTAAATGAGTAACATTATATGATGAGGGTTTGATTTCTAGTTTTTCAGCTAATATTTTGACTTTTTCTTTGTATTGCTTTGAATAAATCCCATTTAAAACTAACCAAGGTGGATTTCCGATAATTAAGTCCATTTTATTTCTTGTTTGTACAATAGCTATAGAATTAAATAATAAATAGGACCAAATATGATTTTGATCGTTTTTACAAAGTTTAAAGATTTTTTTAGCAATTTTATCAATGAAAATTTCTTTTAAAGAAGATTTTGCAGGTCCAGTTTCCATAGTTAACCAATTATAATCAGAAATGTTTAATTCAGTATTTAATTCTTTTAAAAACTCAATTTCTGAGATTCCTTGATCAATTAGCAAGAGATCTAATTTTCTTAACAAGTCAGCAAATTTACTACTAAATTCGGAAGAATAAAATATGTCTGGGATCTCAATTGTCTGATTTATTGAATCCATTGGAAATATGAGAAATCTTCCAGTATCTAGACTTTTTTGGAACCTATTTAATTTCAATTTTTTGTATTCAACAGGAAATAAAGAATTAGTTAAATAGATATTTACTGGAACAGGATCATCAGAGATTGTATTTAACTGTAATAAGACATTAGCTTTGCTGACCGCTATGGCCACTGGATTAATATCAAATCCGTAAATATTTTCTATAGCGATGATTTGATCTTTTAAAGAAATTCCTCGTCTTTTAATATTTTTTATTATTTCTACCAAAAATGTTCCACTCCCACATGCTGGATCAAGAACTTTCTGGTTTAATTCATAAGATTTATCTATCATCAACTCTGCTAGTTTTGGCGGAGTGTAGAATTCACCTAATGCGTGTCTTGTTGATGGAGAAACCATTTGTTGGTAAATTACTCTGAATATATCAGCAGAATCAAAATCTGCATCTTTTATTGTATTTAATAATATTGAATGCAATTCAGCGATATTTTCTGCCCAATGAAAAAAATCGTGTGCAAAAACTGATATTTCCTTTTCATTCAAATAATTAAGTAAATCATTAAAGGAAGGATTTTCTGATTCTAATTTTTCGCGATATTGTTCTAATAATACTAATTTAACTAAATAAGCTAAATAGCTGTGTTTTATAAATAATTCAATAGTAGTGTCATTTTTTTTGTATACTTCACCAAATCTCTTTTCCCATTCAAGATAAAGTATTTTAATTGATTCAAAATTATTATTAAGATACTTTAACAATATATTTTGAGCCCATATTCCTAATACAGACCAACTACCATATTGTTGGGCAAAAGTTTCTGCATTGAATATTGTTCTAGTATCAATACATGCAATTAAGGATGAAAAAATATCTAAAATTGATTTTTTATTCTGTGTCTTCAAGTTAAAGGAATCGATTAATTTGTATTCTTCATTTTCTTTAATAAATCGAATTCCTAATAGATTTCCTTTTTTATCAGCAAAGACAAGTTCGTTTTTTGTTAAGACCATTATTATTGTTATTGTAAGTAATTTTTCCACTTCTAAATTTTTATAATCATTTAAATTCTTTTTTACAAAATCAAATGGACTTTTTTCCTCTAATTGAACATCTAATACTCCCAAATTGTACAGTGGTGCTTCCTCTCTTGGTAATACAAACCGTTCATTATAGATTGTCAACCCTGCTTCTTGAAATACTCCTAATACCTCTTCAATATTTATATCAAGACTTTTTATTAAATTTTCAGCAGTCAAAGTATGTGCTGTTTGTTGAGCTATTGATATTGGTTCATAATCACTCAGAGAATAATTCAAACTCGTTAATTTTTCCCAAAATCGTACTACCTCCATTGTTGGATTAGTAGAGCTAATTATATCAACATAATCGACTCCATCTTGTGTTATCACAGCAAGACTATAGTTTTCCCATTCTTTATCTTCTCCCTTGGGAACAAAGAATATTAATTGATCAGCAAATTCGCGTAATTGAAATACTCTTGTGACCTGTTTTTTCCATGATTTAAGATACCATTTTTCTGATTGTACGACCCATATATGAAAAAAATCACCTTTATCAATTAAATGCCATATTTTTTCTACTTGCTCAGCTAAATGTTTCTTATTTTGAAATATTTTTTCCTCTAATATGTATGATGTCTCAATAGGTGATAAATTTACCTTGTACTGTTTTTCCTGTAATAAATTTGCTAGTTCATCTATATTAACTGGTATTTTAGTCAATGTAATTGCTTCCTTTTAAGTAGTGATTTGATTTAATTGATCTGGCCGTAGTAGTCTCATGAACCCTATTAATTTTAATTTTTCGTACCTTCTTGTTGCATATTCGTCTGGATTTATTTCATATTTTTCAAAATATTCATAAATTGCTTTTAAAAAATCAGTTACCAATTTCGCTCTTTCTTTAGCTACTTCTTGTCTTACTTTGACATTTCGCTGGAATTTTTTTCTTCTCTCTTCCAGTACTTTCCATCCATCATCTACCCTCTTAACGCTTTCTCCTAGGTCTGATTTTATTGCTTCTACTGATTGTACATGAGCAAAGTTGAGGAATGGTTGACAAAAAGCTGGTTCGATTTTTTTCTCTCTCATACAGGTGATAACATATTGAGCGTATCGTTTACTTCCTTTAATATTCGTGCACTACTTCCTTTTGCTAAATACTCCTCTTCTAAGAACTTTAGCATTTTATCCCTGATTCTTTTTACTCTTGGAAATAGTTCTTCTGACTCCATTATTATTCGAGGTTCTGATATTTCACATCTAAGCATATTTTCAACTTCTCGTCGATTCATTATTAATCCCCCTTTCAATAATCCCTCATATTTTTCCTGTTCATCCGGTTCAAATATCCACCGTGTTTCTATTCCCCCACCATAATAATGAATTTGCATGGCGACTATTAATCCAGAATTACCTTTTGTTATTTTTCCTGAATGAATACCTAAGGGTCTTTTCTTCAATATATCCGATCCTAAGCTTATTATTTGTTCTTGTAATGTCTTTTTTGTTGGATTATGATCGCTAAATTCAATTTGTGCCTCGTATTCATCCCATAGTGATAAATCAGCTTGCTCTATTCTTTTAATATCCTCTCGTTGTTTAATAGTTTCTTTCGATCTTAATATTACACCATCTAATTCAATTGTTTGATCAATATCTTCTAACCGTTCTGTTATACGTGCCATTAATCCTAATAATTCTTCCAATCCATCTTCAACGAAAAAATTGTGAACTGTTATCACTCGATGCTGGGATTTTAATCGATCGATCCTTCCAGCACGTTGAATCATTCTAACTGGATTCCAATGTAAATCATAATTAATTATATGATTAGCATCCTGTAGATTTTGACCCTCTGATAATACATCAGTACATAATAGGACATCTATATTCATTAATTTTTTATCAATAGGTCCTATTTTTTCTTCTGTTTCTGCATTCGAGCGTGGTGAGAACGCTAATATTTTTTCAGTCCTTAAATTAGGTGAGGTACCACCAGTTATTATATCAATATTGTAGTCTGTCAGATAATATTGGGAATTTTTGTCCTTTAATTTTTCAATTAAATAATCAACAGTATTTCTAAAATAACTAAATATTAAGACCTTTGTTGCCGGATCACTTTCTGATTTCAGTGTGTTTTCAGCTAAAATTTTATTTAGGCTTTCTGTCAACAATAAAAGTTTCCTATCAGGTTGTTTTAATAAATCGTTTACTAGTTCGAGTAATTGGACAACAATATCAATATCATATTTAATATCCCTTTCCATATCATCCAAACGGTATTCCTCATGTTTTACTTTCCCTTTTTTCTTTTTAGTTAACTTTTTGTCAATTAAATCTTTTTTAGACTTATTTTGGATCAAGAAAGACAATAAAATGTTTTCATCTAATTCTTCATTCAATCCTAGTTCATCATTTCCATCCAGAAGTAAATTCATAAGAGGAGTGGAAAAGACATATCCCTCTCGAAATAAAGGTAGAAATATGTTTAATAATTGTAGCTGATTTTCAATTGAAACTTTGAAACTATATAAAGATGATTCAAGGCGTTTTAAAAATAATGCCTGAATCATATTTGTTACATTGGAACCAAGAGAAATTTTTTGTTTATCTACTTGAAATTCTGGTAAATGATAGGATTCCCAGTTAAACTGAGGAAATTTCAGCTTTGATAATAGTTCATCTACTTTTTTGTAAAATTCACCACTTGAAAATTCTAACTCAGGATCAACTATCGAATAATGCAAAGTATTTAATTGACGGTCAGGAAAGCGAATCACGGTTTTACCATCAGGTAGCATTAAATCTAATCCTAATGTTTGACGAAAGCGTATTTCAGCACGACTTCTGCACACTAAAAATGCTTCTTTAATTAATTGAAAATCCGCTTCCTCTCTAACTAATTCTTTAAAATATAAATATAAATCCTGAATTCCAAATTCTTTCAGTTCTTTTGAACTGTCCACTTCTCGTGTGATAAGATTTAATTGGTAATAAAGATCCATTAAGTCTGTATTTATAGGTGTAGCACTAAGGAAAATTAATTTTGCCTTTAAATTTCTTCCCAAAAACTGAAGAAGATTTTTATAATGATTTGTTGTAGGTCGTCTAAAATTATGGCATTCATCGATTAGTATGACATCATATTGTGCTTTGGGTAATTCTCTACTTAGCATTTCCATTGTAAAAATATCTTCAGGTATATTTTTTTGTCTAAGCAAACTTTCCCATACTTTTTGTAATTGAGCTGGACAAATTATTAATAATCTTGGAATTACTTTTCTGATATTCTCTAACAAACGATAAGCAGTTTCTAAACCGATGAAAGATTTACCTAGACCAACAGCATCAGCAATTAAGACTCCATTTTGCTTTTCAATAATATTTAATGATCTAATTACACCCTCTTTCTGAAAAGATGCTAAATCAAAGTGAGTATGAGTTAATTCCCCCTCTAAATCTGTTTTATAGTATTCAAAAGCAATTTTTGTATATACTTCAAATGGAGTCCAAGGATATAAACCCAACCAGGATTTATTCAAGACTTCAATTAAATAATCCTTATAATTATTTCCTTTACTCCAATAGTACTCAAACCATTTTTGTAGCTCATTGACAGTACTGGATACTTCAGTAATTAAATTTAATTCATGATTATGAGCTAATCCACTAATAGTAAAATTCGATGAGCCAACAACAGCTAAATTGGGAAAAAGATATAATTTTCCATGCATAAAAGGCTGTTCTAATAACTTTACTCCTACATCTTGTCTTTGTAAAAATCGTATTAAATTCCTGACATAATTTACTAATTCAAATTCAGCATCAGCCAATTCTTCTTCAAATCGTTTCTGTAATTCATCAGGATCAAATTTACTTACTTCTCTACCAATAACCATTCGAAAAGAGAAATTTGAGCCAGAATTTTCAGGAATAGACGATATTTTATCTCCAACTAACCTCCAAACCTTAGGAGAAAAGTATCCAGTCAATAAATTTAAATAATTGGGAGAGTTCTCCAAATATTTATTTAAAAATGATGAAAATTGAGGATCAGAGGCAATGATTTGATCTATCCTTTGTTTACCAAAAGTATGATTTGTAATAACAGAAGATAACTTCATTTATAATAACCCAAACATTCAATGATTAAATATATTCAGCTCTCATTAAAAACAAGAGAGAATAGTAATAATTGTAAACTCCCCATTTGTTTTTACATTTTCAATTCTCTCTTATGAAATTAACTTAAAACTATTGTGCTTTATTAGTCTAATTAATAATAATTTGGAATGTTTCAAGAAATACCAGAAAATTTTATTAAATTTTATTAAAACCAGCTATCACAGCCTAAAATGATATTAGAATTACCATTTATTCCACAAATGATTGTCATTGAAATATTCCAGAGCTCTAAATTTTGGACATTAATCATTAAGATAATTTTAGTTTAACTTTAAGTTTTTCTGCTAATTCTAATGTCGTGCATTCTATTTTGATTTATTGCATAATAGTTTTTATTTCTCTAAGTTAATTTTTCTTGATATTCCGACCGTAACCTTCTTTATGAATAAAAAATACAAATTTATTAATCCAAATATTTGATTTGCTTGGACTAATGGTAACGAATAATCCATATTTGGATGGTGCGAAAATATTGGTATGTAAATGCAGTTGATTTATTCATTAATTACTTAATTCTGAAGTCTTTGAGATAAATTATTGACTTTCATGATTAAGTCAGAATATCGATTAATGTGATTATCGTCAAATGTTAGATCATTTAGGTTATCCATTAGCTCATAGGACAATAAAACTTTCCAATCTTCAGATAATTCAATTTTTTTCTGTTGACACCATTTTATTACCTGCTTACAGAAGGTTCCCTTCTCTAAAAATGTAATATCTGGTACACTTGTAATTATATTACTTAACAGAGGTTGTAAAACATCATTTCCAATGAAATCTTCAATTTCAGATTCTTTAATGCTAATAAATTCATCAATTAATAGAAGAGTTTCAGGGTGTCGCGATAATAAATTTCTTGCCAATTTATTCTTTGTACTAATTCCAATTTTATCAGCGTCAAGTAAAATTATTGGAGTTGATTCTTGAGCAATCAAGAGACTGGCCATGTAACTTAATTTACTCGTGCCACCTGTTGGGATAAGGACGATATCCTTGTTCAGGGATTTTTTCTTTGCTCTTTGTAATATTACGTTAATACTCTTAATATAATTATAATCTGATATTCCTTCTAAAATCAATTGTTTTTTACCAAAGAACAAAGTTTGCATAATTGAATAGCCAAGTGCTGCCTGCAAAGGAAATACAGTATCTTTGTCAAGAGGTGTTCCAACTTGATCAATAACCGTGGTTTTTCCACCTGTACCTTCCATTATTGTTCTTACTCGATTCAGGTGATTTCCATCAATGATAAAGGGTGAATGCGTAGCATAAATAATCTGGTTACTTTCACTTAATTTTTCAAAAAAATCCAATAATTTTAATTGAGCAGTCGCATGCAGATGTAGACCCGGTTCATCTAACAATAATATGGCATCTTTGTACATATCTTCAGACTCAACTAAAAATATCAAATAAAATGAAAAAAACCATTGTAATCCCTTACTTCTCCCCTCAAGGGGTATTTCAGCAGGATTAACATCATCTGATACTTTTATATCAAAAAATACTCCGTCAATGTCATATTTGAAAACGTGCCGTCTCTGTACCCACCAACTTGAGAATTTCTCAGTCATAATTTTCGATGCAGATTCTAGATAAATTTTTCTTTCTTTACTAGCTCTTAATTCTGCTTCTGTATACACCGATTCTAAAATTCTTCCAACCTCACTAGGATCTTCTTGAATTTTTTCTATTGTTGAAGCATCTAAATCGGAATACATGCGACCCATCTCATAAATTTCATCTAATTCTAAATTGACGTGTTTGAATAGAGTTAATTGTGTTCTTATTTCAGGATGATTAGGCTCTAATTTGATTCTATTGACAAATGTAGGAATATGAAAAGCTCCTTTTAAAATACCATAATTTTCAAAATAAATAAGCACCGGTAGCTTTTCTTTTACCATTTTCCACAAGGTAGACGCGTATTTTGGTTTTTTGGAATCTTCTATCAAATTTTCTATATATTCGATGATATTTTCAATTTCAGGCACTTCATTGAGAAATTCATTTAATTCATCACATAACCTTCTAACAACCACCATATCAGTTACTTCTATTTGTAAGTGTTTATCTATTATATCAAGAATTGATTGTTTTTTTTCTTTTGTAAAAATTTCTTTTATGTTTTCTTGAGTTTCATGGTCATTGTTGTCTGTTCTACTTATCAGCTCCGACTTTTTTTTACTAATGGTTGTTCGGATTAATTTAACTTGTTCATGACTTACATTGATAAAATTAATTTCTTCAATTTCTGGTTCAAATTTGTAATTACGTTTACCGCTATAATGACGTGATAATATCAATTTTATTCCATGATCTGGAATTTCAAATTTTTCAGGTTTCTTCCAATCACTGATCTCTTCTTTTGGAATCTGGAATTCTCCTGATGCTACAATCCAGTCCTTCTTTTTGTAATCTTCTGCTAATCGGCTTCGAGGAAAGTCTGTTAAATGATCATAATTTGTCTTTGTTGCAGAATTAAGTTTATAAAGAGCTACTAGGAGGGAAGTTTTCCCTGATTCATTTTTACCAACTAAAGAAGTTACATCTTTAATATCCACCCAGCCACTATCTTCAATTGATCGATAGTTTTGGATTCGGAATCGATTTAGTTTAATCCTATCCATTTTCTTGCCTATCCGTGTAATTCAAACGTTTCCCCTACAAAAACACATTTTACTCCACCTTTATCAATATTTCACTCTACTTTTTCACGTTTTTGATTTCTTCCAAATTTTGATTACTTCTTCATTATATTTTAGGTATGAATGAATTTCAAGTTCTTGAAGATTATCCAGTTCACATATATCTTTTTGCTGTGAATGATAAATTTCAAAACTAAGTTTAAGCTTCTCCAAATTTGGTAGTCTTCCTAGCCCCGTTGGCAGCATAGACAATTCTTTTCCATATAATTCGACATTAAACAATTAAAATAAACACTCTTTTTCTCACAGACCAAAATATTTTTTTAGATTAAAGTGAAAAATTCATCTAACTTTTGAAGAAGTTTGGTTCACCATTGTGTCTGTATTTTTTTTACTATTCCTTTAAAGTAATAATTTGATTGCTATGATTCAGTTTCCTATCGTTTCTAATCCCTATTCACATCAAAAACTTAGTCACTGGATTGATAAATTAGCCCAGCTTAATCTCCTAGATTTTCAGGTTATCCTTAATACATTGTATTCCATGCAATCAGAATTTGCATATAACAATTTATTAGAGGTGTTTACCGATCTAACTCCTTTGTATCCAGACGAACTACTCTTGTTAGAATTCGATTTAAAAAAGGATATTCGACCGACCTCTGACCAAATAACTTGTCCAATTTCTGATTGTGATCATTATTTCTATTCGAATAAAGATTATAATCGTCATTTGTTTGAGTTTCATAAAGTAGGATTTATATACGAGCCAAAATTGTTATCGGTAGGACAGGATTGAGAGTTTAGTAATTTATAATTGACTATTATTCATGAATAATAATCTCTAATCTTGTTATAACTAATTTTAGATGAGTATTAGATTACTTTTGAAAATAATTTTAATTATAAAGGGTTTTGAACAAAATCTGGAATTATTCCAAATCGATGAAGCTAATTTGTTCACTTGATTATAAAATAATTTTCTGGATTTTTCCCTTCCTTGATCGCTTGATAGACATCTTCAGTTATATATCTCACAGTCCTTCCCCCTCCATTCTTCTTTGCATAAATCAATAAATAATTCTTTTCAATATGATCATAGGAAACCAAGAAAGTAAAATGTTCTGTTCTATTATTATAAACATCCTCAAATCTTGCTGATTCTTTCTTTAAATCTGTTTTATCAAAAAATTCTGGTATCAATTTAGGACCTGATTTCTTTAGATATTTTATTACACTTTTATGAGTCTTTGGTTTCTCTGGGATTATTACTATCTTATTAAGCTCTACCTCAATCTGTATGTGAGTTCCTTCTGCAAAACCCATTGTAGATACAATATTATCTAACAATATCCCAATAGAATTCCCTACCTTCCTTACAATCTCGCTAGAAAAGAGTTCAGTATTTTTAAAAGGTTGTAATCCTTCTTTTTGTGTCGATGCTTTGGCCATAAGTCTCAATTATTTATGCAAGTCTAAAAAAAAAAAGCTAATATTTGTTCAATAATATCTGAAGCAATTTCATCTAGTCGTTCAGGATCACCAACAAGTTCAGCAATACGAGCCCAACGGGATTTCAATCTTTCGCGGCTGATGGTTTCTTCATCTTCAGTTAATTCATCGAATTCTTTATCAATCTCAGGAAGAATTGGTTCATTAAGTTTTAATTTAGCCTGCCCATATTAACGGAATGATAGATAACGTTTTGAGAAAAATTAAAAGTAATAGATTCATTACTGCTAAAAACAACTAAATTTTGATCTAAAGGAAGATTATTGGTTAGTAATCCGAGAATGGGAATCGAATTTATCTTTAAATCAATTTCTTGTGGAGAAATATAATTCTTGACCTGAGAAGAGTTTGTATCATTTAGTCTGATGAACTCATATTTAAATAGCATATCTTTGTCAACGGTAGAAAAAATTTTACTAGAATTATATAAAAGAAAATTTTGTTGCTATATTGCTATATTGAATATCTCTCTTTAAAAGGATTTTTTGATATAAATTAGGCATGTTACTTCTTCAAATCCCTTACCCCCTACATCTTTAAATATCTATTCCAAGTAGAATATTGAATAAAATAAAAGCAAAAATATAAATAGTAAATCTATAATAAATTTAGTATGACAGAACGTGAAAGCTGGCAGGTGGAAGGATCAGCCGCAGAAGTTTACGAATCACAACTAGTACCCGCAATTTTTGCTGAATGGGCACCAAGGTTAGTTGGTGCTGCAAATGTTATTCAAGGAAATCGGATACTCGATGTAGCATGTGGTACTGGTATAGTTGCACGAGAAGCATCTACACGAATTGGTACAGATGGGACTGTTACAGGATTTGATCTAAATGAAGGAATGTTGAAAGTAGCTCGGAAAATCAGCTCGAACATTAATTGGCAACAAGGTGATGTAATGAATCTCCCATTTGATGACAATATTTTCGATGTGGTTTTGTGTCAGGCAGCTTTTATGTATTTTCCAGATAGAGCAGTAGCATTAAAAGAGATGACTAGAGTTTTAGTCCCCGGGGGTACAGTGGGTCTTCATGTCTGGGGATCTATTGAACAAAGCCCGGGATATGTCATACTTACCGAAATCATGCAACGATTGATAGGGAAAGAAGCTGCTAACGTTCTGACAGCACCGTTTGTGTTGGGTAATAAAAATGAGTTGGAAAAAATAGTTATGGATTCTGGCAAACTAGGACCTCCAAATATTGTGACTAGTCTTGGGAATATTAATTATCCTTCAGTCGAAGCGTTCATTAAATTCGAAGTAGAAGGAACTCCTCTTAATAGTCTTCTTGGTGGTACTAGCAGTTCGGCATATAGACGACTAGTCGAAGAGTCAAAAAAAGGATTGAAATCTTTCTGCAGTGATGATGATAGCATATCGTTTCCAATAGAGGCACATATCGTCACAACAAAAAAGAAATTATGAAAAAGAAGTCCTATTCTAACATTTACAAACTTTATTAACCGAGACTAATGTCTGAGTCAATAACACCTTCTAATTTAATAATTGATTCTAATTAAATTAATTTCCAATATTTTTCTATTTTCATCATTAAATTAATCTACTTTCTTAATTGTTAAATTAGTTTTGATAAAATAAGAAAAACTAGTCAAAACAGGGTTTATTTGACAAACTAAAAGAATGATATACATGGGACTGAAAACTTAGGAATTAACTTTCTATCAAACCTTTTAGCATCTGGCCCTGTTGCCTTTTTGGTAGCACACTTCGGTTATAATGGTGTTAAAGGAAGATTTGGTATTGGCCCTTTTGCTCAAAATGTTGCGAAATTCGATTTTCCTCAAGCCATGAGATCAATGTCTATGAAAGACATGCTTACTAATCCGAGATTCTGGGCTTATGGATTAATTGTGGACGCTTTATTAGTAGTTGAAATAGCAGTGCCTGTTTCCTTTATTAAAGTTCCTTGGTTAGCTCTAAATTTTGCACCTGGTTGGGTTGATGCATGGATTCCTGCACTAGGTAAGACTTATGTCCTAGCTTTTGTAATAGCTTTAGTAGGAATTATTTTGACTATAAAGCTATTAAAAGTTTGGATGTGGAGACCACAAGGACCACCACCATCTTAACTTTCTCTAATAGAATTCAGAAATAAGAATCTCTTATCTTTTTCTCTTTAATTCTATTTCTGAAATTATTCCATTTTTCATCCTTTCCCCTCGATCGAACAGAATCAATTTCGAATTTAAATTTCGAATCTAGATTTGCGTTATTTCTCTTCTGTTTCTCTATTTCAGTCTATTTTCGATAGTAAACTGAAAGTGAAGATTTAAATAGTCCTTACTTATAGTATTATTCAAATTCTTCTTGGTGATTAATTATATCAGACAAATTAGTCGATTCGCGACAGGTTACAGCAATGAAATTCCTTGATCATCTTGGAAAAAAACTGTTAATTCCTGAAAAAACTTTAGTATCTATAGGTGAAATCGTAGAGGAAATTTGTCATATTAAACCTGCTAACATTCAAGAAATTATTTGTGCTGCTTTTTTTCTAGCTAATAGGACTGCTAATATTTGCTTTAATCTAGAAAAATTATACCATTATTTGCAGAAAAAGAATGTGAGTTACAATAATGACCGAATTGACTATGTGACTTCTCTGTTTTTCGTCTTTAACAAAAATTATTAGTGATTAGCTTGGCCCATGAAGAATTAGTGGATAAAATAATTAAGATTTTAGCAGTAATGAGTGAAATCACTGATAATTCTGACATATTTACTATAAAACATGCTAAAAAAATTATCAGCGAATTTGGTGGAGATCCTGCCCTTTTGACCTTTAGACGGACTAAGAGCAATCTCTACATCATTTATAATAAACAGAAACTCGCACGGGTAAAAAAGTCCAGATCTTTTAGTATTCCAACTGAATTAAAATATCAATTTGCTGAATCAATAGTAAAAAATGAGATTAGTAATCTTTGTAGTTATGAGACCCTTCTACCCTATTTAAAAGACAACCGAACATTAGTTTAGGTGATGCAATATAAATCAAAATACTAAAACAATTGAATTAACAACTAATCTTGATCAAGAAAGAATAAGATTTGTATTAGACATCCTCTCTGGAGATAGCAACTCGTGATCCAAATAACAAAAAATATTGAGACTGAAATTATTCAAGAAATAATTACCGGATATACTTCTTGTAGGACGTTTTTTCTTACTTACACTAACAAAGATTATGAAATTCATACTAGAGCAAGAAAAGAATTCTTAATTACTCTTTGTCAGTCTTTCTATAACAAATTCAAGGATCATTCTGAATATTTCAGAATAAAGGATGTCCAAAATTACTTTCAATCTAATTATTATATTCCTTTAAACTTTGGCAATAATAATTTTGATTTTCCTCATACTTTTTCCGTTTTTATGGATCAAACTCAGGATATTAATATTACCCCTGTCTCTGTCTCTGGTCTTGCGACCTTAGATGATTATATTAAAGGAGAGCAAAAAAATAAAACTTTAATTGAATTTATTCTGGATTTTTTGAGACGTTTGGATAGGGTAGTAATTGGTCTTAGAAGACGAGAAATAAAAGTTTTAGAAACTCTAACTGATAAAGATTTTTTATTTGAAGATAGTAAAGGGAATAAAAGGACTACTATTCCTACAAATGAAGAAATCCTTCAAAAATTAGAATTTTCGAATAAAAGAGCTAAGAAGATTGAGAGAGCAGAAATATTATTAAGAAAGACAGGAATAATAGCTTTTCAAGGCTTATTTAATCTTAATCGCATTGGATATTGCTACATATTCCAAGATAACCCTGATAATGTTATCAATAAAGATATTTTTAATAAAAAAAATATTAAAACACCACTAATTGAATGCATCCCTTTACCGGATTTAAAAAATCACTTTGAGCCCCCTTATACACAAATGATTACCAAATGGTATTGGAATGTTAATTTACACCATTATCGAGCAGGTGAAGAGAATCCCTGGAAGGACTTTTCAATTCCAAATTTTCTAAAAACAAGCTCTTTTCCTAAAAAATGTGTCCATTGGCCTCTTACTTATGTAAATGTCTACTTGACAGGTGATTCTGATAAGAAATTCTGGGAATTTATTAGTACTACCAAGTCAAATACCCTAATTATTGATAATATTCTTGACAGAAATGTTCACAAGAGCACCATTCTTAATAATGAGTTTCTTTCAAGCAATCATATGTATTTATATCCCGTAATTAATAATATTGGTCTGGATTTTAAAGTATCTATCCGTTTTTCTACCAAGAAGAAAAATTTGTTTATGAATATTGTTAAGAGCTTATTACATTTTCCAATTGCTCATGTCTTCTCAAATGAAGAATTTGGAGAAGGATTTAGTTATATTCATGTTCCTCGTCATACTGTTAGTTATTTGTTTGAGGCTTTTGAGGATTTAAAAAGAGAATTGGCTTTTAAATCAAACATTCAGGTATTGATTTAGTCAGAAATTACCAATTCCTTCCATTGACTCTTTGATTATCTGTATCTTTTGATTTGAAAACTAAAAAGAAGATATTCAATTTTTCTAAATTTTTTTTCTTTATATGTATCTTAATCACTTCGTAGATGCCCCGACCTCAAAATTAAAAGAGTTTCGGTTGAATCCCTTTTTAGAAAAACTACTTTGTAATAAGTTTAATCCATTCAATATGATGAATTTAATTATCTAATTCAAAACAAGGTTCAATATCGTTAGTATTTATTGATTTATTGAATTTTCTATATTTTTATTAATTCCAGAACGACTCCCAAATGCTAATAAATCAAATAGATGAATTAATATTAAACAAAAAGATATTTGTTGATGATTTATGAATGAATTAGAATACAACAGTCTATCGGTGATAATTTCTATAATAGCTAGTCTAATTTTGATTTTTGTCACTATCAGGATAGAAAATCGAAGTAAAAGAGAAGAAAATAGACAACTTGAGAGAGAGAAGAAGATTGAAGAAGAAATTGCAAAGATGAAAACAAGACAACTTGAACTTCAAGAAGAGGCGAAAAAAACCGAGCATGAAGCAAAACGAATAATTTCTCTAGGTGAAAATCTAGCTGAAGATACGAAAAAAATTTATTTTGAAGAACGCGAAAAAAATAAAAATTATTGGAGAAATGAATATGAATCTCTCAAAATGAATATCGAAACTTCAATGAAAAGAAATTTAGACGCATTAAATAGTAAATTCTCCATCCTTTTAGAAAAAATTGACAAAAAGATTGATGCAATCGATGAAACTAATAAAAAGTAAAATGAATTCATTAAGATAATAATTTTTAAGGAAATATATTTGATACTGATAAGAAATCTAAAATAAAAAATAAAAGATTTATGATTGAATTCCTTTATTTAAAAGCTACTTTATAGTGGCTTGAATGTATTCAATGTGATAATTTCTATTATCTAATTCAAAACAAGGTTTAATATCGTTAATTTTTATTGAAATGTTAAATCTCTTGCATTTCCAGATGTAAATATTGATAAAAAAAGAAAATTTACAAAACTTACATTTATTGAGTTCAGGATCCTGGTCCATAATAAAATTAAAAAAAAGTAATTTATAGTTACGTCAATTTTTATAGTAAGTAGTCGTTAAACGTCTTTATTAACAAATTTTAATGTATAGAATCAAGTCCAACTCTTATCTTTAGATTTGATCCTATTATTTAGTTTTTTTACTTCATTTGGACTTAATTCGTTTCTGTAGTTGACTCTAAGATTTCTCATAAGTCTTTGTCCTGCTTCGACCTTAGATTGATGTTCAATAGCTTCCTTGCTAAAAATACTGATTTTTTCCATTTTCATTGTAAGTCACATTGAATAATTCAGTTAATAGCAAAACATTTACTATTTGAAATAATGAGGTAAGGCGTTTTCAGCATCTGTCAAAATCATAAATCCACAGCTCTGACACCCTAAAGAAACAACTAATTTTCCCACATTCAGTTTCACATTAGGTTCTTTAAAAACGTCAATAAAAGGGAGAGTTGATATGCCAGGTGAGATATTAAATCTCTTTGCTTTGCACTGTGGACATTTATAATCAAAAGTTTTTATCAATTCTCTTATTTTTTCGTAATCGTCTTCTGTTAAATAATTATGTACCATAATTTATCATTTCCTGCTGATACACAGCTTTTCTTTCTCTTTTAAACGAATTTAATAAAGTAAAGAGTTGTGTATGAATCAATTTACTTTTTTAATTAAATTATAAAAATTAACAGAAAAATAGGGAGAAACCATTAAAAAATCGAAATAAAAGGATTGCCTTTATTTACTGAATAAATACCATATCAAAAACAATCCTCCTCCTAATATTAAAATTATTTTCCAAAGCTCTTCATTCTGAACTCTTTGTTTTAACCATTCTACTAATGACTTCATACCCTCTATGTCACCAAATCTAACATAATGAATCCCTTCTAACATAGCACCGGGTGGATTAATTGATGATTCCATTAAAACTATAATCGGTTTTTCAGTAATTGCCAAAGCACCTGCTTCTTGAATTATCCATTCTTTTTTTTCGCTATTTTTTGTCCATAAAATTATACCTAAATCACATTTCTTAATTCCATTTTTCACCTTTTCAATGATTGTTTGGCTAGGATCTACTTCATAAGTAAGAAGATTCGCTTTAGCTCCTGAAGTTTCAATCAATCCTTTAATTCTTTCAGCTATTTCTTTATCTTGATGAGTATGTGACACAAATACTTCCATTTTTCCACTTCCATTTTTCCACTAAATTTTATTATTAATTTTTTTGTTACTTTTTAAAAAAATTTGGGTCAGTTCCCTTTAATCAAATAAAATTTGTAATTGTGTTTTTAGTTTTTTCAAGCAATCTACACAGATATTAAAATATCTAACTGGATTTACCTAGTTGTTTTGTAATTGCATACATTTTCCTTTAGTATTGCATCTATCGCACAATAATTCTTGCCAATATTGAAAAGGTTCAAATCCCAATAAAACCACTTAATTCCATCTTATTACAGCGAATAAATCGGTCTTTAGACTGTATCTTTTATTAAACCAATCGAAAAAATCGTTTCTATTGTCAAATCCGTCTAATTTAATTAGTTCTAATTCATCTTCAGGACTGAAAAAACTCAACGGGTTGAAAATGGAAAAGGATATATTACAATTCCAGGAGATCTTACTCCAAACGCTGATGGAACCTATTGGGTTAATCGCACTCCCTCATTTGCATTAGATTAACTTAAATCTTTTACAAATCCATTTTTTTTCTTTAATTTTTTTTTAATTTTTCTTTACCTCTTTAGTGTGACGTTCTAAGGTTGTAAGTAGTTTATAAGAATTTGTCAATCTTGTATTCGTAGTCTCTTGACCTACCCTCATGGCTTGACCCCCCATGCAGTATTAGTGTATTACTTGGCAACCAATATGCAAAGTCTCCCGCCTCAATCTATAAATTTTTTGATTCTATTTCCTTTAATACTGTTAGGTTATGTCGTATGAGTTTAATTGATGAAATATTAGATTCTATGAATTCATCAGAAAAAGAAGAAGTCAAAAAAGAACTAAATTCTAATAAAACTGAGGAAGAAATAATCGAAATTCCTTCTGACAAATCTTTATCTGATTTAATCCTTGAATCTATGAAAAAAACTGGAAAAAATAAAAAAGAAATTAATCCTGAAATAGACCAATATTTAACAAAGAGAGCTAACTTTGAAAATTTGTTAGAACCAGAAAATACCAATCCAGATTTTATTAATCTTTTTGAAGAGGTTTTAGGACAAATTTCTTCAACTTCTGGTATGCAAATTCGTTTTGTTGATGGAGAACTTGAGCATTCAGAAGATGCTATTAAAACTTCTATTTATAGACCAGATGATAAATATATTAATGAATTAATTGAATATATTAATGATTCTTATAATCCTTCTTGTAAAATTCATCCTTTACCTTTTGATTATGAGCATCCTAATCCTAAGATCATTAATATTGATCCAGAAGGTGAAATTTGTAATAAGGTTGTTCATCATGCTTCTTATGATGCTGAAACTAATATTTTTCAACATTTGTATCCAGAAACTATCAAAACACCAGATAGTAAGGAAATTAAAATTTCTGGAGGAGTTCTTGGAGTTCATTATTTAGAAGCTCAAAGATATATTGAGTTTAAAGTGAATTATGATACGAAAGGTTTTGTTACTTTCAAAAATGCTAAAGATTCTGGATATACTGTTCTTGTTGAAGGATCTAATCCTCTTGAAGCTATTTTTCTAAGTGTTTATGAAGCTATCGTAGCAGTTATTCTTATTTCTGCTATGCAAGATGGACAAAAAGAACTTATTTCTATTTTTGATGAAATTACAGCTGATTTTAAAGTTCCTCTTAATTCTCAAATTCTTGAAGATTATCTTTATCACAGAATTAATCTTTTGAATATTGGAGCTAATGTTAAGTTCGATATTGGTCAAATACTAGCTGCACACCAAAAAGCTAAAAAGAAACTGGATTTTCTTATTACTGATACAGAACCTAAAGAAATTCGTATCATGTGGGGAAAAATTGAAGAAAGAGAAGAAATGTTTATTAAAACTTATAATGTTCGATTAGGAAATAGAACTGTAGGTTTTAGATATAAAATTAGACATAACAAAAAATTTGGTAAACTTGGAAAGCCAGAACTAGCTATTGCACCAGCTCAAGCTCATTCTGATAAGATTTCTTATGCTACTGACATAAAAACTCTTGCCAAAACTTGTTTATACGAAAGAGCAAGTCTTGAGTATATTGCTAAAGGAACTGCTTTTGAAAAGAAGAAAGAGCTAATGAATGAAACTGATATGCAATTTTGGCATTTATTATCTAATAAAAATGATTTGGGATTATTGTGAATACAAATATAGGACAAATAGAGGAAACTACCTTTACAGAACCATTTTTTGCTTTAGAAGATGAAACAAATACCATTATTATGAATTATTTTAAGAAAATTGTTGCTCAAAATCTGAAAATCAAGAAACAATCATTTGATTTGGAACAATATGTTGAAAGAATTTGTCAATATTTAATTAGACACTTTCATGATTTATTTTATACCTTTGATAAAAATTTCTCCATCCTTTTCGAAGTCAAAGATGAATTAATCAAATCCAAGAAAACATTAGTAAAACACACACTTCTCTTAGAGATCATAGCATTATTTGATCTGAAATTATATAAAAGACAGAAGAGAATATTAGGATTTACAATATTCAAAGAATTAAAAACAAAATTACAAGAACAAGGAAAAGGAAACGTTTACCCTAACTTGTATAATTTGGAAAAATCTTTTCCCAAGGAAATGCCACTATTATCGGTGTATTAGAAAGTTTTTCTCCTAACTTGTATAATTTGGAAAAATCTTTTCTCATTGCTCCTAATATTAACATACTTTTTACATAAATTTCTGTATTCCGACAAAATTCATAAAATTTAGAAGGGAGAGAAAAACATAGAAGAATTGGTGATTCAAACCATGTTCTTCCCTCCCATACGAGAATTCATTCAACAGAGTTTAAAAACATTCCCTTGGAGCTATGGCAGCCAAAATATAAACATGGCAGCATTATGCGATCATTTAATTGCAGGTCGTAGAAAAAGTATTCAAAGCTTAGAACGAACAGGAATAGATAATATTTCCGCACGAAAGATACGTTATTCGCTTCTTCGAAGTCGTCCCTACCTTCAAATTCTGAAAAAAGACCTTTCTAAGCGATTTAGTAACATTGATGGTCGAGAACGAGTAGTAGTTTCTCTTGACGATACTTCAATGAGGAGATATGGAAAAGAGGTACATGGTGCTGCCTATCAACATAATCATGTTGGAGGGGGCACCCAGTTTGAGAATATCATAGTAGACTGCTGGATTACTTCTCTATCATATTT
>MDVS01000051.1 GCA_001940645.1 Candidatus Heimdallarchaeota archaeon LC_3
GATCATAGTATTTTGGTAATTTAAACTTACTATTTATGATTCTTGACTCCAAATAGCCTATTCCAAAATATTTAGACTTATGTACATATACTCCAAGAGATGGATCGGTCGGATCACCTGTTTTTTCTAAGTTACGACCCGAATTGTAACTGAATAAAAAACGTGCATCCCAGATATCGACATTGTTATCGTAAAGCTGAAATAGGTCACATTTCTGTTGTAATAATAGAAAATATTGTTTGATAGTATCAGGACCAAGATTTTTCAAGATTCGTAGATACTGAGTTTGTGAGGGTAAATGTTTATTCTCTACTCCACATTCTACTTGTAATTCTTCCCAATCTTCTAGAATATTTAAAAAACTTGAAAGAGTATTGATACCCAACCTTATTCGAACTAATTCCAGTCGAACAATATCTTCAACTTGACAATTCGTTGTAAAGATAGTAATACCTTGTAATTGTTGCCATGTGGTAAAAAAACTAAGATCAGCATCAAGGAAAAGTTGATATAATGACCCCTGGTATCCAGAATTACTTTTTATTGCCTGTTGATCAACAAAAGGGATTGCAAAATCTTTTTTGAGCTTAGGATGGATAGAATTGTAATGTCGATCATAGAAGGTTCGTTTCCGTCTTTCCTTTATGGAGTATTCTCTATTCTCAATAAATTCTATTAATAATCGTTGTTTATTCTTTAATCTCCGTTGTTTAGTCTTTCGTTTCTCTTCTGGAAATGGACGGTGAAAAAGATTTTGATATCGCTTTTTTCCTTCCTTTGTTCGACAATCAATGGTCTCATTGACCTGCAATCCAATAAAATCCAAAAGTATATATTGAACCAGTATCCGGATAGATGTGATGATTCTGTAGGGCATTAATAGTCACCTGATACCTTCATACATTGTCTAACTCACAATGTATGAATTATCTGTTAAAAATTTTACTTAATAGGTATTTAAAAAGTTTTTGGGTGATTTTACCGAATCATCAACTTTTTCAGCAAAGGAGAGCAAAAATAAAAGATAATAGATCTCTATTTATCTGTTATAGAAGAAAAAAAGAATAATAATCAAAGATGAAAAATCCTCACAAGTATTGAATCAAAGTTTCCACTTAAAAAAATAGATGAACATTTTAGAGAGGAATCTTTTCTTATTCCTCAAGAGAGGTTAGTCATCATTAAAAATATTCTTAATGAGTTTTCCCAATCGTTTCAATATTCGCTAACAGAAATTTCAATAAGACAAAGCGAATTTATGTTTATTAAGATATCTTTCAAAGAATTTGACCTTGAAATAAGTTTGACCTCAGTAGATGAAGAATAGCTTTCCCGTAGGTAAATCTAATTTTTTCTTAGGGTTTCCTAAAATTCAACATAGGATAAATTAGTACCTTTCCAATAGATAAATCTATCGGGATTTATTTCAATTAACGTTCGGCTAAAAATAGGATTAATCCTCCATTGAGAAGGAATAAAAAGATTATATTTCTTATATTTCTCGATATATTCTGGATATTTCTTTTGAAATAATCTTCGTATTTGTAACATTTTCAAACCAAAAAAGAAAATCATAATAATACTTGTTAGCCAGTTGTATCCATAAACGCGAGCTTTTCCTTGAATCAATACACCACTACTCTTGTTTATAGATACAAGATTACGATTATCTATACAGACTGCGAGTTTTTTATTTTTTCGTAAATTTTTTATTTTTTTGCTTTTTATTGAAGTGGCTAAAAATACATGACGTCCATCAAAGACATATAGAATTGGGGTTACATGTGGTGCATTATTATCTGATAAGGTACCTACATAAGCCAAATGAGAAGAATTGAGTAAATTTTTAATCTTTTGAGGAATTGCTTTGCCACTAAGTGATCGAAGGTGTAAGATGTTCACGCTAGCAATTATAAAAGAGATAATAAGGTAAGCACATAACCCAATAAAAAGATATATGTCATAATAAACTAACGGAAGTAAGAAAAATCCTGCAATTAGCGCTAAATAATGATACAAATCAGCTTTTTCTAACTCTTTGATATTGAAGGGAGAAAAATGTTTTTTTAATTTTTTATCATTTAGATATCTTGAAAGTCGTAAATTTCTTTTTAATTGTACAATCATTACATAAGATGACAACCCTAATCGATAACAGATATCAAAGACGATTAAAAATAGATACATTAGTACTAAGGGTGGTAACGTGGTAGTTTGAAATTCCCTTTCTAAAATATTTATAAAATTTTCTGTTCCTGGAATTGGGGATGCCAATAAAAAAACGTAAGTTATTGTGCTCAGAACTACACCAAAAACTATTGATGAAGGGTGAAATAAATCTTCTAAATATTGGACAAGAAATTTTTTATTAATGAGATTAATACTTTCAATTTCTACGTTACGCATTTTTTGTGCGTAGCTGAATATTCCTAAGGTCCAGAGTGAAATACTTATTGCAGCGAATATTCCAGCTATTAAGAAATATAAAGGAATGTCATATAAGAAATATAACCCAATTCCCCAAACAAGATATAAAATTGTCAATAGAAAAACATTTTTTGGAGATTTAAACCGACTAAAAGGCCAGATTCCTTGAAAAATCTGTTCTTGTAAAAAAGTATAAGGTTTATGAGGTTGCATTTCTCCTAGCTTCAAGAATTCGTTCTCCAAGAGATTTATTAGTTTTTTCTAGTGTAATAGAATCAATAAAATCAATAACCTAAATATCTTAGGGAAATTTATAGAACGAAGAAAAAAAAAATTAATACGCTTATTGATTTCGTTGTTTATTCTCGAGCTTTTTTCTCTTCTTCTTCGTGCATTTCCCATAAAGAGATTAAAGGAAATAATTTTGCAAATACAGCATAAAACAATATAAACCCTGCTGCTGCTGCAATAGTAATTGCCCACTCTACAGGACTAGGATTATAAATTGTCCATTCTTGGAGTACAAAAGGCCTTGCTAAAGCAGGAACTACTATAATAAATCTTTTAAGCCACATTCCACCTACAACAAGCATTGAGGCAATAACCATTGCCCATACAGCGTATTCACTTTCATATTTGATAGAAGCTACTAAAACCATTATTCCTGGTACTACCATCCCTAAAACAATGAATATCCAGAAGTAAAGTGAGTATTCTCCAAGGAATAAAGCCCCTAATAATTCCATATCCTCAAGACCTCCTCGATAGAAGGATGTAAAATATTCTGTTATTGTAAAGTAGAGATACATCAAGAAAAACACAAATAGTAAATAACCTAAATTTCTAAATTGTCTATACGTAATTAATGATTCAAAATGATATATTTTTCGCAAAATACCCACTGCAATAATAATAGCGGCAATTCCGGAATAAATTGCTCCAATAACAAAATATGGTCCAAAAATTGTACTATGCCATCCTACTCTATATGTGACTGCAAAAATAAAAGCAATCACGGTATGACAGGTAATAGCTATAGGTACTAGGATTATTGTCATAATACTAATTGACTTTACAAGTTTCCTTTTTTGTTCTTTGTTTCCATTCCAACCCAAGGCAAGAATTGTGTATAAATTTCCTCTTAATGTTCCTCTAAACTTATCTCTTAAAAAAGCTATATCTGGTATTAAAGGGATATAGAGAAAGATCAAAGATCCAGCTAAATAAGTCGAAACTGAAATAAAATCCCAAAATAGTGGGGATTGTAATCTTCCACTAAATGGCACTAGTAAAATTCTTTCAGGTTTACCGATATCAATAAGAATCATGGAAAAACCAACTAGAATGCCAACTACTGTGATTATTTCTGCCATACGTGTTAATGGTGTTCTCCATCCCGCTTGTGTGAGTCGGAGTACAGCTGAAATTAAAGTTCCGGAATAAGAAATTCCTATAAAAAATATAAAATTTGAGATATACAATCCCCAGAAAACTCTGTCATTAAGTCCAGTAACACCTAATCCTCCTTGTAATTGGTAAAACCATGCTATGGCCCCAACACCAATAATTCCAACTAAAATTGTTACAAGAATTATATATTTGGTACTAAAACTTGTCAATGGTTTTAAAACAATATCATCGATTGATTCATTCTTTTCATACATCTTCATTACCTCTTTTTCACCATATATTGTTTTTCCTATAACTTGGAGGAAGATAAAATACTGAGGGTCTAGTACCTTCATCTTCTTTGAATCTATATGCTCCTTTTGCTTCTAAAATCTTGTTTAGTTCCAATATTTCTTCTCCATTAGTAATTGCATCTTCATTTAAATTTCCAAAATATAATGCTCCCTGAGGACATGCTTGAACACAGTGAGGGAGAGCACCCTTAACAACTTGATGTAAACAATAATCACATTTTGTAACAGTACCTCTAGTATGATATAAAAGGTGCTCTGGTCTATAATCTTCAGCACTGCTCTTAGCATTTTCTTCTTTATTTGGTTCATTATACCAAAAGAATCTAGTTTCATAGGGACATCCTGCCATGCAGATTCGACATCCAATACATGTTTTGTGATTTATTAAGACAGTTCCGTCTTTTCGGATGAATGTTGCACCTGTTGGACAAACATGTTCACAGGGTGGATCTTGACAGTTTTGACAAGGTTTGGGAAAAAAGTAAGGAGGAGTATGCGGATTATCCTGCAATTTGTAGACGTTAATCCAATATTGTGGAGGATTAGCCTTCAAAAAGTTATGGCTTGACCTGCAGGCAAATACACATCGTGGTTTTTCGTCCTTTATAATATCTAAAACACTTTTCTCGTCATTTTTGGATTCGTCAAAAATATTTGAATAATCAATTTCAGATTGAGATTCACATCCATCACATTTCGCGAGATCGATGACAAACCCCCAATGATTTTTTGGATCGTCAGGAATTTCTATCTTAACTTGATTAGAAGAACTCAGCCTTTCTTGTGAAGACAATCTAGGACTAGCATTATTTCCTAAGGATAAGATTGAACCGCCAATGATAGTAGCACCTGTTCCTATTAATATGGTTTTAATAAAATTTCTTCGCGTTTTATCATTTAATTTATCTGAATTCATTTAATTATCCTCCATAACTTGTTCATCATTCTCTCTGATTTTAGATTTTTTCCTATTAAATGGAATTTTTAACACTAGAATTACACAGTAAGAATATAATCCCCAAACGGAAAACAGTGCTAAATAGAACAAAACATCTCTTAACACCAATAAATAAAATATCCCACCTTCACAACATTCGGATTCAATAGGGATAAATAGAATATCTCTAACTCTCTCTTCACTGAATTCTATATGACTAAAGAATATTTCAGTTGTTATTTGACTTTTCCGATAAATAATATCTAAGGAATCAACTTTTCCAATATATTCATTAAAAATAACACCAAATGTGACATTACCTCTTAAAATATCATTACTATAATTTAATTCTGCTTTTCCAATATTATCCGTAGTTGCACTACCAATTATCAGTTCACCGAATTGAGTTTCCCTGAAAAAGTCGACAGACAGATCAGTTATTGGATTTTGATTTTCATCTACAAGAATAGTAGATAAAGTGAAGTTTTTTCCTTGCTCTATCTCAGAAGGAGTACTAATTGAAATTTGGGTCTGATATACTTCCAAGGAAGGTCTAAAAAATAATTTCGTACTAGGATTTGAATGAAGCATTCCCACGTGGTTACTTATAGATGGATCAAACACATCATCTAAAGTTTCGTGATAAGTAAAGAAAAAATTATATGTATTATTAGTTTCCATAACAACATCCTCAGTATCTCCAGAATTCATTGGAATCTTAAATTCTAAAACTGTACTTGTTACATTTTCCGATGCTGCACAAGATAAGATATCCGATTGTGTATCTAAAGCTACAGGGTTGGTAATAACTGGCTGACCTATCGCATCTAAGCAATAATCCGTATTATTATTAGTAAATTCTCCCCCTATTATCATATTAGCTCCATTCATTCTATCACTACCTAGGCCGATAGCAATAAATCCTAATCCATTAGCTTCTATTGCAACACTGAGGTTAACTCCATTATGTTCCCAATGAGCTGTTAATCCAATAGCATCTGTATATGATTCTGTATATTCTCCAGGTGAAATAATTCCATCAAAAATCACATTTGTGCTATTTTCATATATAAAGGGAACTGAAGTGTCATAAGTTATCGTTTGAATTTTTGATGTAACAATAACATTATTTGCTATGTTATTTGTACTCGTATCTTCAATGGATGTTACAGTATTATTAACAATATCTTCAAAAACAATTGGAGTAAAAATAAACATAGAAAACAATAAAAAAGCATATAAAGTCCGTTTGGATAAATAATTACCTTTTTTCATGATTAATCTGAAGGAAAACCTAATGTGTTAATTGATAATACCTATTGCTCATGGATGAATAAAGACTAAATAGATACTAATAGTAATAAAAAAGAAATTTCCAGTCCTAAAAAATCAATGAAAACATTTTTAGTAATTTTTCCAGTTTAGAAATAAGCAAGTTGATTTTAAGCTCTACCTACATCATTTTTCTTTAAAAAAATCCAAATGTGACTTGCTCATAATTTTAGTTCAAAACATAATTATTTGTTTTATTCATTTTATGAATTATCAATTTAATTTAAACATTAAATTCTCCAATACGATTTCCAATTGATTTTAGTGACCTTTTTTCCTTCATTCTTTTATAAAATTCAGTCCTTTCAATTTTATAGGCTAAATTTATAGTTATTTCATATAAAAAAACTAAGGGTACACTTAAAATTAACATTGATATAGGACTGGGATCAGGAGTGATAATGGCAGTTATTCCCATAAGCCCTATTATTATGTGCCTTCTTCTTGTTCTTAAAGATTCACTGCTTAACAAATTAAATAAAACTAAACTTAAAAGAAAGAGCGGATATGTAAATAATATTCCAGTAGCTATCACACTCCAAAAAAAGAATTCTACAACCGTGTTTAAGTTATAATATTGAACTAAATACTGAAAATCTAGTGTTTCTCCAATTCCTACCAATGACTGAAAAACAATTGGCATAATATAAAATCCAATCAACGCTCCAATAATAAATAATAAAGTTGCGAATAAAACAAGATTTCTAATGAATTCTTTTTCTTCCTCATAAAGACCAGGTTTTAGAAAAATATATAATTGCCAAATTATGAATGGATAATTAAATGCAAATGATGTAATAATACCAAGCTCTATGTAAGCTATAATAACGGCCATTGGTGAACCTATAATCAATGCAAATTGATTAATAGATATTTTAGACGTTGACCAATTCAAAATCCATTCTAATTCGACAATTACAAGAGGTTTGTAATTTTCTAGAGAAAAATTGCCTTTGATAAACTCATAAGGTAAAAAAATTATTATCATTGTCGATATAATGAAAACAACTATAATTAATCTGATTCTGATATATAATTCTTGTGAATGATTAATCACGTTTTCGCTTATTAAACCTTCAAAATTATCACTACTGAACATAATATTTACCAAAATTGATTATAAGTCAATTGCTTAAGATTTTTTTTAATTTAACTGGAATCTGTCTTACTTTCATCATCATTTATTTCAACAATTTTTCCCTTATTGTTAAAATAAATCTCTATACCACCGTTTGATTGTAATTTAAATGCAGCTATATTATCTTTTGAACTATCAGACTTACTTAGATAATTACTAATATATCTTTGAACGGGTGTACCACCCTGGTATGTTTTATTCCAAATATCATAATCACCTTGAATATCTTTTTTTGAAATAAGACCAACAATAATAGCTTCTAATTCTTCATTATTACTTTTCGCTTTTAAATTGACCATAGAAAGAATTTCTTCTAACGTTATTTGTTTATGGATTGGAGTTGAACTTAATATGTTTTTCAATAACCTAATCAAAGCATCTAGTCTGATTATTTCAGGATTTATTGATTTATCTTTTTTTAAATCAACACGATCACCAATAACTCTTTTGATTTCTTCCTTTTTCTTGCTTTCAACAAGTTTAAGAGTATCTTCTCTTTTTTGTTTGAGTTTTTCTTTTAATGAATCAATTTGAACATTAGGTTTTTTAATTGACAATTTAGGTAGTTCAATTGCTTCTCTTATTTTAATTGCTTTGAAATTCTCTTCATATTCAATTAACAAGTTCTCTTGAATTGAAGCTAATGTAATTCCAAAGAAAATAAAGATCAAAATTCCTACAATAAACCAAGAAACTGTGTCAATTGGATAGGATTGACCAAGATATTCAAAAGTATAGATAAGTATTTCTGATTCAGAATTAGTAGTTGCGGTAAAAGCTAGAGACCTTACTAATATCATCGGAAAAATAGTTATTAAAGATAAAAAACTTAAGATACGGAAATTTCGTAAGGAATTAAGAAGAAAGATCTCGAACCCTTTTTTATTAGTATTTCTCAAATCATAGGTAATTTCGAATCCCGTAAAATAACTTCCAGGTAAATAACCCACAATCATGCTATCCTTATTCAAAGGATATGTCTGTAAATTCATTTTTTTGTTGGTTTTTGAAATCATTTTTCCTAACATTTCAGTAGAAAGATCAGTTTCGACAAATAATGACTGAAAAAAGATTTCTTTCCATAAAAAAGATGAAAAATAGAGATAAATCAAAATTGTAAAAGAAGTAATCCAAAAAAATTCACTAGATTGTTTGATAATATATAAATTGATCCATGAATTATCATAACTGATTAAATCTATAAGTAAAAGGAGAAAACCAAAGAAGACAGAATATAAAATAAAAATTATTTTATGTTTTGGTTCAATACCGACATCAAGAGACTTAGTTTTAAGATAGAGTATTAAATATGGTGAAATTATTAACAAAATTATTGAAATATTATATACCTGTATTAAGTGAGCCACAGCGGAAGAGATCATTAAATTTTCCTTCTTAAGTCAATATAAAAGTAATCTAAGTATTAGTCTTTTCAAGAATTTCTTCTATTAGTTGATTAATTGTTTTACCTTCTGTTTCTATTCCTAAACTTGTAGCATTTTCTATTATTTGCTCATCTTCTGATAAACTACCAATAGAATCAAATTTAGAACTTGATTTTTCTTTTACATCTGAAATCAAATCGGTTCCACTACCAGTAACACCCTTAATTGCTTTTTGATATTCTTTTGTTGCTTTACCAAAGGATCTGGCTAATTGTGGCAATTTGTCAGGACCAAATAACAATATGGCTAATCCTACTACAAACCCAATTTCTAAAGGACCAATATTCAAATACTATCACCAAAAATATAGATATAGCTATCTAATTGATTCAATAATTAAATACTATTAATTAAGTTTGTTAGGTAGACCTATGCGTATCAAAAATAATAAAAAAAATATTGAAATTTCTATCTGATTTCAAATGAATAATACAAAATATGCTGATTAAATTAAATATAAAAAGAAAATTAATTGTTTGAGAAATTCCGGAAAAATCAGACTTCTTTTCTTGAAGCAATTCTGTTTATTTTTCATGAGATTTTCTCAAAAATAATTCGTAAAATATCACTGAAAAATTGTAGATAACGTAAAGCGTAACGTATAACATTAAAGAAAGAAATAATATAAAGGCCAAATAGCCCAAAATTGTATAAAATAGTGTTTTAAGTGATTCGAAGAATGCGATAACAGTGAGTACACCAACAACATAAAGAGCTACAATCTCCCAAGTAACTTCGAATTTATGTGTAGCGAATTTTGACGGAATATTTTCAAAAGATAATTCTGACACTTTTTCTGCCTTAGACATTTCATCACCTAATATTACTTACGTGACTAGATTATAAAAGGATGATGAAGGAATTTAAGGACAATTTCTTCCATTTTTTACTATTTCAAATAATATAAGCTATTTTCAAACATTTTTTCAGAAAAAAACACAGTTTCCAAAAAAAGAAATCATAAATTTTTTTCATATATTACTTCTGCAAGTTCTTGAAATAATTTTTTAATATTTTTTCCCAATAGTGCTGAAGTTTCAAAATAGTATTCTATATTGTATTTCTTTCTGAAATCCCATATTTTATCTTGATTCATTATATTTGGAAGATCACTTTTTGATCCAACAAGAATCACAATTTGGTTTTTGTAATCCTCTTCAGGTATTAATCCAATCCAATATTCGAGATCATTAAAGGATTCTGATTCGTTCATTGAAAAAATAAGTGCTACACATTCTTTTCCAGTTAATTGTCCAGAATACAATTCTCTAAATAATTCTTGTCCCCCATAGTCATAAATGACCAGCTTTATTTCTTCATATTCTTCTTTTGTTCTTTTAGGAACTTTAATATAGGATTCGTCCACCAAAATTCCTAATGTTACTCGAATTTGTGGATCCCACTTATCTGTTAAGTATCTATTAACGATAGATGTCTTTCCTACACCTTTATTCCCTAAAAATGCTATATTAAAATTTTTTAATTTCATTAATTTATCTTTCTGGTCGCTGAAATAGATTAATTCATCTTCATCAATTGAATCGTTAAAAATAGGAAGAAAATCATGTGAATGTTCCCAAATATCAAGAAAGTCAAATCTTTTAATTTTTGTAGCTGATTCACTTTTTATATACAAAGTTTTGTCTAATAAACGTGTGGTTTGGGGGACCTCGAAAAATTCTTTTTCGTCAATTATGTACAATTTTGTAGAGAATCGTGTAACTACTCGAATTGATAATCTAGGGAAAGCATTTACTACTTGTTCTTTCAAATCTATACTTAATTGGTGAAAAATATTTAAAAATGATTTATCTACTAACCATTTTATGTGAATTCCTGCAAAACATAATTTTATAGAATTTTTCAACTCGGAAATAACTATTTCCTTCCAATTTTTAAAATTATGATCAATTAAGACAAAAAGTGAACTAAGAATTTCAGTAGCTTCTTGAGAATGGTTGAACACTAGAGAAGAAATATCTTCATAAACATTATAAGTTTTAGAAACTAAATCAGTAAATACATTTTGATCACTGGTTGTTGGAATCTCTAATATCTCTAATATACGTTTTAACCTTTCTTTTTTATCATCCAATTTATTTTTGAGGCTTTTTAAACAGAACTCAACAATTTCATTCAAAGATAAACCTGAATAAAGTAAACTTTTTCCGCGAAAGGTTTTTGTTATTGCATTTTGGTATAATAAAGATTCACAAATATTTCTAATTTTTTCGTAAGAATACTCAGAAAAAGTCTTAATTAATTCATTTCTAGTAGCTGGGACTTTAACTAAATATTGATGGATTTTTTTTGCATCTTCATCAAAACCAAGGGATAAATAAATCTTGTTTTCACTTGCGGATAAAGAATTGCGTAAAGCATTACATTTAACTGATATTTCATGTTCATATCGTTCAATACTATTCTTTAAAATTAACCCATCTGAAATATATTGTTTAGGTTTTAATCCTATTTGTTCAAGGAGCCCCCTTTTTTCTAAACCAATTAAAACTCCATATAATTGATGTTTAGCTACATTTAGATAATCTTTCAATTTTTTTGTAGTCATTGGTTCTTCTGAATATAATAAAATAAATAAAATTTCACTTTCTATTTTTTTCAATCCAAAGCTTTCTAATTCTCGTAATAAGGATTTGTCTCCTTCATTTTTGATAACTTCTAAACTCATTTTTTTATTTATTCCTAAATTCTCACTATAATTGTAAGTCAACAAGGATTTTCTCCAAAATTATTGAGTTATTACTGATTACGTTAAATTATCGACATTTAAAGGAAGTTTCAACTATTTCTTTTTTCTATCAATTTAATATATGCATTATTTGTACATTTAAACCTTCTTATGCAATTTTGAGCCAAAATGAACCAGATGTAAAATAATTTTAATCAAATTGAACAATTTTACACAGAAAATTAAAAAATGGAAGTCCACGTTTCGTGAAAAATCGTAAAAATATCTAATCTTTAATAACAGTTTCAATTGTAAGCATAGCAATCCAAAATAACATAAAAAAATGTAGAAAAAGTAATAGAAGATTAGAATCGGTAAGAGAAACTAATTCTCCTGTTATTGAATTTGAAATTAATATCACGGATATCATAACTGAAGGAAGAATTAAGGGAAACATCAAAATTGGAACAACTAAGCTTTTTGATTTAGAATACATCGTTAATGAGGCAACAAGTGTTCCTACTATTGAATAATCCATTGTCGATAGTACAAATACAATTAATACTATGACGAAAGATGATTTGAACGTCAACTCAAAAAATATTATATACAAGAATACGACAATTATCAAAATTGAAAATAGAAGAATTAAATTAAAAATCAATTTACCTAAAAAAATGGTTTGTGGTTTTACTGGAAAAGATCTTAAAGATGTCAAAAAAGCCCCAGATTTTGTTTCTCTTCCAAATAACGATGAGTAACTAAGCATTCCAGCGAAAACAAAAATAATCCATAAAGACGCACTGATAACGTTTGCTCTCAAAGTTTCATTTTCAAAACCAGTAATGTTGAGTGCTAAAGAGAAAATTAATACAGAAGCTATACTAAAAACGATCATCGAGAAAAATTCAAATTTATTACTAGATTCCAATAAAACATCTTTCCTAAAGATGATCCAAGCTTTATTTAAATCAGAAAGTAAGCTCATTAAACCAACCAAACCTATGAATCTAGTATAATTGTTCTTAAGATTTTGCTTGACAGATTTTCTCTATTTAGATTTTGTATTAGCTTTCCTTTTTTAAGAACAAATACTTCCTTGCAAAGAGAAGAAACAAGATCAAGATTATGACTTGCAATTATTATTGTAGACTTATCTTTAAGTTTTAATAACTCATCAACAAACGAAGAAATGTTTTTCGGATCCATACCTGAAAAGGGTTCATCTAAAAGTATCAATTTCGGTTTTATTAATAAAATTCTAAGAAAATCTACTTTTTTCCTCATTCCAGTTGATAATTCTTTAACTGGTCTTTCCAACCAATTTTCTACACCAAAATCCTTCGCTTTACTTAATATGTATTCTTGCAAGTCATTAATCATTAAATTTTTCCCTAAATCATACAATTTACTCCAAAATAACAGATTTTCGTATCCGGTTAATTCATCATATAAAAAAGAGTGATAAGAAAAGAGAACCATATTACTTCTTATATTTTCAGTATTTTTTTTAATATCTTTTCCAAAAATTTCAATAAATCCAGTTGTTGGGGAAATTATTGTTCCTAATACATTTAATAATGTCGATTTTCCTGCACCGTTTGATCCAACTAATCCAGAAATTGTATTTTTCTCAATCTCTAAGGAAATATTCCTTAATGCCCACAGAAATCTATATCTTTTTCCCATATTATAAATTTTGATAGATTTATTTGTTTGTTCGTTTAGTACGATTGTTTTAGTAATATTGTTCAAAATATTTACTCAAAATCCTGATTTTAATATAAAATTAAATAGTTAAAGTCATTAAATGATTATTTATTAAGAAATTATTTACAACTTTCCAAATAATCTCAGTTTCAAGATTATTAAAATTTTATTAAAAAATATTATTTAGTTGAAAATTTCATTTTCGTGGATAGTGTAGCTGAGTTGTTCCGCAAGTTCTTCAAATACTTTATGGACATTTTTGCCATTTACTGCTGACGTTTCAAAATAATTTTCTATTCTATATTTTTTTCTGAAATCCCATAGTTGATCTTGATCAACTTTAATTGTTAAATCAGACTTGGTACCTATTAAAACTACTGATTTTTTATCAAGTTCTTCTTTACCAATTAAATCAATCCAAGATTCTAAATTATCAAGTGATTCGGGATCATTTAAAGAGAATATTAACCCTATGCCTCGCTTATCTTCTAATTGATTAACATATGCTTCTTTAAATAATTGCTGACCACCAAAATCGAAAATCATTAATTTCATTTGTTCTATATTTGAGAATGATCTTTTGGGAAGTTTAATTAAAGTGTCATCCACTAATATTCCTAATGTATAATTTAAATTAGGATCAAATTTAGAAGTTAGGAACCTTTTAACTAAACTAGTTTTTCCTACTCCCTTATCTCCAAGTAAAGCAATATTTATAGTTGGTATTTGTTTAAATATTATATTTTGGCCCATAAAATAAATCAGTTTCTTCTCATCTAACATTTCACCAACTAATTGTTGGATGTCAGATGAATCTTCCCAGATTGTATCAAAATCTGCAATTTTTATGTCTGTATATTCATCATCAAAAACAAAAATTCCTTTTTCTAAATATGTTCCAGTAGATGAAATTTCTAATACTTCCTGATTATCAAAAATCATCATGGACGGCAGAGTTTTATTTGTTACCCTTAGTTGAAACTTATGTTTTAATTTTATGATTTTTTCAATCAGATCATTTTCGAATTCTACAAATATTTTTAAAAAAGTTTTATCTACTAACCACTGGAATTTTTTTCCAGATTCTACAGATTCGATGGTTTTTTTTAATTCATTTTTCACGAATTTAGTCCAGTAAGAATAGTTTTCATCATTTTCAAGAAAAAGGGAGCTTTTTATATTGGTAGTCCTTATTAATGTTTGCGAGATTTTTTTGTTTATTTCTTCATTTGAATTAAGTATTTGCGTCTCAATTTCACGATTACCAGACCTTTCATCTTTTCTGAATTCTATCAAATTAATTATATTTTCGACTCTGTTTTTCTTTTCACTTAATTCAATATTTAAAGAATCCATCTTGTTTTTCATTATTTCTTTCAGAGGTATTCCAATATATAAAATTGATTTTCCTTTAGAGGAAATTTTTCTGCTGTAATTTTTATTGATCAAAAAATCAGTAATATTTCGGGCTTTTTCATAAGTTAAAAAATCCATCTTCCTAATTAAATCATTTCTTGTAGCAGGATGATCTAATAAATATTCATGAACCCTTTTTTGATCCAAATCGAATCCTAATAATTGATAAAAACTTACTAAATTAGTATCACTTGTTTCTTTAAAAGCGTTCCGTTCATTCTCAATTTGTTGTTCAAGAAGAGTAATACTTTCATTAAAAGTTATTTGATCAGAAAAGAATTTCTTTGGTTTAAATGAAACTTGTTTAATTATTTTTTGTTTTTCAAGTTTAGAAAGAATAGTGTAAAGCTGGTGTTTTTGGAATTCAGTCATTTCAGCTAGTTCGTTACTCGTAAGAGTTTTTGTTGAATTTAATAATATAGATACAATTCGTGCTTCATCATTGGAAAGACCAAATGCTTCTAATTCTTTTATTAATTCAGCGCTTATTTCGAACAAGTATTTCACAACACTTCCTTATTAATGTTCTCCTGAATATCTTCTTTACCAGTGATCATAGCTTTTAATCTAGCAACATTTTGAGGAATAAGAGCAAAATAAACATGGAAAATTGTAGTCAAAGTGAAGAAAACGAAAAGTAAGAAATGGAAGAATCTAACACTAATACCCAATAATCCTAGAAATGGTAACATCAGGTCATTAAGGCCAACGAAGAACGACATTATTCCTGTACTACCTGGTTGTTGAGCTTCAGCTAAAGCAATACCAGTAGCTCCCATTAATAGCATAGCAATGAGATCAGAAATAGCTAAAAATTTCTGAGCTGGATGATACTTTCTGTGATACATACCTGTTTCTGCATTATAAAAATCGTAATGAGGATAATTATCGTCGCTTATAAGATTTAATGTACAAAGAACTATCAATATTAAATCTCTAACATCGCTTGGAGTAGGAATAACATCTTTGATATGTCCTTCAAGGGCTAACAATAATGGTTGATAAACTAAATCCCAAAATAAGATGAAAATTCCTAACATGATATGTAAAGTACGTATAAAGGACATATCACCGAAGATAATTTCTCTTGTATGAATCTGCCATCCTGTTGAAATGAATAATGCCATTGAGGCAGCATGTATCCAGTGATAAAATCTGCCTGCTGATCCATATCTTCGAACGTTATAAATTATTATAATATCAGTTAATTCTGCTTTTTCAGAGGAAACTGTCATTTAATTCACCTAATCCTCCTTAGAATCAGGCTTGGATCTTCTTTCACGAATAACTTCTTTAAGTGATGGTTGATTAGGTAAGCGATCGGTATAAACAATTCTTTTTTCATGTTTAATAGGACGTGATATAACACGTAATGCTCCATGAATAAGAACTGAAAATACCACTAGAGTGAATGAGAATACAAAAACAATATCAGAAAGTTCAGCGGGATTTGAACTCGGTGTATCAGGAGGAGGAGTTACTGTTCCTCCTGCAGCTGAAAGATCAGTTAAAATCCAAGTATAGACTGTATGACCATTAAAATGAGATTTAGAGGAAGCAAATTGAACATTAATAATTGTAGAATCATTAAATATAACATCGTAACCATTAACATCCTTAGTATCCAAAGGTCGAATAATCTCAACGTAAGTTAGCGATCCTTTGGCAAAAATTTCATATAATAGATCATTCCTAAAATCACTTTTTGGATGTTCATCAGCTCCAGTAAAGTAACCATCATCTAAGTATTCTCTGTCAATTGTAGTACTATTACCAAACGTCCATCCATCATGACCTTCCAGCATATGATTCTCATCTCCAGAAATAGCATCAAATTCGACTGAAATCCAATTATATGAGGAATCATAAGCAAGTAAAACATATAAAAAGAAACCATTTTGTGATGACTTTACAAATCCCTCTGATCCCAATTCAGAAATAAAAAGTGGATTAACATCTTCCCAAATTTCATCAATTTTAGAATCACTAATAGAGATTACTTCATTGATAAACCATGAAATAATATCAGCATTAGGTCCAATTCCTGTATTGTTTACTTCAAAGTTGAATTTAACAGTAGCTTCATTACTATTTGAATCGTAGGCAGTAACTAATAAACTTGCTTGGCCATTGCTCAAGCCAAAGGTACTTAGTTCTGAATAATATAAGCTAGTTGAACTGTTTAAAGTCATTTCAATATCTCCTGTTTCATTGAAATTGAACTTTACTCCTGCAAGATAATCATCTGAAACATCAACTTCAACAAGATATTGACCACCAATTTCAGAGCCATTAGAAAAAACTTCATCATTGAATAATATGCTATTAATGGTTGGTGGCTCGCTATCTGGGGCTTGAATAACCTCTACATTAAAAATTTTATTAATAAAGTTAAAACCCTCATCTAAAACACTATTAACAGCATGAGCCTTTAATGTATAATTACCTATGGTGTCTGGAGCCTTAAGAGTAACTATAGCTACATTATTTGTGCCACCTGATGAGTTAATTGGAATATCTGGAGCTGATCTGGCTTCATCACCAAAAAGAAAATCTGAATTATTTTCATAATCCTCAATAAAACCGATCGCTACTTCTTCATCTTGTGCTTCGATAAATCCAGAAATACTAAAGGTAACAATATAATCTAAATTAGTGAAAACCTGATTCGAAGCCGTTACTGTTATTGAACCATTCCCAAGATTGTTTACTAATGGAGGGGAATGACAAAAACAGGAATCAGCAATGTCACCACTGATTTCACGCCATTTTGCAAAACTTGGGGAATCATTTAATCCTCCTAAAATTGCATTATCAGTTATTTCTGAATTATTATAAAGCATTATAGAGGTAAAGAAAACAAATACCAATATTAGACTATTTTTTCTTAAATTCACTTATTTTCACCAGTGAGTACTAATATAATCGGATGATATACAATTAATCATCTCTAATCACAATTATATACATTCGTACTTAATATAAAACAATAATATTGTAGGTAGACCAAATATAGCTATATCGTAATTGAAAATATAAGAAATAAAACTAAAAACTAATAGATTTGGACGTATCTGATAAGAGACGTCTATATAAATAGTATAATTTTTGAAAAATGGATTATTAAGAACAATCTATTTTGTCTTGACAATTTCTTCTCTTAAAAGATACAGTTAAACTTATTTAATTGTAACAAACTGTTTTTTCCTTATTTCCATAAATGTAACAGATCCTTTCTCATCAAATTCTGAATTATAGATAAAAAGTTGTTTTTCTGGAGGTAATACTTTGCTAACAATTGCTGCAAGATATTTGATCCATAAACACTTTGTTAAAGGAAGGTATGGATGAACAGCATCTGCAAAACTACATTCAATTGATAATTCAAATTTATTTTCAGATACCGGTTTAAGAATAACTTTCTCACCTATTCGCTCTAAATGTTCTATTCCCAAATTTAATGCACTTTTTATTGTATTTTCGTCTTTTTTTAGTGCGAGTTTGTCTAATAAGTGAAAACGATCTAAAATTTCACCAGTATACTCATCAGCTAATTGATCAAGTAAATTTGAGCTACCTCCAAGGATATTTGAACTTGCACGTTCTAATCCATGATAAACACTGTGTAAAATCCATGGGACAGCAATCAATGATTCACCTGAGTCAACAGTTGGTAAATCTTGAAAGATTGAATTTGTTTTGTAATTGATTTTGCTTGAAACTGGTTTATCAATTATATTAGTTACTGTGAGTTCTAAGTTTTTACTTAGCCTTTCAGTGAATTTGTTAAAAATAGATTTTTCTAATAGTGATTTGACACTATTGATTTCAGTTGTAAAATTATTAAACATTTCTTCAATTAGGTTTGATGAAATCGCATAATTTTTAGGTAAAAACAGTATTCCTATTGTGTACAGATTAGCTTCATCTCTAGGAGTTCCTATATCAACATCTAGCAAAAAAAAAGAATAAGTGTATGCAACCCAATCATTTGTGTTTATCACTGGAAAAGGACCAAATAAACCAGTAAAAAATTGATCGCCTGCTCCAACCATCATTCCTAACGGAGTTGAGTACCTCAAAAGAAAAGTTTCTATCTTTGAATCATCTACAAAAGGTAATTTTGTACTCACAAGTGGAGTTAGACCTTTTGTTGCGACTGCAACAAAACTAAGACCATATTGCAACTTCTCTGAATTATTCATATAAAA
The DNA here is from genome assembly GCA_001940645.1 of Candidatus Heimdallarchaeota archaeon LC_3. The sequence goes on from MDVS01000051.1 coordinate 19,009, forward strand.
ATTACATCACTTTTTTTATTAAATAACTAAAATGGTTTTATCAATTTAATTCAAATGTATAAGTCTTCATTTGCTTTTAGCTATTTTATCATATCAAACCCAAAAAAATCAAATAAACTTTTTTACTTAATGATTAATAAAATAAGTTAACCCAACAATTGAAATAAAAAAGAGGAAAAAAAGAAAAATCATCTACGCTAACACAGTTTTGAAAAAAACGTAGAAATTATAGATAATGTAGCCAACCATTGCAAAGATTATTGTAAAGAATGCTAATAGGGATACAAAACCCAACATAGAATATAGAGCTACGTTTAGATAATCAAAAAATGTTAAAAATGTAATAAATGCAGCAAAATAAATTGCTACTACTTCTAACGTAGTTTTAAATTGCAGACCCTGATGTTTTGTTAGTACTTCTGGTACGTTTGGAGCTTCAGCCATTATGAACACCTACTTATTGTTAATTATTATATTTTATACAAGTTATATATATTTCTAACATTTTTAAACATAAGTTATAAAATATTAATCATTTAACAACAAAAAAGCCCAACAATAAGAATTCCAAATCCATTTTCAACCAATTATCATCAATTTTACACAATCAGCTCCAAAACTTAACAAATTTCACCAATATTAAACAATTTTTGTTAATTCATAACCTCCATTCTTAAGCTTAATTTTCATTCTTCTAATTATTATCAATTATATTTCAATACATAGTATAAATCAATAAATTTTATTGATTTAGTGTAAAATTTTTAATGAAAAATTATTTTTACAAGATAAATCTCTTTTAATATAAATTTAATAAGAAAATTTTGCAAAATTTCTTGTTTATTGGTAAAAATAGCTGTTTCATTACTATTATTAGTGATTATATTAATATCACTCAATAATCAGCCAATTTCCACATTTACAATAAGTTATAAAGTAGCTACAATTTAAAATAACTTCATATAATGATAATATATATATAAAATGTGAATAAAGGAGATAGCTGCGTTTTTACCAAGTCTTTTTCATTTGGAAAATTTTCGGATTCAAATCGTTCAAATATTGTTAAACCTACATGAATAACCAAAAAGAGGAAGAAAAAACGGTTCTCTAAACAGGTAATATTCTAGTTTTGATACTTACTTGGACATTTAGTAGAAATTTGTGTAGCTTTTATAACCCAACCTTCAGGAGATACGTCTATTGTTCCTTCAACTAATACTCTTTTACCAGTCTCGAATCCTGATGGAATAGGTACATTCTCGTATTGAACAATAACAGAATAGTTCATACCTTCCCAATCTCTTATCAAAAAATTCTCATTAGTAATATTATATACATCTCCCACTAGTTGAACGTTTTTCCCTATTAAATCATTGGGATTATTCTTTTCAAACATTTCATATACTGAATATTGTGGAATAAGCGAATTAAATAGAATGAAAGCTGTTATAATTAATGCTCCTGCTAATGCACCAGTAATACCAATCAATTTGGGGGTAGAGATAGCCATTTCCGAAATATTCCATTTTTATTGATCGAGCTTTTTGATTGAGTTAAGCTCTGATTTTAAATCCTTTATTTTTTTATAAATGTATGTAAGGTATAATATAAATCCACCCCATACAACCATAGTTAGGATAAATAATAAACCAAATTCAGTTCCAATAAAACTTTCAAATCCTTTGATAATATCATCAATAAAACTCATTTTTACACCAAAATCATTCTTGTTCTGCTAATACTAAATATTTATATTCTTCTATTTTATTATTTACTTCCTCTAATAATACACTCATATAGAGAAAAGCTAAATATATAAGAAACGTTCCAATGTACATGAAAATTGCTCCCATAAATGCATTTCCTCCAGCAGAAAGACTTTCTTGGGGTTGAGGATGTAAACCTCCTACAATGAAATTTGTCATTGGAACAGTAGGAAAAGCAATTAAGCCAAAAACTGCTGTTAACTTTGCTTTATCGTTGGCATCGTCAATGGTGGATCGGAACAGAATCATTCCTACATAAAAAATAAACATTACTAGAGTCATTGTTTGTCTTTGTTCCCATTGCCAATAATATCCCCATTCAACTTTACTCCAAATCATTCCTACTAATAGTGTTAATGAAGTTGCCAGAATTCCCGTTTTTGCAGAAGCTACAACGATTGAATCATATTTTAAATCTTTTTTTACTAAAAATAGTATGCTCCCAATTGACGCAATAGCAAACAAACTAAAAGCTATAAAAGCTTCTGATATCATGTAAAATACTGGATGCCCACTTACATTGAAGCATTCTTGTCCTGGAACCGAAAGACAATCAGGACCAGAAGGAAATGCTTCTGTCAAAAAATACATGTTAAAAAAAGCTAAAATTAGTATAATTGATCCTAAACCAATTAATAGGAAAAACCTTCTTTCAGGGGATTTTAAAAGACCTAAATTATATATTTTTTTTTCGTCTTTCATTATACGGAAAACCTCTTTATATTAAATCATTTGTTAATTGGGTTAGTGTAGACTCCATTTTTGCGTTAAAATTGTATTGATTTTTGACTTTAATGAATGAAATTACTAATATTGGGATAATGGATAAAATTAGGATAAAAATTCCTACCCAAAGCAACCACATCATGGGTTTTATTTGAACCTGAAATCTCAAAGACTCTAAATATCCAGTTTCAAAATCTTGATTGGTGGTGAATAGAATTGTAATGTAAATATCTTCAAAAATAGTAGGGATGATCAATACTTCACTAAACCAGCCATAATTATTATGACTCCCCATTTTTAGCACCCCTTCGCCAATAACGTTTCCCTTATCTTTGATTTGAATAATATTTGTAAATTCACCTTTGATAAGATATCTTGAATTATCATATTCAGTACTAATAAACTTCAAAGATAAACTTCCATCTGAAGTTAGCGATACTTCTTCTCCAATAGCTAAATCATATGTTAATGTCGTTGTCAGGTTGCTAGTGTACAAAGCTCCTATCAAAGCTATTACTATACCCATGTGAAGAAGTAATTGTGAAATTCTTCGAATTTTCATAATCCTAGTTAATTTTACTCTATTAATAATGATCAACGTACCAATAATTGATGATACAAGTGATAATAATGCTATTGGTATTATTACATTAGCTAAATAACTTGTTGTTATTAAGAAACCGAAAATATCATAAATCAGTTCAAATTGTGTATTAAAAAATAGTTTTTTAACTTCTGGAGTACTAATTACAGCTAGAAATAAACCGAAAAATATCGTACCTACCAATA
>MDVS01000052.1 GCA_001940645.1 Candidatus Heimdallarchaeota archaeon LC_3
TCCTTAAAGGTCGTGTAGTTCCGGTTAGAGGATTAATAAAGGTTAGAAAATATGTTCTGTTCGCGTGTATTCTCTCTCAATTAATAGGCAAGGTGAATTGGATTAAAATCCACAAACGAAACAGATTTTCTTTAATTAAGCTCAATAAATTCATTTAATATTTGTTTTTTTTTCTTTATAGAGATTTTTCTACTTAAATTATGGCCTGTGCTTCATTTCAAAATATTTTTAAACGCTTGGCCATAAATGAGATATAAAAAATTTCTTTTTGCAATAGCCTATATATATATTAATAACTAATTTATGCTTGATTAAATTCTTACTAAATGAAGCTAATATAACAGCCCGAATCATAGAAAAAATTGATTTGAAAATTTTGAAAAATGGAATTATTAATTTTCAATTTCTCTTCAAATGAAGATAAGTAGGGATAATTGGAAGTGTATTTACAAGAACTGAAATGATAGAGAAGATCATAGATTTTTATATGAATTTAGGCGTGACGATGCGGATTAAGTAGCCTGATATTACTATATTAAAACATAGAAATATTTTTTTTGGGTTTTGTCAACAAAACTTTTGTCATAATGTAGCAAAATGATTAAGATTTTATTTATATTTAACCTAATTATTTACCATTTTGCTCAATTCTAGTTAATATGATAAATATTTTTTCTTTTTTTGAATACTTAGGTTCGTTGGGAAGACCATTAAAGATATCAAAATCATAATCTCTTATCATTTCATCCATTATTTCATATCATTACAACTACTTTGGAAAATTACTATGAAAATACACGAATACATTAAGGATCATCAAGGGGAACCTTTTATTAGTTTTGAACTTATTCCACCTAAAAGAGGTGCAAGATATCGAGACATTGAAGAGCGTATTGAAATTCTCAGTAGATTTAATCCCCCTTTTATCGATGTTACTACACATGCTTCAGAAATTATTTACCAAGAATCAAAATCTGGTATTAAAAAACTTTTCAAAAAGAAACGGCCAGGTACACATGGTATTTGTGCAATTATTCAACATAAGTTTGGGATTGAAGCAGTTCCACATATACTCTGTCGCGGGTTTACTCGCGAAGAAACAGAAGATTTATGCATAGATCTACATTATTTAGGTATTAATAATGTGTTGGCAGTTCAGGGCGATGAAAGAGGTTATGAACCTCCGTATGTAAATGGAGGTCACAATCGTTATGCTAATGAACTGGTTTCCCAAATTAATAATCTCAAAGAAGGAATTTATCTTGATGAAGATTCTTTAAATGAGGAAACCTTTGATTTTTGTATCGGTGTTGGTGCTTACCCAGAAAAACATTATGAAGCTCCTAATATGGAATATGATTTACAATTTCTCAAGCAAAAAATTGATGCTGGAGCTTGTTATATGGTTACACAGATGTTTTATGATAATCAAGCATTTAAATCATTTGTAAAACAAGCTTCTGATTTTGGGATAAATGCCCCTATTATCCCTGGATTGAAGGTTTTTACATCTAAAAAGCAATTAAACAGTCTTCCTAAAATTTTTCATATCAACATTCCCCCAGAACTTACAAAAAGGACGATGAAAGCTAATGATTCAAATATTTTAGATATCGGAATCAAATGGGCCGTTGAACAATGTAAAGACCTATTGGAATTTGGTGTTCCAGGTATTCACTTCTATGTTCTAGAGAATGCTTCTGTAGTTGCTAAAGTTATTGACCAATTGAAAGATAAGAAATTAATTTAGGAGAATTAAATATTTGAATCAATTAATAACTGAATCAGAATTATCTATTACTACACGTCTACAAACTTTAATGAATCAACGAATTGTGATCATTGATGGAGCTATGGGGACTGCAATACAGGATTTTAATTTATCTGCTGATGATTTTGGTGGCCCTCAATACGAAGGGTGCAATGAATATCTAGTTATTTCAAAACCTGAAGTCATTAAAAAGATTCATTTGGATTATCTTGAAGCCGGGGCCGATATTATAGAAACCAATACTTTTGGTGCCACAAGTGTGGTGCTCGATGAATATCAACTAGGGGATCAAGCTTTTGAAATTAATAAACAAGCAGCTAGGATAGCAAAAGAAGTAGCAAGTAAGTTTACTGATCGTTTTGTAGCTGGTTCCATAGGTCCTACAACAAAAAGTCTTATTGTCACAGGAGGAATTACCTTTGATGAACTACGTGATAGTTATTATCAACAGGCAGCAGGATTATTAGCAGGTGGGGTAGATTTATTTTTTATAGAAACAGGCCAAGATACCTTAAATATGAAGGCTGCTTTAGTAGCAGTTCAACAAGTCTGTCAAGAACAACAAGTCAATCGGCCAATTTTTCTCTCTGGAAGTATACTTGAACAAGGTGCTATGTTAGCCGGTCAAGAAATTGAAGCTTTTTTCACAAGCTTGCGATATAGTCAACCTTTTGCCATCGGTATGAATTGCGCTGTTGGACCTAAAGACATGTACCCACATTTACAACAGCTCAATGAGTTAAGTGATCTACCTGTGTTTATATTTCCTAATGCAGGTCTTCCAAACACTGAAGGACAATATGAGGAAACACCTGAAATGTTCACCAAAAATATTACTCCCTATTTAAAAAATGGCTGGGTGAATTTAGTTGGAGGTTGTTGTGGTACAACAGCTAAGCATATAAAATTACTTAAACAAGCAACAGAAGGAATAATTCCCCGAAAATTTGAGAAAAAGCAATCTTTATTTCAGGTTTCCGGTGTCGATCGTGTTACTCCTGATGAGAAACAAAGACCAATATTTGTAGGGGAACGAACCAATGTTCAAGGCAGTCGTAAGTTCAAAGATCTTATTAGAAATGGTGATTTTGATAAAGCCTTATCCATAGCTAAACAACAAGTATTAACAGGGGCACAAATTATTGATATATGCTTAGAAGACACTGAAGTTAATGAAATAGATACCATAAATGATTTTTATTCCCGTGTCGTAAAAGCTGTGAAAGTCCCTATTATGATTGATTCAACTGATCCAGAGGCAATTGAAGTAGCTTTAAAGCATTTACAGGGGAAGGGTATTATTAATTCTATTAATTTAGAAAGTGGTACTGAAAGAATTGATAAAATTGTTCCATTAGTAAAAAAATATGGCGCATCTGTTGTTGTTGGTCTTATAGATGAACAAGGAATGGCTGTCACCTATGAAAGAAAGATAGAGGTAGCAGAACGGTTATATAATCTCTTAACAACAACCTATGGATTAGCAGATGAAGATTTAATTTTTGATCCATTAGTATTTACTGTAGACAACACAGATCCTACATATCAAGATAGTCCAAAAGCAACTATTGATACAATAAAGACACTAAAAGAAAGGTTTCCAGCCTGTTTAACAATTCTTGGTGTTTCTAATGTTTCATTCGGATTACCGGGAGCAGGTCGCGAAGTATTAAATTCTGTTTATCTCTATCATGCTACACAAGCAGGATTAGACTTAGCAATAATTAATCCAGCTACCATTAAACGATATAATTCCCTGGAAGAAGAAGAAATAAAACTTGTAAACACACTGCTATTCAACAAAACTGTGGATGCGATTCAAACCTTTAGTAATAAATACAAACAAACAGTACCAAAAGATGATAGACTTTTGGTTAATTTATCTCCTGAAGAATTTATTCATCGTGCAATTGTTTTAGGAGACCATGATAGATTAGAAGAAACAATAGTTTCACTTCTTAATAAATACCCTGCTTTAGAAATTATAAGTAATATTTTAATGAAGGCAATGGATGAAGTGGGTGAATTATTTGGTGATGGTAAACTTATTGTTACTGAAGTTCTTCAAAGTGCTGAAGTTATGAAAGCTACTATTGATCGTGTGCAGCCACATATTCCTCAAAAGGATTTAGGAATCAAAAAGAAGATTATTGTGGCTACAGTAAAGGGAGACGTACATGACATTGGTAAAAATTTAGTAAAAATTATTTTTACTAGTAATGGGTTTGAGGTTATTGATTTGGGAATTAAAGTTGATAGTCCAGCAATAATACGAGCAGTAAAAGATCATAAACCTGATGCAATAGGATTAAGTGGATTATTAATAAAAAGTGCAAAACAAATGGTTATAACGGCTGAAAGTTTAAGTGCTAACAATATTACTATACCGCTTATGGTTGGAGGAGCAGCTTTGACAAAACGCTTTGCTGAGACTCAGATTCAAGATGCTTATAAAGGAAAAATTCATTACGCTAAGGATGCGATGACTGGCTTATCAATGTTACAGAATATTTTTCCAAGAGCAAGTTAGTGAATTATTTGTGACGAAACCAATCATTCCTATTTTATCAGACTTACCGGCTCCTCCAGATTATCAACTTCATAGTAAAGAAGATTATTCTTTTACTGAGATTTGGAAATTAATTGGAACCAAGATGTTTCATAACAAAATATTGGGATATAAAGGTAATTTTAATCTTGATTTAGAAAATAGTGTTCAATCCGCAGTTACGCTAAATGACCAATTAAACCGTGTCAAAGAATATATATTATCAAATAATTTTAATCTCATGCAACCTAAAGCCACATGGCAGTTTTTCAAAACAAAAATAGTTGATGAAAATCTTTTAATAGTAGAAAAATCATCCAATGAGGTTTTACAATCATTTATTTTTCCCAGACAAAATAAAGGAAAAAAATTGTGCTTGATTGATTATCTTAACCCGAAAGCTGATTCAATAGCGTTCTATGCATGTACATCTGGTAATAAAGTAAGTGAATTAGCAAATATTTGGATTGATGAAGGGAGATATCAAGATTCATTTATTTTACAGGGATTAGCATTAGCAACTGCTGAGGCATTAGCTGAATTTGTTCACAAAGAAATTCGATCTTCATGGGGATTTCCAGATCGATTTAATATAACTTTAGAAGAAATAATGCTAGCAAAATATCGAGGATGTCGATATAGTTTTGGATATCCTGCTTGTCCAAATTTGGAGGATCAAAAGAAATTATGGCAATTACTAAGACCAGAAAGAATTAAAATGGAACTTACCGAGGGATATATGATGGATCCAGAAGCATCAGTATCAGCTTTGGTATTCCACCACCCAGAAGCTAAGTATTTTAGTGTTTAGAAAAAACTTTTTTTCAATTTCTTTATTTTACAAAAAATAAACTATCTCTAAGTTAACTATGTAAAGAATTTTAATAAAGAAAAATAAGGGTTAAATCAGCTTCTACTTTAGAAAGGTAGGAAAGGTTGTATTAGAGAAGCTAATAGTCCAATTTCCCTATTTTGAGTATAAACTACTCCTGGTCCAGTATAACGGATAACAAATCCTTCTCCACCAAGTACAAAGCTCTTTCTTCCACCTACTTTGCTTATTTTGTGTTGCATATCAGCAGTGTAAGCCATCATAACACCTGTATCTACGACAAATTCTTTTCCTGCTTCTATTTCATGTCTTTCAACCATTCCATACCCCCCAAACCAAACGTCTCCATCTGCTTCTGCTGTAACAGTAGTTTGAAAAAGACCTTCTCCACCAAATAATTGTTTACCAGAAGCTTTTGTTGATACAGCAATGCTTGTTGTACCACAAATATAAGCATCTCGGCTTAAAACCCATTGTTCACCTTGTTTCATGTGTAAATGGATTATATCACCAGGTGCTCCATGAGAAAAAGACACTTTTCCGGAATTAGCTCCATCTGGGAGTGTGAAATAATTTTGGAACATTGATTCTCCACCGAACATTCTCTTTATACCCTTCCTTATTCCTCCAGAGGATTTAGTAGTCATTTCAATATGTCCATCCATATATATCATAGCCCCACCTTCAGCAACAACTTGTTGCCCGGGTTTATCTAAAAAGATTTCCACTGAAGCGAAAGATGGACTTCCTCTAATTTCATATTTCAAAAACGATTCTTTTTCTGACATTATTTTAACACCAATGTTTAAGATTTTGTTAACGCACAAACTTCGGATATGTTTTTCTTAAGAAATTTGATTATAAAATGATTATAAAGAGTAACTTAATTAACATGTTTGAATATTTTTAGTTTTAAATATTGATAAGATTACCTATTTCAGACCTATAATAATTTAAATCTGTGGTTTCTTATGGGAAATAATATTAGCAATTTAGGATATACAAGTTTTTTTTTATTCGGAATTCTTCTGATACTAACAGGATCATCATTGCTGTTTATTCTTGATATTCTAAATTCCACCAATTTCGGACTAATTAGTGGGATAATTTTAGGTGGATTTCTTATTTTGGCAGTTTGTATAAATTGGTTAAGGAATTTATTAAAATTGCACCATATTATCAAAGATATTATTAATTTTCTAGGATTTATTTTAATAATCCTTGGAAGCTGGTTTCTTTTGATTCGAACAATTGCTCTTCCACCAAATTTTGAACCAAATGACATTGGAATTTACTGGTTTACCCAATCTTTTAATCTATTATGGTCTTTTTTACCAGTTATCGTAATATTTTTTGGTTTTTATTTATATAAAATAGCTGAATACTTCCCAAAAAAGGAAGATGAAAGGTAAAATCTTTATTATTTATTTTTTTAAAGCTAAATCAACTTTATGAAATAGATTCTCAGAGTAATTTTCAAATGAAGATCTTCTATGTCGTATAAAGTAAAATCTAATCTTAATGAATTGTAATTTTAATTTTTTGCATCAAACTTACACTATAAGTTACTAAAAATTCTTAAAAATCATCAATTAAATATGCAAATCTAACAATATTTTTCTTAAAAACCAATAATTTAAGATTTTTCTTTTATAATTAGAACAAATCATTGCTTCTTATTAAGGATTTACTATTATGACTAGTTTAAAGACTTTTGTTTTACAGAGGTTAGCTTTGATTCCAGTTACTATATTTTTTATGGTTACAATGATTTTTTTTATTCTGAGAGTCGTTCCTGGTAGAAATCCAATAAGGGCAATAAATCCTCAACTTCCCCTTGATAAAGTTGAAGAAATTTCTGCACTTTTAGGCTTGAATAGACCAATTTTAGATCAATACTTCAATTTTCTTGAACGAATTTTAAATTTAGATTTTGGAGTTTCTTTTAAGTCTGGAACGGTTATTCTTGATGAATTAGTACCAAGGTTTGCAGCAACGATAGAACTTACATTAGTAGCAGTATTAATTGGTATGCCATTAGGGATTTACGTTGGTACATATTCTGGACGTTGGAGAGAAACTAGGAGAGATCACTTACTTAGGATTTACTCGATAGCTGTATTTGCTGTTCCAATTTTCTTATTCGGAATTTATATTCAATATATTTTTGGAATTATACTTCAAGTTGATGGAGTAGGTTGGATATCTCCTAATCTGAGAACAAGTGGTGGAGTTTCTGGAGTTATTAATGCTGTAACTGGTATTTATTTGATCGATTCTTTATTTTTCTCAGGGATTGTTGGTGGAGAAGTCATTTTTTTCCTCATTGGAATCTTGCTACTCGTTTCTGGAATGCTTGGATGGTTTTATCTCAAAAGAAATGAAATAAAGGAACTCATATCAAATCAACTAACAAGTTTTATAGTAACTCTTATTGCATTATCGATCATAGGAGTAATATTGTTTGAAATATTGGAATCAGTACAAATTTTCGAGCTCATTATAGTAATTTTAGTATTTTTTATTGGAGTTCTTGCATGGTTAATGGCATATAAAAATCAATCAAAATTACATTCATTTAGTGAACCACGAAATATTTTGTTAGCTTTTGTATTCTTTATTTCAATCGTCTACTTTTTATTATATCAAGGAATATTTCATCCAATAAGTGAAATAATTTTTCGGTATACAGAATTCTCAATCGATAACCTTATTTCAGAATTTATCTCTTTTATTCCTGGCTTACTATTTTTTCCTTTTCAAGTATTAATCTTTCTAATAGGAATTTTAATTTGGCCACTAACATTGAAAGCTTTTTCACAGAATTCTCGTAAATTTATGAAAAAAACTTGGCTTTTAGGATTAATTATTAGTTTATTGCCTCTTATTCTTTATCTTTGGGAATCTTGGTATGATCCAAGGTTTGAAGTTTCTGCTGCAGATGTACCAGTTACTGGGTTTTATTTATTTACTGATGTGATAGTTCACTTACTTTTACCAGGTTTTGCGTTAGCCCTTCTTATTTCGGGAGTTGTTTCACGTGTCGTTAGGACTAATATGATTGTAGCCATGAATGAAGCTTATATTGATGCATCAAGAGCACGAGGTATTGCAGAGAAAAAGATTGTATATAACTATGCCCAAAAAAATGCAACTATACCTGCAATACCATTATTTGGAACGCAATTTGCATTATTGCTCGCGGGAGCTTTGTTAACTGAGACTACTTTTTCTTATCGAGGTTTAGGATTTTATCTATTCCAAGCTATTCAGTCTCAGGATTTTCCTCAAATAGAAGCAGCTATAGTTTTCCTAACGTTTTCAGTTGCAATTGTAAGTTTTTTTACAGATTTACTTTATGCAAGTCTTGATCCACGCGTAAGACTATAATAAATTAAAATTATTCATTAAATTATTGAGAACGATAAATATGTCTGAAGAACAGCAAGATACGGAAGTTTTACATTCTTTACCTTTTTTAGATTACAGAACAACCCCAATTTATCAACCACCGTCTTTTATTATTAGTATGTTCCTTTTTGTCTCAATTATTCTATTATGGTTGATACAATTTGATTTAACATTTTTTTCATTTTCTTTTGTTGTTCCAGGTATTAACCTAAATATTATTAATTTTAGTGTTCAGGAAGTTGAACTTAGGTTCGTAGTGAATCTAGTTGTAACCTTAATATTGATAGCAGCTTTCATTGCCTTAGTATTAAGAAGATTTAAATTTACTATTTTTCTTCTCATCATTTTGTTTTTCTATAATGCAATAGGTCTACCAAATGAAGTGAACGCTGATTCAATTCCGATAAAAGAATTCAATATTGCTTTTGATTTATTAACAATTGTAATTTTGTTTGGTTTAATAGGTTCAATAGTATTTAGGAAAACTACTTTAGCATTGTTGTTATTAATTATTTCAGTATTCTACACATTCGTAGGGACTCTGGGCATATATTCTTTTGTTATTAACTTTGATACTCCAGATTTTCAAGTGCCATTGATACTGTTGCAAGTAGCTGAACAATTTCAATTGTTGCGTGTTCAAATCCTTGTTTTCGCAAGTTTCTTGATCATATTTGTTTTAGTGTTACCAAGATTACATTCATGGTTTGCATATTTATCAAATTTTCTAACTAAATTTTATACATTAATTAGATTATTCAAATTTAAATCTTCAATGAAAATACATTGGAATGATTCTAAGTCGTTAATAAATGGACGTTGGAATGATTTTAAAAATGAAGTTAATAATAAAAATGAAACGAAAATTAGCTCTATCTTATTTTATTTAAAAAAGCCAAAATTAATTGTAAAAGTACCTCTATTTTATTTAAAAAATCTAAAGTTAATTGTAAAATTAGCCTATATATTAGCTATTATTTCTGTAATTACAATCCTAACTGGAATAATTTCTTTACTTGATTTTCTTAGTTCTACTTCTAAAACACTTTTTAGTTTCTTAAAAAGTAAGACTTTAGCAATAGGATTAGCAATTGTGGTATTCTTCTTATTGATAGCAATTTTTGCTCCACAAATTGCTCCGTATGGTTTTGATGAACGACATATTAATTGTGGTGATAACAGAGTTTGTCGTCAAGCTCCTCCTAGTCCAGAACATCTAATGGGAACTAATACTATTGGATTTGATCTCTATAGTCGTATGATATGGGGAGCTCAAATACCGTTTATAATGAGTATATTTGCAGCGGTTTTAGCAATGTCCGTAGGTATACCAATAGGGTTAATTAGTGGATATTATGGTGGATTTACTGATAGAATATTGAATGCAACGATGGATCTTTTGTATTCTTTCCCTGCAATTCTATTTGCTATTACTTTATCTTTATTTCTTTCCGATGTTCCATTCATTGGATCAGAAGAAGATGTCACGCCGAAAATAATTATCGTTGTCGGATTATCGGTAGGTTTAGTCTACATTCCAGTATTTTATAAAATTGTAAGATCACAAGTATTCCAAGTTAAAGAATTACCATATATTGAAGCTGTGAGATCTATTGGAGCATCTGATGGAACAATACAAACAAAATATATATTACCAAATGTAATAGCTAATCCTGTTTCTTTGATTCCGTTCCCTATGGTGGATGCAATACTGACAGCAGCAGCATTGGCTTTTTTAGGAATTGGATTACAAGCACCAACACCAGATTGGGGATTTGATCTAACTGAAGGATCTAGAGTCATTACCTCTTCTCCTTGGTGGGTAACTTACCCCGGTATAATGATATTTTTACTGGCTTTTGCTTTTGCCTTGATTGGAGATGCCTTGAATGATCGATATAATCCACTGTTACAGTCCATAGAAGTCATCAAAAAAGGTGATGATCTTAAAAAGTTAGAAAATGAAGATAACTTAAAAGTAGCTAAAATTAATACGACGGAAGTAAAAAATAACGGACTTAGAGGGCAATAATAAGTATAAACAACACATGAATCATTATGAAAAAGGAATTTTAAATAAAAATGAGTCAATTAGATATTTCGGAGAAAGAAAAGTATCCAGTTTTAGAAATTAAAGATCTACAAGTTTTTTTTCACACAAAACAGAAACCCGTTAGAGCTGTGGATGGTGTTAATCTAGCAATTAACTTTGGTGATTCATTAGGACTTGTTGGAGAATCTGGTTGTGGTAAATCAACGCTCGGATTTTCTATTTTGAGGCTTTTAAAAAGTAATGGAGAAATAATAAATGGATCAGTCGTAGTAAATATGAATGGAACTAGAGTTGACTTAACCAAACTTCCAGAACGACAAATGGAGAGAATTCGTGGTCGTTATGTATCAATGATTTTTCAAGCTGCGCAAGATTCATTAAATCCGTTACAAACTATTCGTGATCACCTTTCGGATACATTAGAAGCCCATGATATTGCTGAAGAAGATATCGAATCGAAAATTAACGAATTATTAATTGATTTAGAAATTCCTTTGAGTCGATTAGATGATAGACCTCACCAATTTTCTGGAGGAATGCAACAAAGAATATCAATAGCTCTGGCTTTAATTCTTGATCCATTTCTTGTCATTGCTGATGAACCTACAACTGCTCTTGATGTTCTTGTTCAAGCAAGAATAATTGGTATATTGAAATCACTAAAAAAAATCCACAATTTATCTCTAATTTTTATTAGCCACGATCTTGGTGTTATCGCTGACATAACAAACAAAATTGCTGTTATGTATGCTGGTCAAATTGTTGAAACTGGACCAACCGATGTTGTTTTCAGTAACCCTGGTCATCCTTATACTGTTGGGTTATTAAATGCAGTTCCAAATGTTCGAAAAGATATTGAAACACTTTCTTCTATTCCTGGGTCTCCTCCAGACTTGAAGAATCCTCCTTCGGGTTGCCGTTTTCATCCACGTTGTCCAAAAGCAAAAAAAATCTGTCAAGAAAAGTTTCCTTCCTTTTGGTCTCCAACCCAAGATCAAATTGTTCTTTGCCATATTTACGATCCTGAATACGAAACTTCACCAGAGGTGAAATTATGAGTAGTTCTTCTGATTATCTTTTAGAATTAAGGAACATTAAGAAATATTTCCCAGTTGAAAAGAGTATTATAGAAAGAATATTGGGAAGCTCTACTGAAGCAGTTCATGCAGTGGATGACATTACTTTAAAAATCAAAGAAAATGAAATTTTTGGGTTATGTGGTGAAAGTGGGTGTGGAAAGTCAACAACTGCTCGTGTAATCACTGGACTTGATTTTGAAACTGGCGGTGATTTTGTTTGGAAAGGTGAAATTAAATCAATTGCTGAAAGAAAGAAATTTTCTTTTAGAAAAAAAATTCAAATAATTTTTCAGAATCCCTTTCAAAGTCTTCATCCAAGAATGACAGTAGGTTCACAAGTTGCACATGCCTTGGAAATCCAACTAGATCATCCCCAAAGAGAATTATACATGAATTTTTCTCGATTAGGTACTAAAATCGCTTTGGTTATATTTTTTGCATCATTTTCACTATTAATATTGGGAAATATCTATGAATTATTGGAAACACTTGCTTCATTAGGAATTATTATTTCAAAATCAACTTTTGAATTTTTTAGTTATTATGGTTTCCTAATATCAGTCGTTAGTTTTCTTCTCCTCAATTATATACCAAAACAGCTATTATTTTATAAAATAATTAGAGGAATGGAAAATAGAGAAAAAGCTAACATGTTATTAAAATCAGATATTGGATCGAAAATATTTGGAATATCATTTTTCGTTGCTATTTATTTCGTTATACTTGGGATACAACCGAGTTCTCCTCTTGAAATAAATCTGTTCTCACAAAATTATCCAATAGATAACCCTGGGTTATTATTAATCTATACTGGTCTATTCGTATTTTTATTTGGTGGATTTCTTTATTTAAGATTTAATTACATCGCTAAACGTCGTTATCTTGATAAGGATGTCATTGTATTATTTAAAGCTGTTGGATTAGTACCTGCTCCAGATTATTATTTAAAATATCCCCACCAATTATCAGGTGGTGAACGTCAAAGAGTAGCTATTGCTAGAGCTCTTATTCTTAATCCTAATCTTATTATCGCTGACGAGCCTACCTCTATGCTAGATGTATCAATAAGAGCATCCATATTGGA
>MDVS01000053.1 GCA_001940645.1 Candidatus Heimdallarchaeota archaeon LC_3
ACCCGATCGAAGATGTTAACTGGATATGGACTCCTGATACAAACTTCTAATCAACCAGCAGGTATAGCACTTAGTTGGGAATCAACCTTTGATAATAAACCTGTTGGAGAACGTCCAGATATTCATGAGATCTATGCATTACTTATTCTTGTCCAAAAAGCCTTTCCAAATTTGTTTATAACTTCCAATCGAGCTGAACAATTTAATAGCGTCCACGATCGTGAAATCAATTATAAAGGTTATAGATCTCCTGATAATGCAAATAGACACCTTAAATCGTGGATATTATTTAAATATCACAGCAAAGGTGTTGAACAATTTCTTTTAAGACAAAAAATGATATTTCCTATGTCTATTATTCAAAATAGCTTTCATTTATCATTAAAAAAAGTTATATTTAAATAAGGGTAAATTTATTATCAAAATGACCTTACAACAATTTTCAGAATGTCTCAAAATTTAATATAAAAAAAAAAAAGTAGGAATGATTTAAATATATCTGAAAAATGATATTCAAATACTCATTATAAAAAAAACATTTTTCTTTTCAATTCAAATATTACTATCTATTTCATTACATTAAAAGTGATAACTATGAAATCAGCATATACCAAAATTGAAAAACCCGATTTAATTAATGCACCAGAAATTGTTGAAGAAATTGTCCACTGGATTGATTTACTTGGTATTGAAACTGTATTACGTCGTGATCAAAGAGATGGAGCTTACGTTATTATAACTGCATGGGAAAACGCTCCAGATATATTTATAGAAGTAGATCATAAAGGTAGAATGTTAACAATTTACAGTAATATTTTAACCAATTTCAGCAGTGAAGAAGATAAATATGAGACTTTCTATAATTTTCTTGTTGATGTTTATTCCCATCAAAGTAAATATAATAAAGTTAGAGCGTGTTTAATTCCGTCAGAAGATCAAACTGTATTAAAAATTTTGTATAGATTACGTGCATCCGGACTAGGAATGGAATATTTATCCGAAATTGTGAGAGAAACTGTTGCTTATTTAAAGGATCTACAAAATGCAATTGAAGAACGTGGATTACCAGAAGATTGGAGAGAATTAGAAGGAGAACCAAAGTTAGAAAATATAAAAAGTTCATTTTTTTGGGACTACACGTGAACTACCCCAATCTAAAGGATGGGGCTTCCTACGAGTTCTCCGAAAAGAAACTTTAATAATTGCTAAATTTCTTCGAAAATTGATTGAAAATTTTTGATGTATTTTTCCAGGTCTTCTTTCCCCTTTTGGGTAATAGAAATCCAAGTAATAAATTTTGAATTCAGTAATCGTTTTTGTTTATCAATTAATCCTTCTTTACGCAAAACAAATAAATGTCTATTCAAGTTTCCAGAAGTTGTGCTAATAATTTTCTTCAATAGAGAAAAAGAAACTTCTTTGTTTTTATAGAGAACAAATAATGTCCCAAAACGACAAGGCTCATGTATTTTTTTTTCTAGGTTTTTTATCCACGAACTTATATCACTACTTATATCTAAATTATAATAGCTAAACTCATTGAATTGGGCGAATTGTATTTTATATTTGTCAGCTAAGTTGTATGAAGCCATTGCATACTCTCGTTATGATTCTTTTTAATTTTGATTTATAGATTGTTGTACGTTAATTAGATTTCTTTGAAACAGATCCAAATACTTTCCAGAAAAGTTCTTTTCTTCTATCCACCATGAATGAGGCAAATTTCATTATTAAGGCTCGTTCATCACTAGAAATGATATTATCTCTGGCCGAGATTTTATGAATATTTTTCAAAATTTTTTCTTTAATTTCATCAAGCAATTCTTCTTCGTCCTCTGTTATTATCCCATCTTCATAAGCGAGTTCTAAAGCAGTATTGTACGTGGCTAAATCAACTGTAATGGCATTGATCAAGCTTTTTTCATCTTCACTTAATTTTCCATCTTTTAATGCTTCTACTAAGAGATCTCTTATCACATTAGTCATATTAAGTTTTAAATCCCTTTCTATATCTGCTAGTTTCTGTTGTATTTCATAATGACCATGAACCCACTTTATTTCCTCATTATTAAACTTTCCATTGTTGAATAGAAGATTGTCTGGATATATCATATAGGATAGATTTTCTGTCATAAATTTTTCTTGCAAATATCTGATAAAATCTTTTCCACCTAATTGATATGATATTGAGTCATCTCCATTTATGTAAAAATTTGTTAACACACCTAATACTTTTTTAAGTGAATCTGTAACGGGATAATTAATTAATTCAGAAAAAAGTACATCGTTTTCTCCCTTTACTCCCAAAACTGCGATATTAGTTAATTCAGACTTAGGTTTATTGAGAATTATTGCTTTTTCCGATATTTGAACAACATTTTCAGGGGTAATAACAGGATCTATATTGTCAATTAATCTTAAATCTTCCATTATTTCTTCATATCTTGATCCATAAACAACATATCCTTTCACATTAAGATTTGTCCTATTAATCAATGCATCTTTAATTCGTCCTATTTTATTTCCATCACTATCAATTACTTTAAGACTACGTAAAGTTAAAAAATCAGTATTTTTAATTGCCATCTTTATCACCAGGTAATTTTTATTAATAATTTTAATTTTAGTCCAAAAATTTGAGAAAATTAGTTTTCAGAGCATATTCAATGAAAAAAATATTCTGGAATAAAATTTGAACTTTAAATTACATTAACTAAAAGATATTATATGAAAATTCTGTGAATTTGATTTTAGTAATTATGATTTATAAATGGTAAAAATTATTTTACCAAAAAATCAAGTATTCACTTAAGAAAGAAGATATTAATTTCTTTAAACTAGCGAAATTGATTATTTTATAGCAATTAAAAGTAATACTACCATTAACATTAAATGTGAAATTGATTTGATCTCAGATGTTCAAAATTCCTATAAATCATGGCAAACATATATTAAAAATGATGATGATGAAGTAAGGAGTCAGAACATTTTCTTCAGATTAATCGATAAAATTAGACCATATTTTTTACTGTCTGGTTGGTATTTTGTAATATTCCTATTATTATCCACATTTATATTAGGATTTATAGGTTTCAACGATTATTTAGCCAATAAATCTATATCAAACATCATTTACAATATTTTAAGATTGTTTATATTAGAAGGAGATTTCACAGATCCAATACCTATACATTTAGAAATAGCTAGGTTTCTTGGGCCGCTCTTACTGGCTTATGCTGGTATTATTGCTGGGTTGACATTTTTTCACGAAGCCATTCAAAATTTTCAACTTAAATTCATTAAGAATCATGTAATCATCTGTGGGTTGGGAGAAAAAGGAGAATTTCTCGCACTTGATTTTTTAAAATCGAATTTTAAGGTTGTAATCATAGAAAAAGATAGAGAAAATTCTAATATTATTCAATTCAAGAAAAAAAACACCATTATTATTATAGCTGATGCATCAGAAAAAGCTGTTTTACAAAAAATAAGAATTGATTATGCAAAATATGTAATTGCAGTATGTGGTGATGATGGAGTAAATATAGAGATAGCTGTTCATGGATATAATATAATCAACAATATAATTGAGGAAAAAATAGGAAAAACACCAATTGATTTGGAAAAAAAAGTCAAATGCTATGTTCATCTGGTAAATCCAAATTTAAAGAAAATTCTTAAGAAACACATTATTTTCACCAATCCACATGATATTTTTGATCTCGTATTTTTTAATTCCTATGAAAACGCAGCAAGGATACTGTTTAGAAATTTTCCAGTAGATCAATTAACAGTAATCAATCCTTCTTTTGAATCTGTCCATATTGTTGTTATCGGATTAGGTCAAATGGGTAGAAACATTGTCTTACAAGCTGCTAAAATTTGTCACTATGCATCTAAAATGAGAGCAAGTATAACAGTAGTTGATAAAATTGCAAATCAAAAGGTTGAGAGCTTTATACATGAATATCCTTCAATTGAAAAAATATTAAATTTTTATTACGAACAGGTTGATGTCATATCACCAGATCTACAAAATGCGAAATTTTGGGAATCAAAATCTGAAATATCCTTATTTATTGTTTGTTTAGATGACGACGTGTTAAGTTTATCTACTGGATTATCTCTTTTAAATAGAATGGGAGATAAACGAAAACCGGTATTGGTAAGAATGAAAGAAAATTCCGGACTAGCTACTTTGCTTAATGAACCTGATTTTTTAGAGGAAAACCCATTATATCCATTTGGAATGACGAAAGAAATTATATCACGAGATATAATAATTAATGAAAGTTTAGATTCATTAGCTAGAATAATTAATAACCTTTGGATAATAGACCATATTGGTGGGGGAGAAAGTACAGAATTAGAACCACCTCCAACTTGGTCTTCACTTAATGAAGAGTATAAAGAGTCCAACAGACAACAGGCCGATCATATTGATGTAAAACTTAGGAGTATCGATTGCCAAGTGAATTTTGTTAGTGGACGACCAGTTATATTATTTGAATATTCAAATGAAGAAATTGAGGAACTTGCACATTTGGAACATAAAAGATGGATGGCTGACAAACTTTTAAATGGCTGGAGCTATGCAGAAGAGAGGAATAAAGATAGAAAAACTAATCCAAATTTAGTATTATGGGAAAAGTTGTCAGAGGAAGTTAAAAATCAAAACAGAGGTATAATTAGAAATATACCTAAACTTTTATCTAAATATAATTTGGAAATTCAAAAAGTAGACAAAAAGAAAGAAGACTCATAAAATTAGAAAAGAGGTTAAGAAAATAATTAACAGGAGAAAAATTTTGTGAAAGAAACAGAAAATGAATTTGATCCAAGTCCAATTGATACAAGCCATATTAATTTACCACAAGATTTAGTCGAATTAACAGAATTTTTAGCCTTAAATGTTCATGAATCTTGGAGTAAACAAAAAAAATCAAATGGTTGGGTATTTGCAGAAATACTAGATACAGAAAATAAGAAAAATCCTTATTTGGTTCCTTATGAACAATTACCAGAACATATGAAAGAATATGATCGAATTTCAGCAATTCAGACTTTAAAATTAATTTTAGCACTTGGTTATAAAATAATAAGCTCAAAAGAAGAAGAATAAATGTGAAAATAGAAATTTTTGGTGAAAATATTGAACAATGATTTTGCTTTTATTTCTTATGCATTTGCAGATAAAGAAATTGCTAATTCTATTTGTTCAAAATTGGAAAGTGAAAACTCCAAGTGTTGGATTGCTCCTAGAGACGTTCCTGCTGCAGAGAATTTTCCAGGCGCAATAATTAAGGCTCTCTGTGAATGTAATTCTATTCTCTTTTTATTTTCACAAAATGTGAAAAACTCTCAATTTATATTAAATGAGCTTACAAATGCTCTTAATTATGATAAAACCATAATTACTATTAGATTAGAAGAGATAGAACCTAAAGGGGCTATCAATTTTTTTATCGGGGCAAGAAATTGGATTGATATTTGGGATAGACCATTAGATATGAATATTAAAAATATTATCAATGCTATAACAAATGTAAAAAAAAAAAAAATAACCTTGGTGCTGATTTCAGATCAGGGCCTATCGGCAATTACATAATCAGCCCTACTAAGAGACCAGATATTCCATATAGTATTAATCATCTAAAAATAAGTAATATTGAAAAATCAGAATTTTTACCATTAATACAGATTATCTTGGCGAACAAAATTAAGTATTTAGACCCTGTCAATACAAATTTACTTCTTGATGATTGGGAAATAAAATTTAATGACCATTTACTTAAGTTTAAAAACCAAAGTCAAGTTGAAAACTGGATTATACGCCGATTAGAAGTTTTTTTAGGTAATCCATATTCCTTAACAAATCTATCTTTATTGGATTCATTATTCATTCTTCCTCCTTTACAGGATCATTTCAATTCGATTATGTTATGTTTGGAAAAAGAGGACAAAGGAGGTATTATGGGACCCAAAGGATTTGGTAAGAAATTTTTTGTAAATTTTCTGTCTCACTTTTGGTCTTTAAAGTATGAAACACCTATTCTTTTCATTGAAAACATAAATTTATTAGTAAAAGATGATTGGGAAGCAATTCAAGCTGCTTTAATTTCTTTGACAAATGCTATTGATCCTAAAAAGAAATTATTACTGATTTTACATAATAGTGATGTAATAAGTATAGACCTGGAAAGACAAATAAACAGATTAGTGAATTTAGCAATTAATACCCCTTTATCGCTGTTTTATTTACATGATTATATAGAAATTGAAGATTATAATACACATCACAATAAAACATTTTCTAAACTTCAAAGCTTGCTAAGAGTCTCGAAAAAGGAATGTATTCTTATTTTTGACAATAATAACGAGATGTGGATCTCTTATTATAAAATATGGTTGGTTTTGATATTTAAAAACTTTTTTGGAATAAATATAAAGCCATTAATGAATAATATTGATGATCAATTATCATTATTCGATTTTCAAGAACGATTGAACCTTTCTCAAATTCTGAATATCTATTTGCTATCTGAAAAAGGTTCTTATGATAAGATCATATCTGAAATTAAAATTAATGAAGAAAATGTTGTACTTCATAGTTTTCTTATCGAATCCCTATTCTTAATTTATGAAATTGATCAAGCTGTTGAGTATTTGGATGAATATAAGCAAATTTATGAGAAATCACAATCACTAGCTAAATGGTATCTATTATATGGAAAATCATTAAGTATGAGAGGATTAACAAAAGAAGCTAAAGATAGTTTTAATGAAGCGCTAAAACATGCAGAATTTTCAGATAGACAAGAAATTAAAAATGAAATTGCTCAATGGATTGGTAACAGTGACAATAAATAATGAAAAAAAGAATATTTTTGGTTCATTTATAAGAAAATAGTAAAGAAAAATTCACTTAAAATTCATATGTTGACCAAAACTAAAATGACTATAGGCTAAGTACCCAATATATGTCTAATAAAAACCAAATATGATTCCCTGAATTTTGTCATTTTATGCGAAATAATTAAATATTGAAGAAAAATCTTAGCATTAGGATTTACTATTTGAAAATTATTAAATATATTAATGGATCTGAGATGAATTGAAGAGTTTAACTATATTATCTAATAAAGGTGGGGTTGGAAAAACAAGTATTGCAGTAAATATCGCCACTCACTTAGCAAAACAAGGTAAAAATGTTCTTTTACTTGATTGTGATTTTCATGGACCTTCTATGATGACGTTTTTTAAACCAGGGATACCCTGGATAAATAATTATCTTTTTGGTGAAAACCCATCAAAAGAATATTCAGAATGTATACAAGATTTTTCTTCAAAATTCAATTTACCCGGAAAATTATATATTGGTTTTGCTGATCCAAGCCCTGAATCTATACAGTTTGTGATTCGAATCGACAATACGGACTCTTTAATCATGCTAAGACGACTAATAAGATTAAAAAGAGAGATTCAAGAGGATCCTAATTATAGTATTGACTATTTTATTATAGATTGTTCTCCTGGTACGGGTTATTCCACAGTGAATTCCATTTTAGTAACAGATACATCTCTATTTATTATTAAATTAGGAAATGCAGATATCTATGGGACTACCAATATGATTGCTGGATTGTTTAACTCTTTGAAAAACAGATCTCTAGTTTTAGCTAATCAAGTTCCATTAGAAGCTATTAAGGATGAAACAACCACCAAAGAAATTGAGCAAATGATAGAAAAAATCTTTACAGAGAATATTGGAGAAAAAGTTGTTGAATTTCTGGGTTGGATCCCTACTGATTACAGTTTTCAAACGATTGAGTTTAATGAAGCGTTAAAAGTTTTGAAAGGTGAGGAAAGTCAGAGAACAATTTTTACAATTCATCAGCCCGACCATGTATTTTCCCAAGTCCTAGTTAAAATTATCCCAGACTTATTTGATGAAAAATAAAAAATTAATTGAATGTATTAGAATGGACCCAATGTGGTAATAACCGAATGATAATTTATGCTGTTTACATTATTTCCGTTCAGGGAAAAATATTAATCTCTGAAAATTTTCATTCTCCAGAAGAAATTCCAAATGAATTAATTTTAGGAGGTTTAATAACAGCTCTTTCGGGGGTTGCAAATGAACTCGGCCGTTCAGAAATGAAAAGCATAGAAATTGAGGGATTATCTTATCATTTTAGATCATTTGGATTATATAGAGTTGTATTAGTAACAGATGTTCCAACCAGACCCGAATCTGTATTACAAACAGTTGGATTACGCTTTATGAATAAATATGGAGAAAAAATTGATAGTGGTAAGCTAGACAATAACGAGTTAATTGAATTTAAAAAATCAATTTATGAAATAGTGGGGAAAGAGTATTATTCAGATGAATCAAAACTCATCAAACCAACAAAGAAGTTTAGCACAGGAGAAATCTTTAATTTACCTCATCATCTTCAAAGTACAGCTTTAGCAATGATTTCTATAGAAGAGGGAACAATAGAAGAAATTGCAAGGGAATCTGGTTTGAAATCTGGTGAAGTAAATGAAAATCTAATTTCGCTTCAAAATTTAGGTTATATTGGTAACAGAAAAAAAGATGGAATGATAAAATATTTTTGTTCATCTGTCTAAAAAAAAATCTAATTAAATATTGGAAATTACTGATTTAATAAAAGCTAAATTAAGTATTTGTGTATTATTGAAATCCTTCATGATGTCTTTTGGGAAAATAAAATTATTAACAAAAATATATTCCTCTTTGTTGAAATTTAAATATACTAATAACAATTCTCCTTTATAGAAATCAAATCGTGTGTTCAATCGTATCCAAGTTAGAAATTTTGTTCTTTTCTCCTCAGCTAAATTCTCCATTAATTTTTCCCATAAATAATACAAGGGAAAGGCTGATCGCTTGAAAAGGGAACATAAATATTTATACACATAATCAGTTTCCTTATTTAACAGGTGTTCACACACATAAGTTGCCCATTCAAAGTGATAAAAATTAATTACAATTTCTTGTTTTAAACTTCCTTCAACGGGTTTATAATTAAATGGTGGAAGTAAACGGCTCAATGGATTTACCCATTCTTCCAATATTTCTATTAGTTCTTCTTTCCAATTATCAGAATAGATATCCTTGAGTTCCTGCAATAAAGTTGATTCCAATATCGCTGAGAGTTGGCTTTGATGAATTCCTTGTTCTTCTCTTAGGATAAATAAGATACTTAACAAAGAATAAAGCGTTATAGGAAAAGTATTATCAGTAATTGAGCTTTGAAGATTTTCTAAGGCTGTTTTCAAGAATCCTAATGAAACTACAAAAGACCATGGAGAATTAAATCTATCTATTACAATTTTATTCCAATTCTGATTTTTCCAAGGAACATAGTCTAAAAGAATATCTAACGCAACCCATTGAATCCATTCATGGAAAAAGGGTCTCCACTCTAGCCAACTATTACTTAAATTAAAGTTATGAGACATTTCTAGTGGGATTACATCTTTCTTTATTGAAGAAATGATGGAAAGATTTTCCTTTGCAATAAATTTATCTTCATCAATTTCTGTAAAAGCAATTAAAATAGACCAAGTAGCGGGTCCTGAATTTGAAACAAACTTCCTGATCATTTCTAAATTTTCTTTTGGTGTTAGATGAACGTCTTCAATTATTAAAAGCCAACCGGATTTACCACTGTCAGCTGAAATATTATCAGATAATACACCATACGTCTGTTCCCATTCTTGAGTTGTTAGATCTTTTGGATTATCTATTAAAAGAACTTGTGATCCGTGGTTTGTTAACCACCAATGTGTTAAATAAAGAATTAATCTACTTTTACCCATACCCGTTTTAGCAAATAATCCAGCTTTACCACGAGTAATAAGAATCTGTGACAGCGGTTCAAATAAAGATTTCAAAGGGGGAACTGCTAATGAAGAATCCAAAATACAATAATCTCTAAGACCGCGAGTTCCATAAGCTAACTTAAGCATACGACTTTCCAACCATTTTTGGGTATCTTTATGCTTGAAAAGCTTCTTAATAGGTTGAATATAGTCTTTGATCCATTTTTTTGGCGTTAAATCAAGTTCAACAGGAGGAGGTAATGACAAAGAAATTTTTTGATTTAAATTTATAGAAGTATCACCAATTAAAAACGGGATTGTTCTCACAGCTGGAGGCAAACCCTTAGGCCTTATTTGTTCAATAGTAATAACATGTTTAGCATCAAGCATTTCTTCAATTTGCTCAACTTCATCTAGATCATCAGTGAAAGGTTCTTCTTCAACTGATTTTCCAGATTCGAAAGCTTCAATAAACGATAGTGCTCGAAAACCAAATTCAGTTAAATTATAAGATTTATGTTGCTTTTCAATTACATTTCCCTCAAGGAGTTTTTTAAGATGAAAATTGAGCTTAGCACCTTCAATATTTCCAGCAGCTTTGTTTAAGTCACTAAATGATCTAGCACCAATATTAATTGTTTTAACGAGTATTAAACGTATTTCATGTCTAAATAAGTCAAAAAAATGATGACTACCTTGAGTTTCAGACAAATTGTATTCACCGAAAATATTATAAACTAAAAAAATTGCTTTGAGAAGTTTTTAGTACGAAAATTAGATATAAACTATAATTATAATCATTTAATATTATTTTAAAATCGAATGAGGGATATTAATCAAATGCTTTTAAAAGTAATTATCATTTTAGATGTTGAAATTGAGTGTTTGTGGGCAAAAAATATTTAAATGATTAGTAAATATAGTCACATCAATTTATTGGTTCTCCTAAATAATTATTGAAAAATAACATTCAAATATTTTTCAGGGGATTTTCGAGTTTGTCAACAACATTCGTTAAAAGAACTTATCCAATGTTAAAAATACTTTCAAATAATTCTTCTAGGTTAAAATTATCTATTAGAGCAAAATAAAAATAATAATTTTCCTGAAATTGATTAATAAATGTAAAAAACAATGTAGTCAATAATTATCTAAGTTCAGTCTAAACGTTGATTAATGTTACATATAAATCCCTCCTTTTAAAATAAAGATAGACAATTTTTGTCTAAAATCCTCAGATACTGCTCAATTAATTCACGAATTGGGATATGATTATAGATCCATTTATTATATACTAATTCAAGCTTATTTGTAATCAATTCTTCCGGTATGATCGATTCTGGATCTTTAGGAAGGTGACGATAGATCCATGAGGAGTATAATAGGCAGGCAACAGCAAAGAGCCATATTCTGTGTGATGGGTGAATAACTCTTGTCTTGGCTTGTAATGACTTTATCTGTCTGAAAGCTGTTTCAATACGCCAACGTTTTCCATAATAGTCATAAACTGTTTTAGAACAGACATCTGGACTGGTTATATACAAAAAATATTCATGATTTAGATCGGAATCTCCTTTTGATTTATTCTTTTTCCTTTTAAGTTTCCAAATAACTAGATTCACCTTGACTGAAGGATTTCCATACTCAAAATCTTTTATTACCCAACAGTTAGTATTTTTTCGGTATATCGTTTTATTCAAGCTTGGAATGAAGAATTGACTTTTATTCATAGTTTTGGGATTTTCCAGCAATCTACAGGTTTTTGTAATTTTTTTACTTCTTCTGAACGCTATTATAAAAGAATAATTAAATAAATAGAGTGTTTGGACTATTTTAGATGAAATAAAACCTCTATCAAGTATAATCAAACTAATTTTAAGCTTTCTTTTAATTTGGGATAATGTTTCATGTAATATATGATACAGCACTTTTAAATCACCTT
>MDVS01000054.1 GCA_001940645.1 Candidatus Heimdallarchaeota archaeon LC_3
GTTTAATTGGTCCAATTTGGCTTATAGCTACTAGTACCGAATCGAGAACTTCTATTCGATATGGTTCTCGCTCACCCCAATATATTACTTTAGAATTAGGTCATGTTTTAGAAAATTTACGCTTAACCTCATGGGGTAGAGATTTATCTTTACAAACGTTTGTTTCTCCCTCAGAAACACCTGATTGGTTAGAGATACTAGGTGAAGAGCCTAAATTAGAGTTTATTGCAGGATTTACAAAATCTTCTAATCTCTTATCTGATAAATACAAGTTGACGTCAGGAAAATTATCTATATTGGATAATGATTCCTTTATTCATGATTATTCTATTGAAGAAACTATTAGACTTCGTTCATCAGTTCGAGATTATTTAGATAAAAATATCACTAAATCCGAAATTGAAACGTTTTTTAGACTATTTTTAGGAATTAATAATAAAAATAGGCAAGTAATTTTTCCTGGGTTTTCAAACAATTCACTTTTAGATTATACTATGTTTGTTGGAGAAAAAATCACTGATATTAACCCTGGAGTGTATAATATTAATTCAAGTACTGGTTCATTTGTTTCTTTAGAAAACACTGATAAAATTCTTGATCTTCAACAAGCTGGCCTTGATCAACAGTGGATTGGATCAGCCAGCTTTAGTATTACAATATCTTCGAAAAACATTCAGCTTACTGCTGATCGGTTGAGCATTCTTGAAGCAGGAGTTGCAGGTCAACGTTTCTATCATACCTGTACTCTTACTAATTTAGGAATGGTTGTTATAGGAGCGTTTTATGATAATCAAATTCAATCTCTTATTCAATCAACAGGCCAGCCTTTATATATTATTCCTATTGGCCCAGTGGAACGATCAATAATTGCTTTCCAATTAGAGAGTATTCCTATCACTTTACGAACAATTGGTAACATTGCAGGAATTCTTGCAGTATTTCTATTCCTAATTATGGCAATATTTCATACTAATGCTGTTAAAACATTGTTTCATATCAAAAGTCAAAAAATTCATTATTTTTTTGCTTCTATGATCATTTTTTTTGTAGTAATTCATGTTTTCATATTAATCGGTTATTATTCTATTAGAACTGGTGAATTTTCCCAAATTTTCGATATTTTAATCAAGGCTTTCTTACCCCCTCCTTTAGACTTCGAATTGGCTGAATCAGTTGGCCAATTCTTTGCACGAATGGCTCTTTGGATGTCAATTGCCTTAATCCTAATTATGCTACCATTGAAAGTATTAGAACGAATTAAACCAAAATTTCGAACTCTGACACACAATATTTTATTTATAGTAATTATTGGATCAATCCTGGTGCATTCTTTTCTCAATTCAAACATCCTGAATAGATTCCAAGAGGAATACATTAGTTTAGTTATTATTGGTATGGGAATTTGGTATCTGATTCATCAATATTCTAAAAAACAGACTGAAAATAAGAAAAGTATAGATTAGTGACATACTATTATGGAATGTTTATAGAATTTTTATATCATTGAATTAAATTGTCTTATCAATTTGGTTTTTGGACTTAAACAAGTTTATCAAAGATGCTCAAGTACTTTTGGACATTATGAAGGTCTGGCCATTCTGGGCATTCTAAATCGAACTATTCTTAATGAGAGTTATACCTAAGATTTTTTTCATTTCCTGTTCCAAACCATTTAAATTTTGTTGAAGTTTAGTGATAATAAGATTGTTTTTTCTAGAGTAAGGGGTAAAGAAATGTTAAAAATTAAAAGAATTTTCTTTATATCAACAATTTTAATATTTTTATTTAATTCATCGATAATTTCAAGTGGTAATGCGATTTCTCTATCAGAAGAACCGTTTAGGCCGGTCGATGGTAATTTTTCCACATATACATGGAATTTCACGGGTTTTGCTGAAATTGCTAGTATAAATACTGAAGGAGACTTCGTTGATTATACTAACGTAAACGAAAAAGATTTTATCTGGATCGAAAATCCTATTGAGGGTGTTTTAAATGTTTCAATTCATTCTTATATGTCTTATTTAATGGAGAATGTAAGCAGTATTATCTCGAATGAGACCACTAGTATATTTGCTAATGGATTATATTTAATTAACATTACAACAAGGGAATACGTAAATACTCAAGGATTAGGTTCAGCAAATTATGCAAATAGTTACATCGATCCTCGCGGGTTAACTTTAGGAGATAAAGTTTGGGTAAGCAGTTCTGAATTGAATCTTACCTCTATCGAATCAATTACTATTGTTAACGTTCCTCGTGAAGCCTATAAATTGATTTTGGATTTGGATTCAGTTAAAATTACCTGTTATTATGATTCTGAAACAGGGATACTATTGAAATTTAGTATTATCCATACAATATCTTCGGAAGTAAGCAATAGATTAAAAATTACAACAACTAAAGAAGAAAGTAGGGAATTATTGAGTACAAATGCATTTAATGTTTCTACACTAGTTAAATCAACAAATGAGTCTAATCCAGTAACGAGTTCAGGATACGCATTTTTAATCACCATATTTAGTCTTTTAGTGATAAAAAAAGTTAAAAAATATAAAAAATGTTAATTCGCCTAGGATTATTTTTCCTTCTTTTTACCTTCCATTTCCGCAATAATAATTGCTGTGAATAATTATAACTACTCAATTTTGTTTAATTTTTAGTATTTCTTCGCTTTTATTTTAATGATAAGGAAATCAATTATTCTGGATCAGGAACCATGGATATTACTGAATCTCAATCTTTTTGCTGTTTTTGTAAAAAATCACTGGTTTTTAGTGAAAAATTCTATCATTTTACCTGTCAAAATGAAGTCACTAATTTTAATCAAAATTCAGCAATTAAATTAGACCTTAATAACTATCAAATCCATTTACTAACAATTTTATTAACTGTTACTAGTTTGCGGTTACCAGAAGTCTTAACGCTTAAGAAAAACAATTTTGATTTTGAAAATAATCAAATTAATTTTCGCAATAAAAAGTTTAAAATAACCGATTCACAAAATAATGAACTAATTCATATTTTTAATAAACTACAAGTCTCAGAAAAT
This sequence comes from Candidatus Heimdallarchaeota archaeon LC_3, assembly GCA_001940645.1. The sequence goes on from MDVS01000054.1 coordinate 3,056, forward strand.
CTTTTTTCGATGAATGTTAATTATCCATCCAAGTATTTTCCTCTAAAGAAATTTTGCTTAAAATCTTCTAATAATAATTTCGCTTTGAAAAACCAATTGAAATTACTAATTAACTTTTAAATGCGTTTAGTTATTCATTATCATAGAAAAAAATATATTAGTTAGTATCAGGTTTATTGGTTATGTATTCTATATAAATTTCTTATTATATTTATTTGTCCTAAGTGATAAGCATCATGATGAATCATCGTGAAAATGATCCTTTTTATCGACCATGAATCACCCCAATTCGTTTTTACTTTTTTTTCTAATTCATTATCAGATATTCCCTTAATGCTTTCCACCAATTTTTCTTGTATTTTTTTCGGATAATGCTTACTTTCTGGCCATTCAGGGCAATCTAACTCCTTCCATTGTAGTTTCGCTTCTCTGAATGCACATTCATCATACATTAATTTACATTGAGCTATATGTAAAATTAAATATTCAATAGTTGATATCAGATCCAAATTTTGTTCTTCTATCCATCCATTTCCAAATCTATTCCAATTTTGAATAATATCTAATGTTCTTGAGGTTGAAGTCGGCATCCACTGGGCTTCTTCTTTTGTTAAGGTATCCAAGACCTCTAATAAATCTTGGTATCCATGATTTAACTCCCAGATTACTGATAGAATAAAATTATTTGGATGATTCATCTTCTTTTCATTGTTTTTCTTTGGTTTTCAACTTAACATAACTTAAATACCCTTCTGGAGTCCATGTAAAACTTTTTGATTTATGGTAGTAGGTAATCCTAATTATTCGAATAAGAAGAAAAAAATACCCAAATTAACCGAAAAATTAAAAAGTATTGATAATTTCAAATAACATGGTGAATATTATGAGTTTATCAGATGAAGAAATTAAAGAGATCGCTGAGCGAGCGGTAGCAAATGTAGATACGGATAAGATAGTAAAGAATGCCATGGCTAAAGCTAAAGATAACAGGAAGAAAACAATGAGAAATAGTGTACTAAGTCTAGGGTTAGGAGCTTTTATTACCTTTGGTGGAGTTTTATCTTTAGATACAGGAGTGGGTATTTATTTATTAATAGCAGGCCTATTATTCTTAGGTCTTGGTGTATTTTTGTTTTTACTTACTCGGATTACCTAAAAATTATAATTCCTTAATGTTTTTTTTTTAAATTTCTTATTTATTTTGTTTACGAGCAAATTTTGAATAATATCCTTGAAGTTAGTAAGGATTTCTAAATCCTTGGGGATAAAATCAGATTAGGTTTTAGAAGTATTTCTTTGTTTAAATGAGGATGTTTGATTATGGAGAACTCTAACACAGCATTAATTTTGATAAAACTATTGTATATTAATTTTCTGTTATTTTGGGTTATTCTTATTAGTTTGTGATTTAAATTATGAAACTTTTTCCAAGGAAAAAAAGTCGACGTATCGAAAAAATCTTTAATAGGCGAATTTTACTAAAATAGCTGAAAATTTTAGTACAAGGTTTATTGGTTTTGTATTCTATATAAGTTTCTTATGGTATATATTTGTCCTAAGTGATAAGCATCATGATGAATCATCATGAAAATGATCTTTTTTATTGGCCATGAATCTCCCCAATTCATTTTTACTTTTTTTTCTATTTCCTTATCAGATATTCCCAAACTTTCAGAAAAATACTATAAATCGCTTATTTTTGGGAATTCTTTCAACCATTTTAAATTAATTTTCATTTCCGGGAATCTTTTTGGGGCTATTTCTCCCTTTTCGATTGATTCTGATGAATATTTATTATTATTACCTAATAAATATCTCAACAGTTTAGGGGGATCTTGATAGATATACCAAATTTCTTGAATTTTTGCATCCTGATACCATGAAAGTTTTTCACCAAGATCATGGGATTCTGTTCCTTTAGAAACAATTTCAATAATCCATTCTGGGTTTCCAACATAAATAGCATCATTATCTATGCTAAATGAGTTTGGTAAAAAATATATCAAATCTGGTTCCGGTCGATGACCATTATTAGGTAGTAAGATTGCGATACGAGATCCTAGTAATTCTCCTAGATCTTTTTTTTCTAAATAATCATTAATAAATCGGTGCAGAAAACTAAAAATTTTTTCATGCTTAATCGAAGCTGGTGAATGAATAAATAAACAACCCTGAGAATACTCCACTTTTAGATCTTCGGAGCTAAATTCCCAGTACTCTTTCTCTGTCAAACCTTTTAAGATAAGAATATAATCTTCAGGAGGAATCCAAGTTTTATTATCTAAATTGATAGTTATCATAATTAAACAAGTAATTTATCTTTGGTTTCTTATTAACATTTCGGATTTATAAATACAATAATTTCAATAACATACTTAGGGATCCAAGTTTGATTTTTTTATGCCTTTTCTTCTAGTTTTAAATTTCAAATTACTAAAAGAATTATTTAGTGCATATTATCGCTTTCAAATGATTGATTCCAAGAATCCTATTATTTCTGATATTAAAGCACGCTTTTTCATTTGATATATTTGCTAAAAAGGTATAAATGAATTTTATTATTTTAACAAATCAATTTGATTCTGATTTCCATAAAATTATTTCTCCTTCTCCTTAGATTCTAAATCGGGTAATCCAAAGTAAAATATTAAGCAATTTTCTTCTTTCAACAATGAACCTCTATCCTCCATGCTTGTCACATTTTTTTCTTCCAATTTTTTTTCTATCTCAATTAATCGTTTGATTACAAAATGATAATCCTCCTCATTTATTATTAATTGCCTCATGACTACTGGTTTAGCGCTTTCTTTTTGGATCTTAGCAAATTCCTTTGCATTTATTCCTTCGAGATTCACTAAACTTTTTCTTACCAAAGCTTGCGAAAACCTTATTCTCGAACTGATGTCCTTGGTATTTGATAACAAGGTCGTATTATAAATCCTATTCTCCACATATTGACTATCTGGAAACGTTTTCTGTTTTGTTCTATACCAAATTTTTTTGAGAAAGTTTTTTACCTTTATTTCTTCTGAAAATATTAGTTGATCTTTTTCTAGCATTCTCAAATGATCATATACCGTACTTTGTGGTATGTTAATATTTTTTGATATGCTTGATGCTGAAAGTCCTTCTGTGATCATTGTGATTTGAGCTAGTATCGCAGCAGAGGTTTCATCAGCTAATACATCATGTATAGTTCGCATAATCCTTTTTCTCAGAATAATTTTAGTTTTTTTCTTATTATTTTATCTTTCAAAACGTATTTAAATATTATATCATTACGATATTCGTAACATAATATTTTTCGAGAATTAATTATTGAGTTATATATTTCCAATGATTATAGAAAAAGATATTTAAATAAAAGAAAGCTAGTGAATAACTATGTTAAAGGAAAAACATGATTGGACATATTTTAAACGAAGAATTTATATTAAAAATACCACAGTAAACGAAATTTTTCGTATGTGCGTGACTCCAAAAGGATTAACTGAATGGTTCGTAGAAAAGACGGAATACAAAGATAATAAGGGCCGAATTAGAGAACAAAACGAGATTATACATCCAGGTGACACTTTCAAATGGACCTATCACATTGGTAGCACCGTTGAAGGGAAAATACTTGCTATAAACGAAAACAAGTCTCTTTCTTTTACCTTTGGTGAAAACGAACCTAATACAAATGATTATGTCGTGGTGACATTTACCTTTCACGAAAAACGAGATAAAATCTGGTTTGACATCCTACAAGATAATATGGCTGACAGTAATTATGGTCGCGTTTTTTATTATATTAGTTGTAATATGGGTTGGGTATTTCATATGAATAATATGAAGTCTATTATTGAAAATAACTATGATTTGAGAGTTGAAAATGAAAATCGTATGCACGTTGATGCTCCAAGTGGGTATCCTCTAGAAAATTATCAGTGGACTTCTTTTAAGATTCAGGAATACTTCAAAACTACCAAAGAAGAGGTTTTCCAAAAATGGACTTCATCTAATCAAATAATACAATGGTTTCTTAAAGAAGCTATATTTTTAACTTCAAACAACGAGGTAAGATCATTTAATGAAAAAATTAAAAAGGAAGATAAATATATTTGGAAATTTCATTCAGGATTAGAATTATCTGGCGAAATTCTTGATATTGTTGATAATTCATTATTCAAATTTACTTTTGGAAAAAAGGAACCTGATTCAGAGGAAAACGTAGTAGTGACTGTTACTTTTCATGATAATGGTAATAATCATTGTCGAATTGAAATATCTCAAGAAAATATTGCAGATAACGAATATGGGTATGTTACATATAACTTAAGTTGTATTTTAGGATGGAGTTACTTTTTAACTAATCTTCGGTCGGTTTTTGAGTCAGGATGCGACCTACGTGAACAAAATCAACAATTAGAGTCTGAATCAAGAAGTTATTCTATCCTAAAATAAGACTCCCTACTTTTTGAAAAATTAATTAAATTTTTAAAAAAAAAATAACTAAAAAGAAACATTCTTAAAATAAGGTCAGATTTGATAATGAATTATTCTGAAGAAATTAATAATCAATATGATAGACTCAAACTGTTGGTCTAGATACTGGATGAACTTATTGTTAAAGAACATGGTAATTATTTATTAGATACTTAAAATATAAATGAAAAAATTTTATTAGTCAACTCTTTTCCATAAGGAATTACAGTATTTGTTGGAGTCTAAATAAGGAAAAAACGAGCAAATGAAGGATAGTGATCGACTGAAGAAAAATACCTTATAAACGATTTTTTATATTTCGTATTAATATTATTTCTAGAAGCATCTCGCCAAATTTACTGTATGAGAAGTAGTATGTCTTCTGCGGCTTGTCATGAAACTGTAAAATTTCCATTTTGCTTGTCTATAATACCATATATAGCCGATAACAGATAGCCATATTTAACCAATGCCATTTACAACCACATCAAGAAGTAACCCGTTTACAAAATCTAAATCACGCGAGTCTTTTGTCTAGTGAGTAACAAGAGAAAAACTGGTTAAATGCCTAAATCTTTCTTGATGAGAAAATAAAAATTATCACAATGTTTAAAAAACGTAATAGTTATTTCATGTTTAGTCCAATAAAAAATCTATTGGCGGACTTATGAAGTCAATCATTAGGTTAAATTGTTAGGACGAAAAAAACAATAAAAGTGATTAACCGTGTCAAAAAAAGGTAAAAAAGCAGCTCCAGCTGCAGCAAAATCAAGTCGACGTAGATCTAGCCGATCTAAAGGACAAGCTTTCGCTTCTGCAAAAGTAGAGAAATTAATCCGTGAAGCCGGCGCTTTCCGTGTATCAAGTGGTGCAATTAAAGCACTGAACGATTTATTAGGTGAGCGTGGTCTCGAAGTGGCCAGATATTCAGTAGAAATTGCACGAAACAGCGGTCGTCGAACTATAAAAGAAACAGACGTTGCTTTGTCTTCTTCCAAATAAAATAGTTTAACAAATTTGATTTTTTTCTTCGTAGTCGCTGTTTCAAAGACAAATTTACTTCTAAAATTAAAAATTTTTTTTCTCTTTTTTTCCAGTAATGAGCTTAATCACTGCAGTCGAATTCAGTGTGTAGTTAGTGGTTCAATTAAGATCGGTAAAAATATTATTGAAGTTGAAAAGGCGTTGTTCGAACTTGGTCATGTCTTAGAAAACTCAGAAATCATTATTGCTTAAGAAATCAAGAAAATTTTTTCAGAAACGGTGAGTTTACATCAATACGGTAAAAGTCAATATTCTTTTAATTTGAGCTTTATTTTAGAAGTTATAACTGAGAGTTTATTGTCGATTGATGGGTATTTCTAAGTTATTATTTAAAGAAGTGAAATATTATATTTCTTACAAGTTTGAATCATACCTTCGGGCCATATTCCACATTGAATTTCTCCAATATGAGCTTTACGTAAGTAAAACATACAAAGTCGTGATTGTCCAATACCGCCCCCAATAGATAAAGGAAATTCGTCATTGAGTAATTTTTTATGCCAAAAAAGGTTTTCTCTATCTGTAGTTTTAGTTAATTCTAATTGTCGCCTTAAGGTAGTTTTATCAACTCTTATACCCATCGAAGATATTTCAAATGCGCGTTTTAATACTGGATTATAGATTAATATATCCCCATTAAGTCCTTTTTTACCATCTAGAGTAGGAGTTGACCAATCATCATAATCTGGTGCTCTTCCATCATGAATTGTTTCATCGGGTAATGTTCCTCCGATTCCTATGAGGGAAACAGCCCCGTATTTTTCACAAATTGCGTTTTCCCGCTCTTGAGGTGATAAATTTGAGTATTGAGTGAGTAAATCTTCAGTATGGATAAACGTTATTTTTTCAGGTAAAACTGGGGTAATTTGAGGATAAAATTCACAAGTTTGTTGCTCTACAAATCGAATAGTATCGTAAATCTTTTGTACTATCAATTTCAAGTAATCTAATGAACGTTGTTTGGTATTAATGACCAGTTCCCAATCCCATTGATCAACATAAATGCTATGAATGTTATCGAGGATTTCTTGAGCCCTAATTGCATCCATATCTGTATATAATCCTTGGTCCTGTTCAAAACCATATGATGCTAATGCCATTCGCTTCCATTTAGCTAATGAATGGACAATTTCAGCTTTTTTATTATTTACACCCGGAATGTTGAAAGAAACTGGCATTTCAATACCGTTTAAGTCATCATTAATACCAGTTTGAGCGAGGACAAATCTTGGTGCAGTAACTCTTGTGAGATTTAATTTTCTAGCAAAAGCTTTTTCAAAAGTATCTTTAATCTTCTTAATAGCAATTTCTGTATCTTGAACATCTAAATACGATGAATAACCAACTGGAATAGTTAATCGATGATTTTTGTTATCGAATTTTATTGTATCCTTTATTTCCATAAGTATCAATTTTCTTCGTCTTTTTTTGAAATTGAAATTGTGCTTTTTTACGGACTTTAGAAACTTCTTGATAGGTAGGTAGTCTAAACTTTCACCGTGACTTCATTAAAAAATTCTACTGCAGAAGCATGGACAAGACAATATAATTTTAACTTATCTCAAATGAAAAAATTATAAGTATTAAATCTTAGATTTTTCAACACATTACAAATTAAGTTGCATCTTTAACTTTTTTTGCAATTAAAACTAAATAATTTAGAGAACCATCTTGTATGAATTTTTCTCCTTCTCGAAGCCAATTTTTCACTTGTGAAAGACTAATGTTACCTAAATTGATTTTTTTTGTCTTTGACACTAATTCAGCTACAAAAAGCATTTTTTTAAACCTTGAGAGCATTTCAATAAGAACGTCACTTTTGTGTTCTAATAATTGAATTTTTAAACCAGATTTCTTAAAATATTGTGTATATCCTGTAGTTGAAAGTGCATTTGCTAAGCAAGCAACTTGAAAGATCATTTGTTCTATTTCGAAAGGTAATTTTTTCTCTATTACGATATCCGACACCCCAATACGACCATTATCTTTCAACACGCGATATATTTCTTGACTAACTGATATTTTATTTTGGAAAAGACAAAAAGAACATTCAATTATAACAACGTCAAAGGATTGATCTTTAAAAGACAATTGTTCTGCATTTCCAATCTTAAATTTTACACGATGATCTAAATTTTCCTGTTTTGCTATTGTATTCGCTTTTATAACATTTTTATGGCTTAAGTCGATTCCTGTGACAGAAGATCCAAATTTTTTTGCTAAAAATATAGCTGTAGTACCTATCCCCGAAGCTAAATCCAGAATTTTATCTGAAGGTCTTAATCCAAGCTTTAATCCTAATTCTTTGGTTAATGCTAAACCTCCGGGATGAAAACTAGGTCCTAAAAAGGTTTGGATATGTTTATTCTCATAAAAATTACAACACGCACTCGAAAAGTCTTGGTCACTTTTAAAAAACTCTAGACTAACCATCGTTATTCAACATTGAGTGGAATTATATTGATTCCTTTGTTCTCTTCTGAATTATTTCTGTATTCAAATTTCTTATTGTTATTGAAATACCGTTCATTATATTTATCTCGATAAAGAATATTATATGCACAAAATGGAATTATTTTATTATCAGGTAATACTTCATGAACACAGCATTTCATTAAACGTTTGACATCAACATCCCAAGCGCTCATAAAAGGTTTAATAGTAATCATTTTAACATGATCTATATACTCCCCAAGTTGTGCCCGAATGGATTCCAAATTTAAATCAATACCACAGGCATTACAATAATCTTCTACAAGCTCGCGTGAACCAGCTGATGTAGAAAATGAAAATAAACCCTCTAAGGCATCTTTAATCGTTCCTGCTACATCGGGAGTTATGCTATTTTTGAAATAATCCAAATAATCTTCCACTTCAATAATTCGTTTTATTGTGGTGAATTCTCCCGTTTCCGGATCTTGATAAGAAAAAGTTATCCCTGAACAATGAGGATATGGGCACGGAATTGGAAAAAAATCTGTTTTTCTATATAAATTATTTGTCTGCTCTTCAATTCGTTGTAAAATATCCGGTAATGTTAAGTGATCCATCGGATCGTAATATTGCTCTAATCTTCCTTCTGCAAAAACCGGCTGTAGGGAGAGTCCATTGATACCAGGTGTTTTATGGATAAAACGAATAATTTCCCCTATTTCATTATCATTAATCCCTTTCACAACAGTCATCGATAGGGTAATTTTAATACCTACAGATGAAAGATTTTTGATAGCATCGAGCTTTTCGCCGAGTAATTCCGAATTTCCTCTTAGAGTCTTATAAGTTGAGGAGTCAAACCCATCAAATTGAAGATAAACTCCATTTAGTCCAGCATTTTTGGCCTTTTCACAAAATTCTACACTTTTCGCAAACCTTCGCCCATTTGAATTTATCATTATTGTTTGAATATGGTCTGTATCCCTTGTAAACTTTATAATCTCAATAATTTGAGGATGAATCGTAGGCTCACCTCCACTAATTTGAATTAGTTCTACCGTTCCCTCGGAACGAATCAATGTATTAACCATTCCTTTAATCGTTTCAAAATCAAGATGATTATGCTTCTGGGATATTCCAGAACTAGCAAAACAGACAGGACAATCATAATTACATGACTGAGTTATTTCTAGAATACCTAAACAAGTATGCTGTTGATGTGAAGAGCAGAGCCCACAATCAGAAGGGCATCCTTCTTTGACTTCTGTTTGAAACTCTAAAGGGAGTGTACCAGGCTTATTGAAACGCTCCCAATACCTATAATTCTCAAAATCAGACGATAGAAGAGCTTCAAACCAACCATGTTCCTGACAACGTTTCTTCATTATTACCTTATTATTTCTGATCAATATTTGAGCATCAATGCTCTTTTTACAGGTTGGACATACACTGCGTGTCAGGTTGTAAAAAATACTTTCTCGTTCTTGTTTCTGGTTGATAATTTGTTCTTTTGCTAGTACTTCCATTTATTCATCTTTCCTGCTTTAAAAAGATAATCGGTGTTATTTTCAGAGGCATATTAGTAAATCTAAATAATTAGAGTTGTGTGGAGGGAAATAACTTGAAACTATTAGAATAATCAATTAATATAGTTCATCTAACTTTTCCATTGTTCTTTTTTTATTGCTAAAATTTATTTTTCAGGAACTATTTTTTATTCTTTTGACATGAAATCGAATATTTCCGGATATTGATGCTTAAAAAACCTATTTACACTTTTTAAGTATTTGAATGGAAAAGTATCCGTTATAATAATAGTTGGTAAGTAATTGATAATCGATATTTATTAAAGAGTTTTAATTTTAGTTGATGCAGAACGTTTCAAATCAATAAAACCATTGATAGTAATAATATTGATATTTTTTTACCTACGATATCTAAAATAGAATTTGCATGTGAATATATATAAAATTATATTCGATCCAACATAAATTTTTATCTTGGTTATGTTTAGAAATAAGGACTACGAAATATTTTAATTAATAGGCCTTCGTTTTTGAAAACAATCTCAGCAATAGACTTGTTTTCCTTGAGTTGGAACAAAGAGCGATTCGTAATCATTTCTACAATCACAACAGGTTGTTTTATGTATTTCTCTTGGTCCTCTGTTAAATCTTCCTTCTTGATTTCCTTCGGATTCTCTATTTACTCTTTCGTTTCTACGCTTAAATAACAAATCGATGAGAAAATAAAAATTATCACAATATTTAAAAGACGTAATAGTTTTTACATGTTTTGTCCGTTAAAAAAACTAATGGTGGACCTATAAGTCAATCCTATGGTTAAATTGTCAGGACAAAAAAAAACAATAAAAGTGATTAACCGTGTCAAAAAAAGGTAAAAAAGCAGCTCCAGCTGCAGCAAAATCAAGTCGACGTAGATCTAGCCGATCTAAAGGACAAGCTTTCGCTTCTGCAAAAGTAGAGAAATTAATCCGTGAAGCCGGCGCTTTCCGTGTATCAAGTGGTGCAATTAAAGCACTGAACGATTTATTAGGAGAGCGTGGTCTCGAAGTAGCCAGATATTCAGTAGAAATTGCACGAAACAGCGGTCGTCGAACAATAAAAGAAACAGACGTTACTTTGTCTGCTTCCAAATAAAATAGCTTGACTTTTAAATTTTTTTCTTCGTAGTCGCTGTTTCAAAAATAAATCTTCTTCTTAAATTTCAAAATTTTTTTCTCCTTTATTCCATTACTGAGCTTAATCACTACGGTCAAATTCAGGGTGTTGTTATTTTTTTAACGGATTTTAGTAACTTCTTGATATGTTGATCTAATAAAACTGGTTTATCATTTTTTTTTGTGAAATTCCTTTAATTTTTCTTTTCTTTCTTCTGTTGTAACCGTTTTTAAACAGCTTCCAACTTCATATTCCATTATTTCATCTAATGTCTTATCTTGTGAAAGTCTTAATCCTTCTTTCATTACTCGGATTGATAATAGTGAATTTTTTGAGATTTCTTTAGCTAATTCTTTCGCTTTTTGGAGTAAGTCTTCCATTGTTACTACTTGATTTATCATTCCTATTTTCTTTGCCTCCTCAGCTGTAATGAATCTAGAAGTAAATAATAGTTCTTTTGCTTTTCCTAATCCAATTATTTCTTTTAATAATAGAAAAGTTCCTCCTGTTATTGAAGATGCTATTTTAGCTTCTGGAAATCCCATTTTGGCTTGTTGTGATGCTAATCGTATATCACATGCCAAAGCAAGTTCTAGTCCGCTTCCTAATGCATATCCATTTATTGCAGCAATAGTTGGGTTTGGATAGAAGATGATTTCTTTTGATATTTTTTGTAGTTCTTCTAAATAATCTCTGTATTCCTCTTTTGATCGGTACTGAGATTCTGTTAGATCTGCTCCTGATGAAAAAGCTCTTCCTGCTCCAGTGAATATTATTGTTTTATTATCCTCTTCTTCTTTGGCTTGTTGTAAAACATCTCTTAATTCATGCCACATTTGTGCATTCATTGCATTTAAAACTTCTGGTCTATTAAGAGTAATGATGGCATAACTATTTTCTTTTTCATAGGTCAAACAAGTCAAATTCAATTCATTTTCATCTCTTAAAATGTTAAAATTCTCGCATCTACAATGGTGAATCCGTTTTTATGGAAAATTACTGGATTCAGATCCATTTCTTTTATTTCTGGATAAATTAGGAAGAAATTTACCAGATCTAATATCAATTTTTTGATTTTTTCTATATTAACAGATTCTTGTCCCCGTATACCTGTGAATAATGGATAACATTTCAATTCTGTTATTATTTCTTCAAGATCTAGATCTGTAAGTGGTAATACTTTGATAGAAACATCTTTTATCACTTCTACATAAATTCCTCCTAAACCAAATAATACAACTTGTCCAAATTGAGGGTCTCTTTTTAGTCCTATTATACATTCTATTCCTTTGGGCGCCATTGCAGTAATTAATACACCTTGTATATACTCCCGACTAACAAATTTTCCTACTCGTTCGTAGATTTCAGTGAAAGCCTTTCTTACATTTTCAACTGTATGTAAATGTAGTTTTACCCCTCCAATATCTGATTTATGAATAATTGGAGATGTAACTACTTTACAAACTACTGGAAAACCTATTTTTTTTGCTTTTTCTACTGCTTCTTCTATCGTGTTCACTAAATAATGCTTGGAAATTTCTATCTGATGTCTTTGTAAAAGCTCTCTAATAATGAATTCATTTGGGTTATTCAGTCTTTGAAATTCCCTATCTTGAGAAAGAATAGTTAATTTAGATGCCATTTTAGTATTGATAATTTTTTTTGCCTTTGCTAATTGCTTTTTCCTTAATGAATAATGTGTTATTGATGCTAAACATTGCATTGCACGTTCTGATGATGAAGAAACAAAAATATTATTCTTTTTCAATATTCTCAATGCTTCTACTGCTTCTTCTCCAAAGGAACTATGAACTATTATAGGTTTTTGATATTGACTCATTAATTCAATTAGTTTTTGACTAGTTTCTTTTTCCTGTTTCCCAATATGTGAAGCAATGATTTGTTCATATCCCCCAAAAAAACCAGTGATGAATATCGAATCAATAATCTCTTCTTTCATTAATATTTCAACTATTTTATGTATATCTTCTGGATGTTCTTCTGCACTTGCGCCATAATCAATGGGATTAACTATAGAAACCCCTTTGAGGACTAGTGGACGAATTAAATCTTGTGATTTCTTTGATATTATTGGTAACTTTAATCCATAACGTTCTGCGTTGTCTGCTGCAACAGTAAAATCACCCCCTCCTTCAGATATTATTGCCACATTATTCCTTTTGGGATGTGGAAGGTTTGCTAATGATGTGGCAACATCGATTAATTCATCCACGTTGTGTACCCGAATTATTCCAGCTTGTTTAAATGCTGCATTAACAATTATTTCATCACCAGTTAAGGAACCTGTATGTGATAATGCAGATCGTCTTCCTGAACTACTGGATCCTATCTTTAAAGCAACAATCGGTTTATCTTTAACACATGCACGTGCAGCTTCTAAAAACTTAACTCCATTTCTTATTTCTTCAATATAAAGAATAATTACCTTTGTTCCAGGATCATTATTTAGATATTCTATTATTTCGCTAAGTTCTATACCTTGTGCATTTCCTGCTGAAATAATTTTGTTAATTCCGATACTCCGTCGTTCTGCGTAATGAGTTAAGGAGACAATGATGTTACCACTTTGAGCAATAATTGACAAAGGTCCGAATGCTATATTAGGGACTCCTAGCAAATTCATTTTTCCAGATGCAGAGAAAATACCGTTAGAATTTGGGCCCATGATTCTAACACCATTATGAGACGCTAAAGATATAATTTCTTGTTCTAATAATTTGCCTTTTTCTCCTGCCTCCCTGAACCCAGCTGTCATAATAACTATTCCTTTAACTCCTTTAGTTATGCAATCTTTCACAGCTTTAGAAATAAATTCTACAGGAATAACAATCATTACAAGGTCTATGACTTCTTCTACATCTAATATTGATGAATAAGCTTTTCTATTAAAAATAAAAGCTCTTTTCGGATTTATTAAAAAAATCTTTCCTTCGAAATTACCATTAAGTAAACTCTTTGTTCTTCTTTCTGCAAGCTTTCCAGAAATTTCTGATGCTCCAATAATTGCAATAGATCTCGGATTTAAAATTTTCTCCCAATTATCAAAATGATTCACAATTTTTTTATTATTTTCTTCATTCACTAACTCATTAGAGTAAAGAGATGGTGATTTCATAGATTTCAACCAATAAAAATTATAATCATGTGATTAAAAGGATTTTCTTAAATTAGATTTAACGATGAGAAAAGATATATTCCGCTGAAATTTTGTATTTTTCTTCTTACTATTTTTCTGAGAATTCGAAATTAGTTTTTTTGGATGTTAATATGTTATATGATTTTTTATTTCATTTTCAAAATTTAGGATTGAATGAAATCTGAATACCTCTTTTTGTTCCTTAAATATAATTATTGTGGGGTGTGTGCTTATATGAAGATTGCTATTAAAATGTTCAAATTGAGAATTCGCTGTATCCACTTTAATAGCTAACAGATCCTTAAATACTCCATAATTTAAGTCAGAAATAATATCTGATAATTTTTTTGATCTTAATCGACAAATATCACAAGCACTATTTTGAAAATTCATAACAACAGTAGTTGTCTTTTTCAACTTTTGATTAAGGTTATCCATAGTTTGAACATTCTCAACTAACATAATTATGACGGTTTATCTTTTTATAATTTTAGCTTTACTCTACTACCATAAACCAAAGTTCTCAGAAATATTTTTCATCATGAGTATTGAGGTATCTTGACAAATATTCAAAAATTAATAATTAAAAATTGGTTTTAGAGTAGCTTTATTCATTAATTTGAGTTTTTTCTTAAAATTAAATATCCAAAAGTAAATCTTCTACACGCTGGAGAAAATTTTTCGATAAGTTTAGTGATTTAAATTCAGGGATCATTTTGTATCCAATTAATATTTTTAAAATTTCTTTTTTGAAAAATTTATATCTTTGAATATTGACTAATGTTCTTTTTTCTAACGTTTTTGAATATCGTTTGAGAAATTTCGAATGAATTTCCTTTATAATTTTCTTTATTTTTGGTTCTTGAATATCTTTAATCGTTTCTACACAAATTATCAGGATTTTATCATAATAATAATGTAATTTACTATAATTATAAGTAATAACATCAATTTTTGGTTTTCTCATCCCAACTGATGAAATTATACTAATTAATGATGAAGTAATCCCACCGATAATATCTTTGTCAATTTTTAACATAATTTCAGATTCAAAATTGTAATGGAGTAAACAAATACCATTTTGATTGATTATCCACAAATTTTTTACAATAATCTAGGCAACTTCCTTCATCTTGATAATTGAATTCCTATTTCTTATCAAAAATATTGGAAGTATTGGAGCTAATCTATATAAATATTTGGGATCTACATAATTATAAAAAAATATTCCCGAATAAATGGAGGGTATTTACTATCCAAATATTGCAAAAAATGGTATCTTTTGGCTACTGAGAATAAAAAAAGTTGAGAATGTAAATAATAGGGTCTTAAAACTATTCTAACAGAATAATTAGAAAAACATTGATTAAAATTATATTAATTCTTTATTTTAACCAATTCTTTAATTTATGGCAGGAATGCAGCTGCTTGAAGATCCTCACATGCACCAAATTGGCATCCACCATCGACTGTATGGAGCATATCATCAATAAATCCAGGAACAGCAGGTCCATGTGTTCTAACAATAAAATGAATCTCAGCTTCACGAGAATTAATTAATCCAGGACCAAATAGATGAACATTGAGGGCACCATCAGTTTCTCCTACCTTTAAGCTTCCAGCAAAATTAGCACTACTATCTGCACCTACGACATGGCCAGATGCAAATCTAGCTGAGGCGTCAACACCAGGTCTAAATAAATCATCTAGACCACATCCATCTTGGCATGCTTCGGGGTTGTTGAAGATAATCCACCAATTAGTAACTGCATCACCAGGATTAAGTCCTGAAGTGTGAAGAGTGTATGATATTCCTGAGTTTGTTCGAACTAAAGTAGCTGAAGAACCGATTACTTCAGAATTATCAGCTAACCAGTGAACAGTGGTAGTACTACGATCCGTAGGAGATGCCAATAATGGTATCACTTGCGATAGCATGAGAATACATGCCAATACTATAAAAATTTTAGCTTTTTTTATCAAATTTTTCACCAAGTTGATTTATAAAATTGTGAATAATTTCCCACCACGAAAGATTGCTGACTTCAAAGTTAATAATTGGAAAAAAAATATTATAAGAGACTAATCGAACCAAAAAAACTCCCCTTTTTTTTATAAATGACCGTCAAAGAATTAGAAAGGTCTTAAATCTGGAGGTCCTTTAATTTGATTTAAATATGTATCGTCTAGTACAAAGATGGCACTAAAAAAATTGTCTTTTACGTGAATCAAGAATTACAGTGGATTTAAGAAATGTTGAAAGGAAATAAATCTATGGGGCACATAGAAATTGATATTCTTATGGTGTAGAAATTTATTGTAGGTTTACCTACATTCAAACTCATAACCCATTCATAAATCTCTAACTCAAATAAACCGGTTTTTTTTGAATGGTTTTCATAAAATGCGCAAAATATACATCGAAATATAATCGTTATACCCTATTATAATGATATAACTCAGGAGTTTACTGAACTTTGTGAAGATTTAGGTATAACTTGGTTGCTAGCATCTGCTCTTAAAGAAAAGAGCAAAATTTCCCCTGATATCGATAAAAGAAAAAAAGACTTCCGAATTAGTAAGTTAGATTTTCACTATCCATTTTACAATCTCTTCTCCAATTGTTTTCGGATGGTCTTCTTGTAAAAAATGGTATCCTTTTCCAAGATCTATTGTTGTTAAATTTGTTAAATGCTCTTGACACCATTTCACCATATCTTTTGGTAAGATAGTTCCAGGATTTGCATAAAAAAGTAATTTTGGAACTTCCCACTGTTGTAATTTATTGTTATAAGTCGATACAATTTCTGTAACATCTTCAGGTTTTCCTTCTATTGGTACCTCGTTGGGCCAGCGCCATAATGGTTTTCTTGACTGTGGATCTTTGTAGGGTTCACGATAATAATTCATTTCTGCTTCTTTTAATTTCCGTACAATTCCTCCAGGTAAACTTTGTTCAATAAAGTAATTTCTATCTACCACTAGTCCCCATCCTTTTTCGGATCTGTACATTTGAAACATTTTCCTTATCATTTCAGGCATAATATCATAACTTGGAACCGGTGCTAAAATCGCTTCCATGAAGACAATTCCTCTAACATTTTCTTGGTTTCGTGTTGCATAGTGAAATCCAAGAGCTGATCCCCAATCATGGATTACTAAAATAATGTTTTTTAGATCCATTTTCTCTATAAAACCCTCAACGTATTTAACATGATCAGTAAACCGATATTCAATATCTATTTTATCAGATTTTCCCATACCGATAAGATCCATTGCAATGCACCGTGCATTCGATGCTACTAGAGGAATAATATTCCTCCAAAGATAGGAAGAGGTAGGATTACCATGCAAAAAAAGAACTGGATCTCCTGTTCCTTCCTCTATATAATGAATTTTCGAACCAAGAATATCAATATTTTTTGATTCAAAAGGGAAATCGGATGAAATTTCGTCAAATACCGCCATTATTACCAGTTTAGTTGATTTTCAAAGAAGTATAAAATAGTTATTTGTAATTCAATTTTTGATAAAAAAGTATAGATAAAAAATTAATTGGATAAAAAGCAAATTCACTTGCTTATCTTTAATACTAATTCGTCAGGGGTTAAATAGTGATCTTTTCCCATCCAAGTAAAATGTTTAATATTGTATGTTATCAAAATATTTTGGGTTAATAAGGCCTGAGTTCCTATTATAAAATCTCTAGCATGATGTTTAAACGGTAATGTCGATGATTTTGCATTAGTACTAATATCATAAATCTCCTTGGTTGTTAAATTTTGAATTTTTATGTTTAGAGCTTGTAAATCTTTATTAAATAATTCCTGACTTATTCCTTTAATATTATACCAATGATATGTTTCCAATGCAGTTATTATTGATAATGAAATTGTAACTTCTTTGTGATGTTCTTGTAACCAATCTATAAAGTCTTGATCAGAAAAAACATTGCTATCAAGACTGATTTTCATCTATGATCCCCCATGAGCTTATTCTCATTTCATCAATTGTAGGGCCAGGTTTACTCAATGCGTTTCGTATAGTTTTTCTCCATTTAATATTCTTTCTTTTTAAATACGAGTCTCTTATGAGTTTTCTTGCTTCTGGGATCGGTATATAGTTTTTCACAAAGAAATTTATTTCAAATTGGTCAATAGCTTTAGCTACAACTTCTCCTTGGGTAGTATCTAATTCAGCAGCTATTTTCTTAATTTTGCGTCGTAATTTATCATTGACAGTTATAGATGATGGCATTATACCCAATATCATAATAATGTTTACATATTTAAATGTTCCTATTGTCTAATTGAAGTCAAAGAAAAAGGTTTATTTAATGTCACGAGGACAACTGACGGATATTTCTAAAATATTGAAACGTTACTAGCTTTGAAAATGTTAATGGATCAAAAATATCAGAATTATTAATATTAAGAGGAATTTTTTTCAAACATACATTTCGGATTTCTAAATTCTTCACAAGACCATAATAATCAAGAATCCAAATTGTATATTATTTATTCTTTTACTTTTCGAGCTCTAATCCACAATTAACACAAAATCGATCATTTATGCTGAATTGATTTCCACAATTCGAGCAAAAATGTGGTTGTAAGCTTGTTTCATATCTTTCATCAGTACTAAGATCGTTTTCTATCTGAATATCACTATTCACTCTGGAATAATATCTTCTTCTCCTATTTCGTGCACTATTATGATACATCATAGGAAAGAGAAGGAAAAAAATTAATATAAAAGGAAAAAATGATCTTGTTACAAATATTAAAAAAAAGAAAAATAGCATTGGGAATATGAAAAACCCGTTTTGAGGGCCACAATATGTATTATTATTTGTTGTATTTCGCAAATCGTTCACTTAGGTAATTATCTAATTTTTAGCTTTTAAATCAATAGTTACCGGAATTTAAAATTATCGGGATAGTTTTTGGTAATACTTTTCGCATTTATTTGAGTCTTTTATCTGAATTAGATGTTGAAATCTTAATTAAATAAAAGTTGGTTACTATAATTAACTAAAATTCGTAGATAAATATTTGATTAGATCGACCTACTACGCTTTTTGGAAGTATGTGCTAGCTTTATAAATTATTATTTGTAGGCAAACCCGATTTATAATCTATGCCTAATTAAGATTTGATTTGGTGTTGATAAGCAGTTTTAGTACTAATTCTGAATTATTTGAATGAAAAAAAAAATAATTGAATCGATATTTTATGAGACATTCTGAAAATTGTTGTAAGGTCATTTTGATAATAAATTTACCCTTATTTAAATATAACTTTTTTTAATGATAAATGAAAGCTATTTTGAATAATAGACATAGGAAATATCATTTTTTGTCTTAAAAGAAATTGTTCAACACCTTTGCTGTGATATTTAAATAATATCCACGATTTAAGGTGTCTATTTGCATTATCAGGAGATCTATAACCTTTATAATTGATTTCACGATCGTGGACGCTATTAAATTGTTCAGCTCGATTGGAAGTTATAAACAAATTTGGAAAGGCTTTTTGGACAAGAATAAGTAATGCATAGATCTCATGAATATCTGGACGTTCTCCAACAGGTTTATTATCAAAGGTTGATTCCCAACTAAGTGCTATACCTGCTGGTTGATTAGAAGTTTGTATCAGGAGTCCATATCCAGTTAACATCTTCGATCGGGT
>MDVS01000055.1 GCA_001940645.1 Candidatus Heimdallarchaeota archaeon LC_3
CGATTTAGTAACATTGATGGTCGAGAACGAGTAGTAGTTTCTCTTGACGATACTTCAATGAGGAGATATGGAAAAGAGGTACATGGTGCTGCCTATCAACATAATCATGTTGGAGGGGGCACCCAGTTTGAGAATATCATAGTAGACTGCTGGATTACTTCTCTATCATATTTCGATTATGATTTTAAACAATATTTACCTAAAAAATTTTTACAACGCAACCAAGGACACCTTGAAGGCTTTAAAACAAAAATAAACCTAGCAAAACAACTCTTTACAAAACAAATAACCCAATTATTACTAAAAGGAGCACGTTCAAAACAACTATGCTGTACAACAGATTCCTGGTATCTTTGTGAGGAGCTTTACAAACTTTTTGGAAAATTCAAGGTAAATTATGTGATGGGAACAAAAAAAAACACCCAATATTATCTATTTGGAAAACTACAAACTCTGGCAAAGGGATTTGCTTCTAATGCTAAATGGCGCTTCATTACAAACCCTGTTACAAAAACAAAGATTTATTATCAGGAGAAAGAGATTAATACATTAATATATGGCCGTTGTAAGGTTTTTGCTATTCGTCAAGGCGATAGTTCTACTATCAAATATTATTTAACAAATCTGGTGAAGATGACTATTCAGACGTTTTCTAAACGTTGGAGTGATCATTGGGAGGTAGAAAACCTTCATGCGAAAGTAAAAAAGTTCTTTGGGTTTGAAGATTGCTATTCTGGGAAGGAGGACTTTAATTTATGTTATTGGGAATTAAGTTATTTTTTATATTATTTATTCCGGTTATATCAAGAACAATTACGAAAAAAAGGAATAGATTATACCCTTTTGAAACTTTGGGAATGTTATTGTACTGATTATGATATTTCTAAGGCTAAAAAACATTTTTATTCAAAATCAAAAATGAAATCGTTTAAAAAGAGGATATTAGCAGGATGATGTAAAATCTATGTTAATTTAATATATGATTTTTTCATTTGTTTTTCACTTAATTTCATGTTTGTTTTTTTCTTAAAATAATTATTCGGATACAATTATTTAACAATCGATGTTATATACTTTTCATAACTTGACCTTATTAAAATAGAAGATCATTAGTTAGGTACGCCTACATCAGATGTTTATATCCCCTATCTATAAAATAACGTCTATTGGAATAATAGGAACAATTTATATAAAAGAAAAATATAGGAGAAGAAAAATCGACTTGGTATTAGTTAATAAATTAAAGGAATGGTTTATCCAAAATAATGTTTAGCATATAGAACACCAAATATCTTCTAATAATTTACAAAACTTGAAAATTTAGAAAAAATTGGGATTTCAAGAATATAGGATCTTAGTGAAACAAGAAATTACATGAGAAAACGGAAAAGAAAGATAAAATGAAAGCGATTATATGGACGAAATACGGACCTCCAGAGGTTCTTCAGTTAAAAGAGATAGAAAAACCAACTCCCAAGGACAATGAAGTACTGATAAAATTACATGCAGCAACAGTAACAGCAGGGGACTGTGAACAGCGAAGTCTCAAATTGCCAATCTGGTACCGGTTCTTCATGCGAGCATATGTAGGCTTCAAAAAACCAAAGAAAATAACTATACTAGGAATGGATTTAGCCGGGGAAATCGAATCAATAGGTAAAGATGTGAAACAATTTAAGATAGATGACCAAGTTTTTGCAACTACCGGTTTTATTGATATGGGTACTTATGCTGAGTACAAATGTCTGCCTGAAGAACCTGAAGAAGGAGCACTGGCTATAAAACCGGTTAATATGAGCTTTGAGGAAGCTGCCAGCGTTTCTACTGGGGGACTTGAAGCATTGTGTTTTCTGAGAAAAGGAAATATCCAGAGAGGACAAAAAGTTTTGATTAATGGTGCGGGTGGAACGATAGGTCCTTTCGCGATCCAGCTTGCCAAGCACTTTGGGACTGAAGTGACTGGCGTTGACAGCACGGGGAAATTGGACATGCTGCGCTCCATTGGTGCAGACAATGTTATTGATTATACTCAAGAAGATTTCACCAAAAGCGGTAAGACATATGATTTTATTCTTGACCTGATAAGCAAGAGTCCGTTTTCACGTAGTATAAAATCGTTAAAGCAAAAAGGACACTATCTTATAGCTAACCCTGGGCTGTCAAAAATGGTTCGAGGGCGATGGACTTCAATGACAAACAGCAAGAAAGTGATATTCGGGGCAACTAAGCCAAAGACTGAAGATTTAATCTTTCTAAAAAAGCTTATTGAGGAGAAAAAGATAAGATCGATCATAGATAGATGCTATCCGTTGGAACAAACCGCTGAAGCCCATATGTATGTTGAAACAGGACACAAAAAGGGAAATGTAGTAATAACTATGGGACATAATAATAAAACCTAACAACCAGATTAATTTATCCTTGAACGAGTTTCATGAGTTTGGGAAATGAACTTTTAAGAAAATAGACAAATTCTATTTTTAATACAACTAAAAAATCACTAAATTGAGTATGTTTAGGGATTAACAAGAAGAATTATGAGTGATTTAAGAAAAGATTAATTTTAGTCTAATGTTTTGGATAAATCTAATTAATGGAACTCTTTTTAGAAAATCATCAATCAAATTTAGTTCTTGTTAAAATTACAAAAGGAAATTATTATTATTTTGCAAAAACATTAGTAATAAAAAGAGAGAATTGATGTAATTAAGAAAATTTTGATTATTTTAATATTTATTTGAATTTTTCTGCATGAATGTCTTCATCTTCATCAAAATCTTCATCTTCATCGATTGGATCGACTAGCTCTGGTGGTTCAGGAGGTTCAGGAACTCCTCTAGGGGGTCTTGGAGTTCTAGGAGGTTTGGGAGATCTATGTACTACTACTCGATGACCTTTAAGGGCTTCTTCATGCATTCTGTGTGATTCCTCGCGCCTTCTAAGTGATTCTTCAGAAGCTCTTGAATTAACAATAGTCTCTATTACTTCATTAGTTTCAGCATCATAAATTTCGATCTTCTCGTAACGCATAATTTTTGAAAGAATTATCAATTTGGGAAGGATATTAGGGATACGAACGTTGTTACAGCGATGAATTTCACGAATATATTTATTAAATGATTCTTGAGTCACATCTGATTTTATTTCAAGAGTTCCTATCCTCAGGAAACTAATACGAGCATCAGCTTGCACTAAATCATCATTACCTATCTGTAACTCTTCATTATGGCTAATCTCTATTTTTCTAAGTTGTTCTTTGCCTTTGAGAAGGCCAGGTCTGATACCAGGAAATGTACCATCAAAATTTTTTAGCACGTCCTGATCTTGAAAAAAATTCTATTGACAAAATTAGGAAAAGCTAGGCTTACCTATAATAATATTTATATAAAACATCAGAATAAGGTATTCCTAATTCATTGATATTCTTCTTTTCAAAAAAGGCATTGATTAAAGAAAATATACAAAAAGAATTACTGGAATTTCAAAAATAATAACAATACCTAACAAATTAGGAGGAATGTTGGTCTCATAAAGCCAAAAAGACCAGAATTTTCTCATCTTGTTCCAAAATGTATAAGTTTAGATATGGAAAATAATTTTAATTAATATTTATTAGTTTGGGTATAGTTAAACTCAAAAAAAACAAACTTGAAAAATAAGAGGCTTTTAATGGAAATAATCAAACATGTTTGGAATAATTTAATATTAACTGGTACTGCTACACTTTTTATACCATTTTTACTATTAATATTAGTAGGGGACATTAATATTGGTGGAGGTTTTCCCGTTCCATTTGATTATCTGATTTTAATTTTAGGCATTGTAATAATCATCATAGGATTATTGATTTTATATAAAACTAATATTCTATTCGCTAAAATAGGTCAGGGTACACTAGCACCGTGGTCACCGCCAAAGAATTTAGTTATAGTTGGGATATATCAATATGTTAGAAATCCTATGCATACGAGCTTTTTATTTATAATCTTGGGGGAAGCAATATTATTTGGATCTTTATCGTTATTTTTATGGTTAATATTCCTATTCATTGTAATTCATCTTTATTTCGTATTTCTTGAAGAACCTGAATTAATCAAGAGATTTGGAGAGGATTATTTACTTTATAAAAAAAATGTCTCAAGGTGGATTCCACGATTAAGTCCTTGGAAAAAAAAATATTAAAAAATGAAATTTAAATTTCTAATGAGTGAATTTTTAAAAAAAACAGTTAAAAAAAAAGAAAAAATTAATCAAACTTGTGTATAACAACCAGAGATTAACAGAATTGATGACTGAATCCTACTCAATTTTAGAGGAGACAATTCATGAGGTATTAGAGACTTACTCGAATGTTCATAGAGGAACAGGTTACAATTCTCAAGTAACCACAATGCTTTATGAAGAAGCAAGAGAAATTATTTTAAATCATTTTAAAAAAAATAAGTCTGAATATAATGTAATCTTCTCTTCATCTTATAGAACTTATCAAATGATATCAAAAATTCCTTCTTCAGATTTCATTTTGTTGACCAGTGAAGAAATAGGATTGCCATTAGGAGTCAATGCAATAATAGTTAAGAAGAGTATTTTATCTACAATTAACCATAGCCAATCTGGGGGTGGGACTGTTAAAATGGTCTATTCAGATTTCACGATTTGGGAAGATGTTCCTGACAGATTTGAAGCTGGTACACCTAGTATTATTAATGCGATTGCTCTAGCAAAAGCTATTCAATTAAAAAAAGATAGGGGACCTAATATCTTTAAAATTAAAAGAGATAATGTAAATATTCAAGATCTTTTTTACCAAGACAGTTTAACTAACTTTTACGGGGAAAAGCTGTTACAAGAATTAAGAAAAACATTAATTGGAAGTGATTTACGTGTCCCTACAGAAAGTGGAGAGAAAAATTTTATTAATTTTGATAATAGTGCAAGCACTCCAACTTTTTCTCCAATTTGGGATATAGCGCGTATTATTTTAAATCTTTCAAAAATGCATTTTCGAGAAATTGTTTCTGAAACTAATAAAATCATATGTGATTTTCTCGATATTCCTGAAAATGAATATGATCTATTATTTACCTCAAATACTACCGAAGCAATTAATATAGTCTCAGAAAGTTTAAAAATTCAAAATTTAATAGAAAAAATGAAACCAGTAATAGTTAGTACAATAATGGAGCATAATTCAAATGAATTACCTTGGCGATCAATATCTAAAGCATCGATTATAAGACTATCAGTTGATCATGAAGGATTTGTAGATTTAGATGAATTAGAGGAACTTTTAGTTAAACACAATAAGAAAGGGTTAAATAAAGATCGTCAAATAAAATTAGTAACCATAAGCGGTGGTTCAAATGTTCTGGGATCATTTAATGACATCAAGGCAATAACTGAAATAACTCATAAGTATGGAGCAAAAATTCTAATTGATGGTGCCCAATTGGTACCACATCGTACTTTCTCCGTTAAAGATAATAAAATAGACTTTTTAACATTTTCAGGGCATAAAATTTATGCTCCATTTGGGACAGGGGTATTAATTGCTAGAAAAGGAATACTGAAATTAAAATCTGTTACTTATAAAAAAATCAAACATTCTGGAGAAGAAAATGTAGTAGGAATTGGAGCTTTGGGGAAAGCACTAAACCTATTGAAACGAATTGGTATGGATAAAGTCGAAAATTATGAGAGAAAACTCACAAAAAAAGTGTTAAAAGCACAAAATAACATTCCAGAATTAATCATTTATGGTGTGAAAGATCCTAACTCCTTGAATTTTGTTAATAGAGGAGGAATAATTTCATTCACACTAAAAAATGTACCGCATAATCTTGTTGCAAAAGAACTTGCTGAATTAGGGGGAATAGGAGTTAGAAATGGCTGTTTTTGTGCTCACATTTTAGTTAGACACTTACTAAAAATTCATCCCGTTAGATCTATTAGCGCAGGAGCCGGATTGTATGTTATTCCTGGATTCACAAAAACTTTACTTCCCGGTCTAGTAAGAGCAAGTTTTGGTATTGAGAATGACATAAATGAAGTTGAACACTTCTTAAAAACATTAAAAATGATTTCCATAAAACGTCAAACTCCTATTAATAAAATATTAGCCACAACTTATAATGGATCGGGTACATTACCCCATACTGATGTACAGAGGAAAATTAATAAGTCTTTACAGTTTAAGGCTAAAAAATTCGTTAATCTGAGGTGAGAAGCAAATATAATATTAAGATAGCTGGTCTAAACCTTAATAAATTATCTGTTTCTAATTTAGATTTTCCACCAGAAATGAGAGACCAACTTCAAAACCTCAAAATGGATAATTTACAATAAGATGCAGAGGTAGATTGCCTCTATGAATATTCAAATTTTCCTTATTATTGTTATTGTTATTGTAGATGTTATCGATGCATGAGTGGGTGGGGACGTATCTATTATAGTCTGGAGGAGAATCGATAGAAGAAGCAGCTTTAAGGAAATTACAAGAAGAAACTGGTTATAAAGACAAGTTCTTGACTCAGGGTCCTTTCACTCCTAAAATTTCTGGATTAACTAATGAACCAACCTCAGTTGTTCTATGTACTACTCACGAATCTGAATCAGATTCATCAATTTTGGATGAATGTTCCTAATTGAAAAGAAAAGCCTTAGCAGTTTCAAGTGATCTCGTAATTAATTTAATACTTGTCAATATTTGAAATATTAAAAATCATAAAAATGATTTTAATCTAAAATGTAATTCTTTTTCTTGCCTTCATTAATTATTATTGTTCAAAAGGTCTTTCCAGATTTGTTTATTACCTCATATCGTGCAGAACAATTTAATAGTGTCCGACAACTATATTTAATTTGTCAGTTAGATTAGAAGCATGTTAAAGTACCAAGGATTTAGTAAATTTTTCAAACAGATTTATATAAAATGAGTAGGTTTACCTCAGTATATTCTCAAGTTTATTGCTAATTAATCTCTTTTAGCTAAAATACAGAATGAGGTTTCAAAAATTATGCTGAAATCAAAAATAAATAAAAAAAATAATTTCAACAACTATTCGTTATCGTTAAGGAAAATCTCATTAATCCTGTTAGCATTGTTGATGTTAACATTCACAGCACAACTAACATCTGTACAACCAGTAGAAGTGGTCACCAAAGATATGGAATTCATATCTATGCAAGGAAAGTCTGATTCTTAAGTTGATTATATTGAATAAGACAACTGATCCTATATCTCGTCTCAATCACACGATAAAATCCAATGTTATTCGCACTTTTTGGACGAGTCTTAAAAACCCTCCTTTCGCCTTTTTTCTCTTTCGTACCTACTGGTGGCAGCGTAAAGCTACCCGTCTTAGACAAAACCAACGAAAAAAAGGTCTTGTTGCACCTCCTTTTCTGATTTTTAGTGTGACTAATCGCTGTAACCTGCGTTGTCATGGCTGTTATGCGCATGCTCAAACACACTCTATATCTGATGAAATAAATGCCGATAGATTAAAAACTATAATCGCAGAAGCTAAAGAAATAGGTATTTCTATAGTTTTATTTATTGGCGGTGAACCACTAGTTCGTCCTGAAATTCTAGAAATAACTCAAGATTTTCCCGAAATTCTTTTTGTTTTATTAACAAACGGCCTTTTAATTGATCAACCAATGGTCAAGAAGTTAAAGAAACAGAAGAATGTTATACCTTTTCTTAGTTTAGAAGGACTAGAGCTAGAAACCGATCAACGTAGAGGTTCTGGGACATTTAAAAAATTATTGAAAGTCATGGCATTAATGAAACACCAAAAAATCTTTTTTGGGACTTCGATAACCATTACAAAGCAAAATTTTGCTGTTGTTACTGATGAAGCCTACATTAAGTTCTTGATAAAAATGGAATGTAATATAATTGGTTTTGTTGAGTTCATTCCCGTAGACGCCGCGATGACTAATTTAGTGCTTACAGAAGAGCAAATAAGGAAGAAAAATAATCTAATTGCTTTGTTTCGTAAAAAATTTTCCCGTATTTTCATAAATCTACCCAATGACGAATATAAGTATGGTGGATGTTTGTCAGGTGGTCGGGGTTTTGTTCACGTTAGCTCTGAAGGTAAAGTAGAACCTTGTCCTTTTACTCCTCTCTCAGATTCTAATTTGAAGACTATAACTTTGAGGGAAGCATTGCAATCAGATTTGTTAAAAACAATTCGCGAAAATAGTAGTCAACTGGATGATTCTAAGGGTGGTTGTACTCTTTGGGAGAATCGCGAACAGGTAGCTGCTCTAATAAAGAAAAAGAATTAAATATTTCACTAAATTATATTCAAGAATCTATCAGGAACCTCGCCTAATCTAAGTTAAGTTGAATTTAAATTAGCAACTGGTTCTCAGAAGATTATTAACCAATTTGCTTTTTTTAAAGGTCTCCCGATAATGAATTAGATGTTCGAAATGTTGAACATTACAGAAATGTGGATTATCGAAGTTATAGATAAAATAACCGAATTACCCAAAGATAAAGAAATAGGTGTTATATGTTATGGAGCTGGAGAAAGTATGGCGGTTACTCAAATGTTAATTGATCGAGGCTTTACAAATGCTGAAAATATCGAAGGTGGTATAATACGTTATGCACTTGATGTAGATAACTCACTTTTGGAGCTATTTAAGAAAATGGCTTCTAATAAAAAATATATATAATATTTGGCATCGATTAAGATTATTTAAATTATTTAAATTATAAAAAGAAGAAATAGCAACTAAATTGAATCCATGACTTTATCAATTATTTGTTTAACTTCTTGTGCAATTGAGAAAAAAAAGAAAATATTCTATTCTCATGTGATTTTATTTTTTTTAGATAACAAATCATCAATCAGCTAATTTTTTTGGGATTTATATTTTGAAATTTAGTAACTTTAATTCGAAATTCACATCAGACCAAATGGTAATTATTGCTTTATTTATTTCAGGCTCTTTAGTATTATCAGTTTATATTCTAGTAATACTTATTTATTCAAACAGCAACATCATTTGATAAAATTCCTTGAAATGTTCTGCTGAGTCGAAGATTTTCGATATGGAGAAAAATTGAAGAAAATTGATTCATTTTTCTCTTTTCATCTTTCCACTTCGAAAAATAGGATAAAAGATTAATAAAATAAAAAAACCATAGGAAAACCCATTAACAGTTTGATCGGTAGCACTATTGGTTGAAATTTCTTCGTTATTTTCACAACCATTTATGATTACAGCATCCCATAAATTGTCTTGACAAATTATATTTTTGCTTTCGGGATCTGGTTCAACAAAAAACCAAAATTCGGCTTGAGAAATGCTATTATTTTTGATAAATACATTGTTACATGTCGAAATACTAATTCCAAATGAACCATGATGAGTACTTAAAAGGTCTGAAATCGAATTATCAGTAACATTAATATTAGAGCTAAAACGAAGACTTATAGCTTCAGATGCTCCGTGAATGCCGTTAAAAGTTAGATTGGTTATTATATTTGCATTAATTGATGAATTTTCCACATCTTGGAATATAATTCCCCAAGTAACGTCTGAATTCGTCGAGATAAGGTTTAGAATTTTATTATTGGTGATATGGATATCAGAAGAAGATTTTGATGTAAGACTAGAAATAAATGTATTATCTTTGAACAAATTTTCTTGAATGGATATCATTTGTGAATTTTGAATATAAATTCCATTTTTCAGGTAAGAAGTTGTAAATGAATTATTTTTTAACGTCATATTGGTGTTTTGGAATATTTCTAATATAGCTGTTTGATCAGGACTGATAATTTGTTGAAATATATTATTTTTAATTATTAAATTTGAGGAATTTTCGATACTTATAGGAAATGAAATTACTTCATTTTCAATAACAGTTCCAGGAGCATTTACTACTGTTAAATGGTCAATATCTGTTCTATTAAATAGAGATTTCAATACGTTTTTATCAATAAATGTGTTATTACCATTTATAATGACCTCATCTTGTTTTATTAATGATTGATCAATTAAAGTATAATTTATCAAAGAATTTTCGTTTTCAAGACTAATTGAAGGATTAATTTTAATTATTAATAAGAAACCAATCACAAGTAGAAATTTTAATCGATATTTAGAAAAATTATCCATTACAATTCTCCTGAAAATTATTTAAATGAAGAAAAAGGAAAATTTGGAGAAAGATATTTTATATTGTTGTCCCAGTTATTTTCTATTAATTCTTAATCTAGCAATTGCTCCGATGACTAAAAATCCAAAGAGAATTGAAAATAACGGTATATCAGCCGAAGAGGAAGGTTTTTCAATAACAAATAAATAAGCATTCATTGTTGGCTGATGAGCAGAACAGGTAATTTCAAAAACTCCAGCTTCATCGGCTGTAAAAGTTTTCGAAACAGTCTGATTCCGTTTGAAGGTAAATGATGACTCAACGTGGTGTTCTATTATAGTAGGATGTCCACCACCACCGTTAATGCCTAAGAAATTAATTGTTACTTCTGCATCTTTATTCACAAAGAGATTGTTTGGATAAAAGACGTACCTTTCGACTTTATCACCTTCAGCAATATAAGGTTCATTTGCTCCTGCGGTACCTTTAAATTCTATTCCTAACATCCAGAAATCACTTACAACTTCGTTAGGGAGAGGAGTGAATTTTGAACCATCTTCTTCCACTATCAACCAAGCATTCATGGTAGGTTGGTGAGATGTACAAACGATATCAAAAACTCCAGCCTTGTCAGCTGTAAAAGTTTTAGTTACTGTTTGATTTCGTTTAAAAGTAAACGATGACTCAGCATAGTTTTCAATTGTGGTAGGATGTCCTCCACCACCATTAATACCTAGAAAGTTAATAGTAACTTCTTGACCTTTGTTCACACGAACTATGTTAGGATAAAAAACATATCTTTCAACTTTATCACCTTCAGCGATATAAGGTTCATTTGCACCAGCTGTTCCTTTAAATTCTATTCCTAACATCCATATATTAACGCTATCTCCAGATGGGGTAGTTTCAGTTGTGCCATCCTCTACAATTAACCAAGCATTCATTGTTGGTTGATGAGAAGAGCACACAATTGCGAAAATTCCTGCTTTATCGGCAGTAAAAACTTTCGTAACAGTTTGGTTACGTTTGAATGTAAATGAGGATTCAACATAATGTTCTATTGTAGTAGGGTGTCCACCACCACCATTAACACCTAGAAAATGTAACGTGACTTCTTGTCCTTTCTGGACAATTATAGTATCGGGAATGAATACATACCTTTCAACTTTATCTCCTTCAGCGATATAAGGTTCATTTGCATCAGCAGTACCTTTAAATTCTATTCCTAGAATCCAAAATTCTGCTTTAGTGTCATCATGGCCTTCTTCACCCAAAACAGGTGCTGGTCCAATTACGGCAACAAAACTTAGCATTAAAAAGCTGAGAGTGATCGCCACTAAACTAAAATATTTGGTTTTCAAATCTATCACATTGTATTTTTGTTTTTTAGTATTACTGCTTTTGATCAAACTACAATGGGTAAATATACATCTACAACTTGTAGTATTACATCAATGTAGTATAGAAATGCAATATATTCCCCTACTTATTTACTTTTTTATCACCTACTTATCTTAACTTTTCTTTCTTTTTCTAAGTAATCAAGATAAAGAAGTCAACATCTTCTCTACTACTTTCTCATAAACTCCAAAAATGCGAGTTGAGTTACATTCTGAGGTATTTCTTACTTAATTATCTAAATCTTTAGATTTAAAAGAAATCCACAATCATTTTCTACTAAAGATACAAGAAAAGAAGCTGAAATCATAAATCAAGATTATTCTGATCTGCATAATTTAAGAGAGCATTAATTCTCTCAATTATAACTGATTTTTCTGAGTCAAAAAATGCCGTTGGTCCTAAACTAACCTTTAATGCTTTTTCATGGTTAAAGTATAATAATTTTGCTAATGCTTGAGCAAGAGATCTTGGTTTTTTTATCATTTGAGCTGCATACATATCAGCTTTGAATTCATGATTATTATTGATGAATTTCTTTAATATTTTAAGGAAAGGGTCAAAAAAAACCAACTTCGTAAATGTGAAAATCACATGAGAGTATCTAGTATCATGAAAAATTATGTGAGAATGTTCATGTGCTAAAACAGATTCGAGCTCATCCTCATTAAGTAATTTTAACAAACCACTCGATAGTACGATCCAATCCTTTACTATTACCTTAAACATTTTAACATGGAGCAGGGTGAATGAAAAAGCATCTGGTTGATCTTGATTAAAAACAACTAACTGGCATTTATCAAGCCAAGGGTAGGAACTTTTAATTTTAGAAGTCATTTCTAAGTTTGAATTTTTCTCAAATTTTTGTGATAAGGCATGCAATCCAACCTGACTTAATAGAAAGGATACTAGCAAAATGGAAGATGTCATAAAAATGATTAGTATAGAAAAGAGATCTACACATACAGTTCCTATGTCGAAAATCATGAAATTGATGAGAGGAAAATTCTCAAACGAAATGTGCCTAAAATTTGTCAGGGCTCCCAAAATAATCATGGACACTATAAAAAGGATTACTCCAAATGCAAATATTGAATATACAATTGAAATTCCTGTAATTGTTTTTGATAATCTTAAATTACTATGGTTTTTTGACTTGTAAATACTAAAAAATCCAATGATTAGAAGAAAAAAAACCATTCCAGATAGAATTTTCCAAGATTCCAGCTCTGACATTTTATTTATCCTTTATTTCAAATTTCTGCTTTATTTCTTCAATTTCTTCCTTAGAAATGTTTTCTTTGAAAACTTGTCCTAGATGTTTTACTCCCACTAAACCAAATTTTGAAATCAAATTTTGTAAGATATTATTTACCTCTACATTTGGAGCATCAGGCTGTAATTCAAAAAGTTTCATGGATCTGCCATGAATTTCTTCTGAATAAGATAAAACAAATCTTTTTTTCTCTAATCGAGATAGTGTTGTTGCAATAGTGCTGTAAGCATATTGATTTTTTGTCTGTTTGTTGACAAATGCTAAAATTTCCCGTACACTCATAGGACTTTTAGTCCTTAACACAGAAATAACTGATTCTTGGAGGTGACCTGGTTTCATTGAAATCATTAAATGAATTATTTTACAGTATGTAGCGTGACTTATACAAGTTGTAGAATTTATAAGTCTTTGTGATAATAACAATAATTTGTAATATTCTTATAATAGTAATTTTTATGGTTTTAGGAGTTTATTCGATATTTTATGGAATAATTTATCTTATTGAGTTACATAATTTAACAACGAAAGAAGCTAAAAGAAAAATTTTCCCAAAAGGTCATATAATCATTTACATTTACGCGTTTGTTGCACTAGTAATAATCTCTCTGGTTTTGTTCACTGATGATTGTACTAACTCTAATCAGTTTGGTTTTGTTAATTGTAATCCTCTATTCCAAATAGAAATTGGCACGTATCTGCTTATATTCGGAGGAATTTCTTTGCTCATTGGATCAATCATAATATCAGTATCTAATTATTCTCTGATAAAAAAAAGTTCTGATTCACCAGGAACTATTCCAAACAATAATACCAGATAGGAATGACTAACAATTTTAAAGTATTAAACTAATTTTCACTCCTAACAGGTGACAAAATTGGTGATAAAATTGGTAAATTTAACCTGTAAAAAATGTGAACAATCTCATATCGGGTCTTAATTCCTTTTTTGAAAACGTTATTAATGAAAATCAATTTTTTTAAATCGAAATATTAAATTTATTTGGAGAAGGAAATAGAATAATGTTTAATTTATTTATTGAAATTTATGATTCTATTATTGAAGATGGGCTATATAATTGGTATAGAAAAAACAATTGAAATTACTATTAGTTACTTAAAAGGGAATAGTTGTATTAATAAAGTTACCGATTAATAAAAACCTAGATAAAATAAACCAAAATCAAGATAATTGATAAAAAATACTTGAAATTATTTTTAGTTACTTAAAAGGCAATGAAAGTAATAATTAAGGCGAAATTTAGTTCTGTGCTTAAAAAAATAACAGTTAAAGGATTAGTTGTCAGTTTGTATTGAATTAAGTTTTTCTTCTTAGTATTCGACACAATTAAAATTAGAATATGAAAAGAGAGAATTGATTTAATTAAGAAAATTTTGATTATTTTAATATTTATTTGAATTCTTCTGCATGAATGTCTTCATCTTCATCAAAAGAATCAGGAACGGGGGATGGGGCTGGAACTCCTAGGATGTCTGCCGATTAATTAAGAATAAAAAACATGTCGCCTAAATATATTAGCAATAAAATTTTTTTTCTCCACACACCCATTTTAAGAAGATCAAACTAATGTATTCAAGGTTCTATTTAAAGAATTTGGAAATTTTGATGCAATATATTTCATCTTATTTGAAATTCTATGACTATTTTCATCTTATTTGAAATTCTATGACTATTTTCATCTTATTTGAAAATTTCATCCTACTTCATTAAGTCTGGGTTTAAATTCTGCAATCATTGCGGATTCTATATCCAATATAACACCATCCGTTATAGTTTTTTGTCTTTCTATTTTTTCTCCGCTTATAGAAGTAAATTCATACTTGGAATGTCAATCAAGAACAGAGTTTCTAAAAAAATATACAAGAGAGAAGTTTGAAGGCTTAAGAGAGTTAAAAATGGTTTGAATGGCATGTAAAATATTACTTTTTATTTTTTATATCATTTAATTCCAAAGCCTTATTTCTTCCCTCTCTTGTTAAGTCCCAAGTAATTTTTTTTCCAGTAGAATGCTTGTTAATTAATTTCTTGCTTTCTAATCTTCCAAAAGAACGTGATTCCATTTTACTGACTATTTTTCCCTCTTTTTTAAGTTCTTTAGGATAATAATTCCTTATTACATGAATAGAAGAATGTTTACTAAGTGAAAAATTATTAGCTCTCCCTATAGCTAACAGCAGAGTTTTGTCTAATGCTTTCAATTGTTTATGAACCATTTAACTCAAATATTCTTTAGTATTAGAATTTATATACTTTATTATTAGAGATAGTATATCCTATAACTGTAGCAAACTTTATATACTCAAAATGAACTGATATAGTTGTCAAACTTAATAAGTAATATTGATGATCATTGTTAAATTATGTTTATTTTAGTTAAATTTACTTGATTTAGCTTTATTTTTTTAATCAATAAATAACAATTAAAATGGTGTGAAAAAATGGTTAAGAATACTGAAAAAGCAAGAGCAAAAGCAGAAGAAAAATGGAAGAAACAAGAAGAAGAGAGAGCAATTGAGCTATATGATTATTTAGAAGATAAACCAAACCAAACAATATATAGCCTAAGCAAGAAATTTAATTACTCATTAAAAAGTACAGAAAATATAATTAATAAATTAATAGAAGAAGGATTAATAAAAATCAAACAAATAATGGATAATGGCCGAACAAAAAACATTGTTAATATCATGGAATTTGAAGACTATACTTTTGAGGACTATAACGAAGAAAATATTACCGATGCATTCTTAGAAAAATTAATAGAGAGAACAAAGCTAACCGGAGTTTCAGTTTATATTCATCGTAAAGATGGGTCGAAAATAGAATTATCATTATCATAATGAGTCTATATAATACAAAAGAGTAAATTTGATTGATAATAATATTATTCCTGATTCTTATTCCAAAATCCTTTTTATGACATTTTTGTTGTGCTTTTTCAAGAAATTGTTAAATATTATATTAACTGAAGAAGGTTTCATAACCAAAAGCAGATCCAAAGGTAAAAAAGAAAGATGTCTTCCTCATTACAACCTTTTCTACTAAAAATTCTATTTTTGATTGATTATATCATCTGAAGCATTTAATAGCACAAGAAAGGATAAATAGTGATCTAAGTGATATTTTTCCCTTATTACCTTATTCTTTTTACCCCATTTTTTAATTCTTTGAAAGAGATTTTCAGATGGACGGTTGATTCCAGATAAAATATCTTGAAATGAACCATCGAATGTATTATTCATCCTAACAACTTCCTTATTGATCATAATTATCACGTATTTTTTTTATTTTAAGATAATTTTTTTATCGTATTAATGAAATTTATTATTAATTTCATTTTTCTTATTATTTTTACCAACATCCAATTAGATATAGAATTTTTATTGGATATTTTCGTTTAAAAGGCCCAGTATAAAGATACAAGGATTAATATGGAATAAAGTGCTCTAAGCATATTTTTTCACCTCAAGTATATCTATAGTGGCCCAAGGGAATAAGAACAATTTGTAAAATTTTCTTAAGTTAAGAAAAATTCAGAGATAAAAATTTCGATTAAATTGATAAAATTGATTAATTTCTTAACTAATTAACATAAAAAGATTTATTTTATGGGATTCTCATTAAAGTGATCATTTTTAGTTCTTGCTTGAATAAAAAAAGTAAATTTTCAATATTTTGTAAAAACTTTATTAGGACTTTAATTATCTTATTAGTATTCTCTACAACGTGAATCTCTCCAGATTCTCCATGAGATTCCATCCTACTGGCAATATTCACTGCGTCACTACAAATATCGAGACGAAATTTTTCTCCAATTAGAGACTCCGTTTACAATATCTAAAATCGAATTAACCCTGTAGGAATTCCTATTGGCAATAATATTTTACGACTCTATATTGAAGATTTTTCCAGTTATATTTCTATTTCTGAAGTAGAAGTTACAGTAACTCCTGGTACATCGGATACCACTACAGGAACTCTAACTCAAACCATCACAACAATTCAAGATACACTTACTTCAGCTGGTGGTGTGGAATTTATTTTATCTGTTCCTGCTCTCTTGGGTATAGTCACTCTTAGGTTGGCACATAAAAAAATGAGGAGAAGAAAAAATAAAAAGTAAATTCCCTATATTGGGATAAATAAGAGAATATGAGATATTACCCTTAGCTGAGGACAGTAATATTCTCTTGGGATTTGGTCTAATTAAGCAAGCAAGAATGACACTCTATTTATCAAAAAATGGTGGAACGACACTAAAAGAATTTATAAATTGGTTTGAGACTAATATAGAAAAATTTATTTCACCAATTTATTTGTTCCCAACCGAATATGTTTTAAATTCATTCCTCCTATTATAATAAGATAGTTTTTCTTGATTGATCCTGGATAATAACTACCATATGTAGTCCTTGAGTTCAGAGTCGACTTCCAGTGCCCAGCTTGTCATTCCACCCTTGAGATTTCTTGCATTGGTAAATCCTTTTTTTAGCAACATTTTTGTTACAGCTTGAGATAGTCCACCACCCCAGCACATAACAGCGATGGTTTTATCTCTTGGTAATAATGCCAAGTTCTTCTTAACATCTTGAGCTTCCAAATTAATTGATCCTTCAATGTGTCCTTTATCATAGGTTTCTTTAAAGCGTAGATCTAATATTATTAAATTAGCTCGATCATATTCTTCCTTGGCCTCCTGAACTGAGATATCTTCTACACCCCCTTTTTGTCCAAACTTTCTTGCTATTGAATATTTAGCGTACATAGGGAAATACAAGAAAAAATACCATATTATTTCTCTTTTACGCATATCATTTCACTTCTTTATGATCTATTGTTATTGTGACTTTACCAACTGTATGTCCTTTTTCATAATATCGATGAGCTTCTGCTGTTTCATCTAATGAAAATGATTTATCGATAACAGATTTTATTTTACCCTCATCAATAAGTTTAGCAAGTAATGAAAGATCTTTAGCTCTTGTTTTAGTTATTAAAAATCGCATTTTTTTCTTTCGAAATCTGTTTCCTAAAATTTGTAAAAATAGTCTTGTGAGACTCATTTTAGGACTCCCGGCTTGGAGGAAGATCCCTTCTTCTTTTAAGGCGTTTTTCCATCGTCCTTGAGGAGATTTTCCAACAGTATCAAAAATAATATCATATTTTTCTTTGTTTTTAGTAAAATCCTCTTTTGTATAATCTATGACTTTATCCGCTCCCAGATCTGCGACGAGTTGCTCATTTTTCCCGCTACATACAGCTGTTATTGTTACATCAAAGGTTTTTGCATATTGAATAGCAAAGGTGCCAATTCCACCAGAAGCACCATAGATGAGAATATCTTGGCCATCTTGGATGTTACCCAGGTCTCGTAAATATTGGAGTGCAGTTAAAGCAGCTACTGGAACAGCAGCAGCCTCGGAGTAGTTCATGGTAGAAGGTTTAAGAACAACCCCACGTTCAGATACTTTTGCATATTCTGCACAAGATCCAGTTCTTGCTAGCCCATAAATTTGATCACCAATTTTGAATTTAGTGATGTCCTTCTCAATTGCCACAATTTCACCAGCGACATCAGTTCCTGTCAATTTTTTCTTGGGTTTTCTAATTCCCGTCATTAATCTTGAAAGTCCAAAAAGAGCCTTCACTCCGCTTCTAGCAGATGTATCTACAGTATTTATTGACGAAGCATACACCTTTACTAGCATCTCATCAGCTTCTAAATTAGGAGTATCAATTTCCTTTATTTCAATTACTTCAGGCGGTCCATATTTTTCAATCCATATCGCTTTCAAAGCTGAGGACCTCCATTTAGCAGGTTAAGCTTATTATTAATATTCTCGTTTATCGAGTAAAATTTGTGCATACATGGACTATCAATCCAAAATAGCCCAAATAATGTTTTTAATTTAATACTTGGTTCTCTATCTTTTACAGTAATTACTGCAAATGTTTCTGTAATGTTTTCATCCTTACTAATTATTTTCACTTTAGTTCCTCATTTTCAAATTTGTATCGATTATAGTTCATAATTTGATATTTCTAGAAGTCTATAATAGTTTCTCCAGCATCATAGAGGCATCTTCAACAAATTTTGGACAGTTATTGAAGGATTCATTTTGGAATGCTAGTTTTACGTCCTCATCCGTGATTAAATCGTGGTTGATTAGCTCTCTGCAAATTATTGACCCGTTGAGTAATTTAAACTCATTTAAAAGTTTCCCTACAACTTCATTAGTTTTTTCTTGGTCTTCTCTTTTGATACCACCGTATTTAAGACCGATTACCATTATTGCACCGGTTAAAGCCCCGCAAACGTTTCCAGTCCGAGCTATTCCACCACCGAATGCAGAAGTTATCTTCAAACATGTATCATAGTCAACTTTTCCTAAACCCAGTTGTTCAACGTAAGTACCAAATACTGCTTGTGCACAGTTACCACTTTTTTCTAACATGATTTTTTTTGCTGTTTCTGGAATGTTTTCATCCTTACTAATTATTTTCATTTTGATTCCTCATTTTCAATTTCGTATCGATTATAGTTCATAATTTGGTCAAGATCAATTAATGACCCAATTCTATTCAAGTTGTCTGATAACTTTTCGTGAAACATGGAATAATGTCCCACCATGCTCGTGAAAGCTTGCAAATCAAGCCTTGACTTATACAATTCGGGATACTTATCTTTCAACCATGAAAAGACCCGGTAGTAAAAATCCTCCAATAATCTTATATTTTCATCTAAGAGCTGACTTATGTAGTCAATTTCGACTTCAGGATTCATTTCCTTTATCAAAGTCTTCATAGGATCAAAGATATTTTGACTCATTTGTGCAGATAAAAAATCATCATTGCGAGGAATGAAGGTAATTGCAGTTCGACCATAATAAATCCGATAATGTTGACCTTCAAGTATTTTGGCTATCTCTTTAAGATATCCATCCTCTAATAGACTTTTGATGTGAAAATGAAAATTCGAGATAGAGTATTTTTGACCATTTGATTTATTTTCGAAAGCTTCATAGAGTTCTTTTGTTGTAAATGCATGTCGCCGAGAAAGATTGTTTAATTTGCCAAAGTCGTCTTCCATTCCATCTCTAATATATTTAATGATAAAGCTTTTAACCTCAGACTGTTGTAAAAGAGAATGACCTAATGAATTCACATTTTTGAAGAATTGTAAGTTATCCCAGTAGGTGTACAGAGATTTCCTTTTTTCCTCAATTGTATCCTGAAGAGTCATTTAATTACATCACCATTTAGTAGACACTAAATCGTACGATTTAGTAAGGACTAAATAGTCACTTTTAAACTTATCTATCTATGTCAACGATGTAGTAAAATAATCATTTCGGGAGACAAATATTGCACAAATTGTCGAAGAGGTATAATTTGAACAAAGAACGAACTTATGAATAGTAATTAAAAGAATTTTCGAACCGTTTTAATAATTCCTGATCAAAATAATCCTCATTAAAAATGTACAGCGCATGAGTGTAGTTACCATTTAATTTAGCAGTCTTAATGATTCAAGGATGTTTAATACGGGTTTACTTTTAATGTTGCTAGCTTAAAATTAATCAGAACTCATCTGAATCAATATCATTCAATTAATTTCCACTAAAGATCATTCAGAAATTTTGACACTAATAAAGTCCACCAGATTAACCTCTGAAGAGAAAAGAAAGAAAGTAAAAAGAGAGAAGGTAAGAACCAAACTCTGAGGTTCTTATATTCAATATTTAGTTTTTATAAATTGAATTAAACAGGAAGAACTCTTATTAAAAAAGAAAGGTGAAGATTATAACAATGGATTAAAATTCATTATCAAAATCTTCATCTGCATCTATTGGATCGATTGGTTCAACTGGTTCAACTGGTTCTGGGGGTTCAGGAGGTTCAGGTGGTTCAGGGACTCCTCTAGGTGGTCTAGGAGCTCTGGGAGGTCTAGGTGTTCTATGATTGACTCTATGCTCTCTACGTGAATCTTCAGATGCTTTAGAATTTACAATCGTTTCTATTACTTCATTAGATCAATAAAGTAGGGGAATTTTTTATCTAATTAGCATAAATAGATTTGTAATTCAAGTAAAAGAACTTGTCAAATCTAAGCTTCCTTTAAATAATCAATCGCCTGGTTGACGTATTCATCAAATTTTTCTTGGCTTTTTTTGGGATCTAATTCTTTATCGAGAATGTTTTGTTTATATTTATTATAAAGATCCTTTTCTTTTTCAGCTAAATCAATTAATAGAATAAAATTCTTACTCTTCGATATTTCTAGAGATTTTTCTATTTCCTTTTCTGCATTGTCGAAATTTACATTAAAAAAATATACTTTCGCAAGCAATATCCTACCATAGCTTACAAAATTCCATTCTTCATTGTCCGTTGCATTGTCAATTAAGTGTTCTATCTTATTCTTTATGTTAGTGAGTAAAACTTTGTCAGGATTGTTTGTAAAAGAATAAAACTCTAACTCAATTAATTGTTCCAAAGCCACTAATTTGTAATAGGCCGGTAGATTAGAATTACTAACTACATTCCAATTTTCTCCTGCGACTCCCCAATTTTTATCTAATTCAGCTAATAATGCTTCTATTATATTACTGT
Organism: Candidatus Heimdallarchaeota archaeon LC_3; assembly: GCA_001940645.1. The sequence goes on from MDVS01000055.1 coordinate 21,433, forward strand.
ATTCGCTTTCTTGTTGTAATAGTTTTTTCTGGTGGTTAAATTGATTGATGATGGGATCATCTGATTTAAATTTTCCACTTTCATAATTAAGATACACAATATTGGCTATGACTTCAAGAATTTTCTCATTATTCTCCAATTGGGTAAATATTGACATAGATTCATTAAATTTGAGTAGTGAATCATAACTATCACCTTCTAGATATAGTTGTCTGCCTAATAAAATACTCTTATTACCTTTCATATTTTGATTTTGGTAATCTTCATATGTTTCCAATCCTGCTTGAACGATTTTTAACGCTGTGGAATAATCAGGTGTATTTAATTTCTCTATGAGCTTCTTTTTTTTGTTATTATTAATGTAAATAAACCCATAAATAAGTATTATTGCAAGAATAACGGAAATAAGAAGAAAAGCATGAATCAGACTAAAAGAGAGTAAGGGAACACTTAATAGATCGCGTGGGTTAGTTCTGGATTTAAATTCGTCTAGATTACTTATCCAATCACCATCGTTATCTGTTAACGCATCTGAGGGGTCGTTAGCAAGTAAATTATTTTGATACTCCCACAAATTGGTCATACCATCAGTATCTTTATCTAATTCAGCATCATCAAGCATAGGATTAAGACCCATCTGAAATTCATAAAGATCAGGGATCAAGTCTAAATCTGAATCAGTCATATTAGCCCAAGAGCCAAATTCGAACTCCTGTAAATTCGTTAATCCATCTTCGTCTAGATCCTCATCTGCATCATTTGTTAATGGCTTTAAACCCATTAAAAATTCCCAGGAGTTTGGTAACTCATCTAAGTCTAAATCCCCTTGCCCATCAGAAGCATCGGAAGCATCTAAACCTAACCGAAATTCAAATAGATTTGACATAGCATCATTATCCAAGTCTTCATCAGCATCATCAAGAAGAGGATTTAATCCCATTGAATATTCCCAACTATTCGTCATTCCATCACCATCAAAATCCAGAAACTCTTCTATAGGATCTAAAGGATTAAAAGCATTATTAACAGATTCAAATTTGTCAGGCAATCCGTCCCCATCAGAATCTGGATTATTTAGATCAGTCCCTATGGATAGTTCCTCTTCATTCAGGAGTCCATCTCCATCTGAATCATCAAAAATATTGTTGATGAGAGGATACTTGTCATAAACTGATAGATTAGCATTGATTTCGTATGAACTATCGCCTTTGCCATCTCCATTAGAATCTAATGACGAATGATCACTCCAATAGTTACCAATTTTATCTACATACCAAAAATTATTGTAAGAATCGTCAGATACTTGGGATTTATTATTATTGTTGTTTAAGAAGTTATTGAAATACAATTTGTTGTTTGTGGAGGAAACCAATTCTATAGCATTGTTGATATTGTTCACGAAAGAGTTATTGTTGACTAACGTCAAATTAGATTGATAAATTCGCAGTCCTATTGCATTATCAGCAATTAAGTTATCAGTTATGGAGATATTAATATTTTTAAAATCCAGATTGATTCCGGACCAATGAGAACCATTTATTTGGTTATTTCTTATTATTGCATTTTTAACATTATTAATATAGAGTCCTTCATGTAAATTCGGTTTATAAATTATGTTATCTATTATTTCGAAATTTTCTAGCGTTTCTAATCTGATTCCCTGTTTATAGGCATGATAAATTGTATTATTGATTACTTTCCCATTTTTAGAATTAAAAATTGATATGCCTACAGGAAATTGATCACAGAAACAAGCAGAAGTTTTTGCAAAAAATGGTGTGGATAACTCAACAAAGTTATTTTGAATTATAAAATGTTTTAAGGTGTTAAAAATATAAACACCAGCTGGATTAACATGCAGCCAGTGGTCCACATGCTTTATCAAAATTATTTTCAGAATCTGTTGTGATAATTATCATATAATTTTCAATGACATAAGGATTTTTTGGTGAGCCATTACCTGGAAAGCCATAATCTTGAAAATCTTGATCATTTAAAATCCAAATAGGATCTCTAGATGTGAGATGAGGACTGGGGACAGGATCATCTAGTAGTTTAGATCTAACAACTATATTGTCTATTTCAATAACGTAATCTTGATAATTATTTTCAGTTTCGTCTACCAAGTAGATATTTGCTGATAAACTAAAAATAACTCCAATAATGGACAAATATATTAGAAATCTATTGATAATTTCTCCACGCACCTATTTTAGTTAGGTCAAACTAACATAATCAAGGTTCTATTTAAAGAATTCGTAAATTTTATTTATCTTTAGAGTAGAGAAAAATTGAGTCATAATAAAATTAACGACCTCAGCACTGTATCCAGTTTCTTCTTTTAATTCTCTTAAAGCTGCTTGTTTTATATCTTCACCAGGGTCAATAAGACCAACTGGAAAAGAAGTCTCAAATGTATCAATAGGAATTCTTGATTGTTTTGGAAGAAATGAATTAAATAGGAAGAACTCTAGTTAAAAAAGAAGAGAAAAGATTAAAAAAACGAATTAAAATTCATCATCAAAATCTTCATCAGAATCGATAGGATCAACAAGTTCTGGGGGTTCTGGGGGCTCTGGAGCTTCAGAAGGTTCGGGAACTCCTCTAGGAGGTCGTGGAGATCTGGGAGGTCTGGGTGTTCTGACTACGACCCTGTGTCTTTTTAGAGATTCCACGGTTTGACTTGAGTTGACAATAGTTTCAATAACTTCGTTCGTTTCAACATCATAAATTTCAATTTTCTCGTAACGAACAATTTTTGAAAGAATTATAAGTTTGGGAAGAATATTTGGCACACGGACGTTTTTACATCTGTAAATTTCTCGGATATATTTATTAAAAGATTCTTGGGTCACATCTGATTTTATATCTAATGTGCCTATCCTTTCAAAGCTAATTCTAGCATTAGCTTGAATTAAATCATCATTACTTATTTTAAGTTCTTCATTATATTCAATTTCAATTTTTTTAAGTTGTTCTTTACCTTTGAGAATACCAGGTCTGATACCAGGAAAAGTGCCATCAAAATCTTTGATAACGTCCTGCATCATACGAGTAATAGCATCACCAATATTCATATTCAAAATTTTCACAGCCTTAGAAAATTCTAAATACGTATTAGAGTCAATACCTCTAATAGTGACGTTTTTAACACCGGAATCTCTATCTTGATCCAAAGAATCTACCTCAGTTGGGAAATCGTTATGTTCCAATTATTATCACCTTTATTTGTATTTATGTTTTATATTCATTATTTGTTCAAAATTGTTGAAGAGTCATTAAAAATTATTTAATAGTTATTTAAACCATAGACAAGTTCTCAAAACCAATGAAAGATGGAGAAGAGCTGTAGTAACTGCAGTCTGAAGAAGTTTGATCATCAAGAGTGCTAGAGTTATCGCTGCTAACCAAAGAATCAATGATAGTATCCAATAAAATTTCATGAAAGAATTCATTAAAATTTTCTAAAGCAGAAATAAAATTTGAGATTTTACTCTCTTGAACACAATTATCAAAGGAGATTTTAACTGATAAATTATGTGGGAAGCTAATATCCAAATTTTTTGGGTTTTGAGACGAAATCATACCTTTTCAACAATTCCTAAATCGATTTGTTTAACAATGTTTTACTTGTTGTTAGTTTGACATGTTTAACAGGAATTCTTAAATGTTTTGATAAACATTTGTTTCGAAAAATCAGTAGATTATTCTTAGAAATGATAAAACATGTCAAAAAGCTAATTTTTTGATGTATTTTATGATTAAATTCTAATGAATATAAAATGAAGTTGAAAAAAAGTCAATTTATACTCTGAATAGTCCTTTTTTCATCCTAGCCTTTAGACCAAACTGAATTTGGGGACCTATTATATTAATTCTCACATCCACCATATATAAATGACAGATTTATTTAAATTTAAGGAAGGTAATAAAAATGAATCCTGGTAATAATGTAATAAACGAAAATTCTTTTGAAATCTTTCTCATGGTGATTCTTTGAATTTGTTCTTTCCCTGGTTTACGTCACATTTTTTACGAACAAATTATTCTGAACTACAAAAGGATTTTGGTGGACAAACTGTAACTTTAAACATACAAGGGTATGATAGAGGAAAGGATTTATCTAAAGAGAGGGTGGATGCTAAAATATCAATTCAATCCTCTGTGGACGGGTTTCATCTTGACATAAGGAACACTAACATCTATTATTTTCCTACCAACGATGAATTAATGAAGTTTAATGAAAATGTTGGTCAAGCAATAAAGGATTTAGTGAATGCAGATATGATTTATGGATTTCGTAACTCTAAATATTCCTATTTCTTATCCGTCCTTGATACGTTACCTAATCCAGAAATAGATAGAGTATTAGAACAGTACATAGATAATGATCTTGAAAAAATTTTCAGATATTTATTAAGTCGTGGATCAAATAAAATATTTGCCTTATTAGAAGAAAATCGTGATACAAATATTTTCAACAATTTAACATCTGATTTGAATGGTGTCTTTGATTTTTATAGCCCTATTAATCAAGAATTCATTGATTTTCTATTAGAAGTTTTTTTTGAGACGGATAACAATAATATAGGCCATTTTCTACAAAAAACTATTCTTTATTATCCAGATCTAAAGGAATCAGTCAAGAACATCCTTTATAATCCAGAAATAAATTTACTGGATTTCTATTATGGTTTTCTGTTTAATGCTATAGAAGATGATCTTCCAGACACCTTAAAAGATGAAGTACTAAAAAATATTGCTATTTTTGAAAAGGAGGACTTATCTCAGATTACCAATCAACGAGTAAAAGGTTATAAGAACCTGTATCTTGAAGATTTCAAAACAATTCAGAGAAAATTTTTAAGAAAGCAACCTACAGCAATTGAGTTTCTTGCCCATTTACATTCATTCTCATCAATTGAGGAACAAATGAAAGAAATAGAGCTACAGCTTAGAGATAAGGACTATTTGGAACCTATAACTCAATTTTTCAAAGATATCTTATCTAATGACACCAGTTCGAATATTCAAAAATCGGTTATCTACAATTTTCTGAGTTCTAGAAATTTTAGTAATTTGGATGAGCTTCAACCAGTCCTAAAAGAACAAATGAATAAGGATATCCATTTTCCTTTTATGAGTCTCTTCGAGAAATTGGATTTGTCAAAAAATGAATTACAAATAATACTTAACCACCCCTCAATAATGGCAAGAGCTTCTGCTGGACGTAAATTAAAAATGGAATCAAAGGAAATGGAAAAACATTTGAGAGAATATTTTGACTATGGAGTATTGAAATTACTTTATATCTTAGAAAAAATTCCTTTTTCCATGGGACATTTACTCTGGGATTTGAGGAATCTGGAAAGGATAAACAAGCTTGAGCGGTCCCGATTTAAAGAAATAACTCCAGAAAGAAAAGTCATAAAGCTAACATTTGAGGAAGTGAAACGCTTAGCAATCTCTACTTTGTATCATTATCAAGAAAATGTGAAAGAAAAAAACCGTGAAAACGAAACAGAATACTTTTTGTTAGTGGAGAAAAATTTGGAAGAACCCTCAACAGAAGAGCGACCTAGTGATGCTGATCGAATGGAGATATTACGTCAATTACGCAAATCTCCATATGAACATGGGAGAGGATGATCGTATGGGTTTTAATGAAGAAGTATTTATTGTTCGTGATGGTTATCCGATAGGATATATCGAGTATAGGGGTTGTCCAGTGACCACAAAATTGGAAAAAAAAGATGTGGAAGAATTAGATCGACATTTAGTACAAAAGGAATTCAGTGCGAAATTGAATGGAGATGAATTCATCAAAATATTAGAAACGTTCTCTGATAAAGACATAGAACCGATAGAACAGTATGTAAAAGACTACTTTAAAAAAATAGGAGTGAAAAAAACAGATCTTGTTTATGTAATGATGGGATAAATGATTGGGATTAATAATATATGAATCCATTTAATTTAAATTATTGAAAGAGCAAGCTTAAACTATAGGTTAGGATTGTACCACCCAATAAACCAATGAATAAGAATATAACATTGTTTTTTAACCCTTTCCATTCCATTGTTTTAAAACGTGAATCTAAAGCTTTTTTACTTTGGTATTTCTTTCTTACTTCATCTTGAATCTTAAACACGGTTTTGATATATTTTGGATCGGTGAATTTAAGATCAATTTCGGAAATCCTTTTAGTCATCTCTGCTAACTCGAGTAGACTGTGATCTAAATTTTCCA
>MDVS01000056.1 GCA_001940645.1 Candidatus Heimdallarchaeota archaeon LC_3
TAAAACGATCAATAGAAACAATTAAAACTACTTTAGAGGGTATGGCTGCTGTAGCAGGTATTGATATTACACAATCGAAAAAATTCTTTCGATGGTTAAAGAAAAATAATTTATTGACTTTTAAATTTGAATTAGAACTTACATCGTGCCACAATCGGCGGTATCCCGTCATTGTACAAGCACAATTACTTAAGGTGAAAAAAGGCAGAAAGCCAGAAAGGGTTTATCTTGACTTCTATGTGTACACGACCAATATTCGAGGTTCAGCAGATTACATTGAGAAAATTTATAGATCTCGTTGGGGAATTGAAACCCAATATCGCGTTGTACATCAGTTTCAAGCTCGAACGACCTCACTAAACTCTATTTTGCGACTTCTTCTCATTGGAATTGGTTTTATCCTTGAAGCTATTTGGCTCCGTATTAATGCATTTTTGCATATAGTAACTCATGTTTTAAAGGTTACTTGCAATTATGAGCTTCCTATTAAAATTTATAAAATAAGTACATTAATTTTGACAGTTTCAAGATTCAAACGTCTACTTCAAGCACTTTGGAGACCAAATGAACGGAGTTGATCTAGACTTGCGGAAGTACTGGTAAATGAAGGGGCATATACAACACATCAATATCATTATTCTTGATGTAAAGTAATGCTTGATCAAGTTTAGGGTAGGATGAGGATGAAAAATGGTCTTCATTATCCAATAGTTTGATCATCATAATTACTGCTTCGGGAGCTGTCTCAAGGAGAATGCTGCTCACAGAAGTCCCATGTGATCTCGGAGAATGATCACTAATATCACTGGAGTTTTCTAGAAAGTTCCATCCATGAATATCATCTATTAATCCATTATTATCATCATCAAGACCATTATTAGCTATTTCACCATTATTGATCCATAAATTATTGGGAAAAAGGGTGGTAGCCAACCCTGCATCAATTAAAGCAATTGAAGAGCCGTTACCTCTTGAAAATTCCCATGCTTTGGGAACGTGAAGCATATCAAGGGCCCAAGCGTTCGAGGTGGATGCTTGAAATAAATTATTAGACGGGACATGATGAATTGAGGATGAAGGACTCGATAAAGCAGGAGGTAGATTGGAAAAAGAAATAAGCAAAAGAAAGACTAACAATAGAAAAGGTATCTTTAAAGAAAATGTTCGAAATTTCATATACTGTTTCGTTTGTCCTTTTCCTTATTTTATTTTTTTCTTAGCTCTACTTTTTCTGAAAAAGTTTTCCAAGTTTAGTCTTCATTTTACTGAATTCATTTCTTATTGTTTCTTGTTTAAAGACCCCGTATCCGACAAATGCCACACCAATAAATAATATTCCTGCACTAGCTATAAATTCAAAGCTAAATACATCGATTGAAAATTCGTCTGATTTTTTTTGTTCTTGCTCTTGTGGAACATAGATCGAGAACAGGATATAAAATGTCTGCTCATTACCTACCAGATCTGTTGTGCTGATGGTAAATTCTACAGAACGGAGATTGACTGGTAAAGAAAAGTTATAATCTGAAGAGTCGATAGTAATAACCTTTTCTGTAATAGAATTGTTAGTATTTGTTAAATGAACTCTAATTATTGAAGTATTTAACCAGTCATCAGTAAATAAAAAATAAATATCCTGTTCTGGAACAATGTTAAGCTCTGAAAATTTGTCTTTGGTAAAAGGATTTGGTTTTGTCAGGAGTTCTATCTGTAAGGAGGTGACATTGACTTTTTCGTAGGTTACCTCAAGACTAGGCGAATTACTATCAATAAAAAATCCTACTGTCTGATTGATCCAGACATTTTGTTTGTCTCTTATTCGGTAATCAAATATGAATAATCCATGAACATCGTCAGGGAGACTTCCATTAAGACTGTCCGACGAAAGAACAGAAATATTAGTGTCAGCATCAATCCAAGAGATATGTTGTTCCAAATCTTGATCAGGTTTATTTGTATAGAAAATAGTCTTATCATCCGGAGCAAGGATTGTTTTGTTAATAGCTGAAGTAATTATTAAAGAATAGTCTTGGGTCTGATAACTATATTGATATGTGGCATTATTCTTTAGGACATCTTCGATAAATATGGTCACCAAAATTGTTGTATTTCCGTAGCCTATTGAATCTTTGGAGATAATGAGAGTAGTTAATGAAGTAAAAGATGTATTTGTTGTAGTTACATCATTTTTCTCAACATGGACAAATCCTGAAGCTATCTCAGAGAGATTAAAAGAGACAGGACTAGGGACAAACAAAGTCGTAGTATTAGAGTATTGTTCACCAGTAATTTCTGGTCCTTGATCGTCTATCTTGAAGTAATACACCTTTTTTGAAAAGAATCCAACAACATCATAGAGATATAGGGTGATATTAGTGACCTCTCCGAAAAGGGGTGCAGGAATAACAGTAGGAAGATTAACACTATATGGTAATGAATTATTGTCCGCTGATAAATCAATAGTGTTGTTGGGTAGATTATTATATGAATATTTGATACTAGTAAGACAGATATTGATGATAGAACATTCGGGATCAGTAACAGTTACCTTTAATGATGTCCCTGAACGGATTATGGCAGCACTTTCTGGAGTTAGACTAGTCAAAGGAGAAATAGTCTGAATAATTGGAGTAAGATCATCGCTAAAAAAGTAGTACCGATAATTAAATGATGTTCCTTTACTGTTCTCAACTTGCATGTCTAGAAAATGTGTCCCAATCCCAGCAGGCACGCGAGGTTCTTGATCGTAGACCCAGATAAGTGAAGCATTATTACTAACATCCCAACGATATTTCCAACTAGACGGAGTTTGTGTGAAATTAAAATATATTTGTGTACCATTCATTAAACGTTGATTTTCAACGACATTGAAAAGACTGGGAATAATCCTGACTGTAAACTGGTAAATATAGGTGGTGATTACTCCAAGTACAGAAATAGTAGTAACATTCAAGGTATGTTGATCTGAAGCGGTAGGAGTATCGAATAATGTGCTGTTTGCGGGATTATTGTTCCAATGAACAAAGGTAGTTACTGGTGATTCTGAAAATGCTATTGTGATATTCGAACCTGGATTAATGATTGTGTTATTATAGGGAGGGGACAGCAGGACCTGAGATAAGTGTTTGAAAAAGGAAAGATGTACAAAGACATAATTGTTTGCGTGGTCTCCAGAATAAATACTAAGATTGTGCAATCCCGCAGTATTCGGGATATAAATATTCGTAGAATCTGTCCTATTGATGTTATCGTCCCAATGATAAGTAAAATGATCCTCGACTATGCTCTCATTAAAATGAAGATTAATTTTTTTGCTTTGGTAATGCACTGAATTGTTTAACGGGTCTGTAAAGGAAAATTTCATGGAGGAATTGTCAATAAGAATTTGTTTCGATAAAGAAGCACTTCCACCAGTGGAATCAGTAACAGAAATAAACAGGGTATAATCCCCTGTGGCATTAGGAGTGTTTTGTGGAGAGGTAGTATTTGTTGAATAAATTGTGTTACTCAACAGATCTATCCATGTATAGTTTTGGGTGGCCGGAGTTTCACTTATATTAACTAATAAAGGTACATTAGGCTTACTGGAATCAAATTTGTTAATAGAAGTCCCTAAAATAGCTATACTTGCTTTAATAGCATAAATTGTTTGTGCAGTATTGTTTAGTCGATCTCTTGCTGTTACACGAAACTCGTATGTGTCCGCAGGAGCAGGAACGACAGCCCATGTATTTTCAAATGTTAAATTAAGTATAGGGAAATAAAATGTCCATGAAATAATATCCGTGAACGGATCACCAGTATCAATTGGGGACTGATTCTGGAATGTGATCTCAGAACCTGCGGGTAGAAATTGAGCAAAATCATTTAAAGGGACTATTTCTGGAGCTGAATTATCGACATAATAATGATAAACTAATGGTTCTGGTGTGTTGACTCGTCCTACTGGATCAGTAATCAAAAGATACAAAATATGCTCACCATCGTCAAACGGACTGAAAATCTTGGAATTAGAGGAGGAACCGTCCGAATCCCACCTCCACGCTATCCCTCCGATGCTATCTGGTACTGTCCTTGGATCGGGATCGAGTTCTATAATAATCTCCTGTCCACCAATAATTTTTGTTTCATCCTCATTTATCGAAACAATTTTTACCCAGTTATCATCTAGCACAAAAGAAAAATACTCAATCTGCTCAGTTTCGTTAGAAGAATTAAGAATATGTAACAGGATTTCAATATCTCTTGAATATTCATCTTGTTGTAGTTCTGGAAAATCCAAAATAATCGAACTTAGATTAGTCTGATTAGTATTTATATAAGGATCATTAAGAATATCTCCAAATACATATTCAAGAGCAGGAACGGATGGAGAAAAAGAAATGTTGATATATTCAGTAGAGCGCACTAAAGCATTATTAGTTATATTAGCCGAAACAATATAAGAATTTAATCTTGATGTAGATTCCAATTCATTAGTAAGGATGTGAGTATCAGGGCTACTCAAATTCTTAGTCCTAGAAGATTCCTTAATACGGTCAGGTATAGAGAATGGCAAAATATTCTCAAGAGTTTGTCTTGATTTGTTATCAAAATGAGATTCTGGTAATTTCCCCATTTTGTCTCGATCTTCTTCCGTACTTTTTTTCTCTCTATTTAGTAAATAATCACTATTTATGGAATGAAAATATGACATACTAAATAATATTGTTATAACGATAATCCAAGTATAGAGTTTATTAGTTTTCATGTATTTTACACCGATTTATTTTATGTAACAAACAATGCTACCTATCCAATATATACAAATGTTCTTTATATAATGAAAATCGGTCAAGTCTATTTAAACCCCTCAAAAAACTCAAGCTTAACTTCTTAGATTGACTTAGAAATGGAGAAAAAAATTATATAAAAACCTATCACAGCATAATGAGAATTATTATAGTACTAATATTGTAGTGACATTAAAAATTAGTTAGCTATATAAATACTCTAAAAAAGTACTAGTGTAAAATCAGTAGCAATAGAAAACAACATCTGTTGTGATATACCTGTAAGAATTAACGCATTACAGATATTGCCATATGATGAGTCTATGAAAGGGATGAGAAAGCAATAAAAAACAAAATGATCATTAGAAAACTGTTGTTTTTAATTCTAGTAATAGTGTCAACAACATATTATACTCTGAGTGCTGAAAGCTCATATCCAGAGAATTATGATTCTACAATAGAAAATCAAAAAGACACTAAAAAAATTATAGAGAGAAATTTAATACAGAATGATATCAGTAAAACAAAATCTTTATGGAAAATTACAAAAGAATCAATATTTTCAAATAAACTCAATACTCTATCCTCGAATATATATTTTGATCCTGAATTGAGCAAAGATCATCAGGAAAATTACTATGATCTTATATTCACCAGCGATAAACCACTGACATTCGCTCAACAAAGATTGATTGAGGTAACTGTCCAACAACTGTCAGGTTCAATCAAAAAAGACTTATTGAAAATCAACTCATTGGAGATATTAGTCCCCAAAGATAAAGTTGATTCTTTTTATCAGATTCTTCAAGATATCGCTCAAGATGATGATCTTCAAGAATTTTATTTATCACCCTTACTCGAGTATCGTTTAGCGGAATCCACACCTTATAAGAATATTAGTGCACTTACTTCATTAAATGACACTTATCAGTCTCTTCAATGGTATTTAGACACAATTGATTTACCAGAAGCGTGGAGAAAATCATCAGGATCAAAAAATATCATTATTGCTATTGTGGATACGGGAATTGATCAGGATCATCCAGAATTTCAGGGAAGGATTGATCCTAACTCGTACAATTTTTATCATGATAATAATAATATTACTGATTATCACGGCCATGGGACGCATGTCGCAGGAATTTTATCTGCAGAAAGCAATAATTCGATAGGAATTACTGGAGTTGCTAATGTAACATTATTGATTGAGAAAGCATATCATATTGATGATACTACTGGAGATACTATCTTAGCAAATAGTATCATCCATGCCACAGATAATGGTGCAATAATTATCAGTAATAGTTGGTCTGGAGATAATTATTCGTTAGTTATTCATAATGCGATAAAATATGCTAATGATCGTGGAGTTATTACAGTATTTGCAGCAGGAAATAATAATACAAACCAATTATTTTATCCTGCGGCATTGTCTGAAACTCTAGCCGTCGGGGCAACAGATAGTAGTGATACTAAAGCCAGTTATTCCAATTATGGATCATATATTAATCTAACAGCACCTGGTAGTTCCATCTATTCGACCTTACCCGGAAATTCATATGGATATAAGAGCGGGACTAGTATGTCCACTCCCATTGTAGCTGGTGTATTAGGATTAATGTTTAGTTATTATGACACAGAATTAACAGCAGAATTACTATATCAATCTCTTGACAAAATTGCTGATGATAAAGGGACAACTGGGAGAGATGATACCTATGGATGGGGAAGAATAAATGCAAACAAAGCATTAACACTAATAAATAGACCATTTACAGCAGATTGGAATTATACTTTAGGAAATGGAGCGACAGTAATCGAAGAACAAGCATTCTTTTCATGGGAATATGCTGATCCCGATATTGAACAGGAGCATTATAGCACACTTTCTTTAACATATAATGCTGGAAATGACCAGATAATATATATCAACACAACAGATACTAATTACAATTTCTTTAGCTACGGATTAGAGAATCGTAGTGATTATATTTTCAGATTGGAAATATACGATGGAGAAAACCAAGTAATATTGACTAGTCCTGCACTAACAATAAAAAATCCACCTCAGAGACCACAAGTAACGTGGTCGAGTCCTCACCATTTTGGACAAACATTTCAATCAAAAGAGGAATTATCTGTATCCTTTAATATTATTGAATTTAACAATGAATCATTCTCTTACAAACTATATCTTACAAACAACCATACTACTTACTTGATCAATCAAGATAATGAAATTTACCATACAAGTATATTATTGACATGGAATACGTCATTCTATCCCAATGGTGGATTTAACTATGAATTATTGGTAGATAATGGATATTACTTGACAAAATCGACCTTTAATTATTTTATTCTTAATAACACTCATGCTCCACAAATAAAAATCAGTTTAATACCTTATTATCCAACCACGATGACAAATACAACATGGACAAAAGGATTAATCAATGTAACGATCACGGATTATGATACTGATAATGTCACTCTTCAGATACAGGTCAGGATAAATACAGGAGACTGGGAGACACTATATATTGCGGAAATACAAGATTTGTACATCCAACATTCTCTAGTAAGTTATATTTTAGACGAATCCAATATACAAGACTATTCTTATTTAGAAGTATTAGTAATTGCTTCAGATACTGTATTCATGACACATTATTTGTATAGAATTAATCTTATTCGCCCAAAAGAACCGGAATTAACAATCATTCGTCCAAGCAATCAAACAGTATTTGATTCCAGTTTCTTGATTCAGTGGAAGGTAACTGATCCTGATTCTAATTCATTTAATACCTCGATAAGTTTCAAGAAAGATGGGAAGCTGAAGTCTGAAATCTTATTGGAATCAACAGAATTAACAAAAAACAATACACAAGCTGAATATTATGTGGATATCGATTTGAGTAAATATACGACTGGAATATATGATTTTATTATTACCATAGCTGATGGATATTACACTAAATCGGTAACAATACTCAATATTACGATTCAGAAGAATGATAATACAGGAGTGATCACTTTAACACTGACGAATCTATTTACACAAGCCACATCAAATGATACGTCAAAAAATAGCCCAGCGTTTGAAGTACTGACCGTCTTGCTACTTATAATAATAGTCTCTACAAGAAAAACTGTTAAAGATAGAAAACATTAAGATTACAGTCCATTTTTTTATTTATTGAATGAAAACAGAAAAGTAATATCTGATTTTATTTCTGATATTCGTTGCTTATTTTTTTCTGGTTCCCTAATCAACAATTTTAGTTGAGCTTCAGATTTAGCAATGAAATCTGTCTTTGTTTTACTGGAAGTCATTAATTGGTGTAAAAAAGAATCAATTTGAGATTCAACAACTACTAATTCACTATCATTGTTGTCTAAATCTTTTTGAATCTTTTCAATCTTAATTTTGTTTTCTAGTATTTGATTATTGGCGCTTCCCAGTTTTTCAAGGAGATTCTCAACTGAATAATCTTTGTGGTCTATATGTCTTAAAGAATTAATTTCTTTTAGCATTTTGTTAGAGGATATGTCTTTACTAATGGATTGATCTCTTTTCAAGAGTCTAGTAAAATAAGGTATAGAGTCCTGATCGGTATTACTGTTAGATAACTGTATTTCTCCTTTCTCTAATAGTAAATATCCTTGATCCACCATTGAAGTAATAGTTTGATCCAAGAAAAGATAATTCTGAGGTTGGTAGAAAAAATCTTCCTCTTGATCTCTAAAATTTCTTAAATTCTTTTTTATTTGACTTCTGAGAGATTTTTCGGAAATAAATTCATTTAGATTTTCTATATTACTTAGAATGATTAATAAATCAGACGTAGCTTTTTTTATATTTAAAAATAACTCTAGTAGTTCCCTATATTTATTATTTGGGAGTATTTTGTCTTCTAAAAAGGTGATATTATTAGTTAGTGAATCTAATTGTTCCTTAGATGATATTTCTGATTGATCTAATGATCTTTTTTGATAGAGTAATTCTGAATACTTTCCAGGATAATAATGAAATGTCTTTTTCATGCTCTTTTGAGAATATTTTGTCGTTACCTTTGAAAAAATCTCATCCTTTTGATTAGAAAAAAAGGAAAAAAGGATAGAACGGGATCGGATAGCAGTAATAAGAATAAATATTGTCCCAACAAGAACATTGAGAACAATCACGAGTAATATTGAGTGTTGGAGATCTTGTTGGACATATGATAAAGTTATTATCTTTTCTTCAGTAGTATTATCAATATACTTTACGAACAATGATATATTGATCGATACACTGTGAATTAAATGGTCATTTTGAAAATTTCCTAGTATTACTTTATTGGAGACACCCGATAATGATGAATTTAATGATGATTCTGATATAGAGTAATAATTTCCTATAGAATTAATACCATCAAAATGCGTGTTTATCACATGTACTATTATTTCATCAAATACGTGAATTTTCGATAATTTCTCAACAGAAAATTCTAGGGTTATGTTTCCATTAGTATTATTAATACATCCATTAAAGAAAAGGTCAGTAAGGGGTACAATTGAACATGGATTAGAATTTTGTCTCGAAAGTTCACTCTCTAGGTAAAATGAGAATAGAATTCCAGAACTCATGATGAACAAGATAAAAATAATAGCTTTTGCTTTCAACATCATCACTATCCTTATTATTCCCCGATCTTTTATAATAAAATAAATTGTTATAAAATAAGCGTCAAGGAAGTTATTATTTTTTTGTGCTTAGAAGTTTCTCTAATTGTTCTGAAAGGATCGGAGGAACACCAAAAAAATCTTTCCATCTTTGAAATCCTTCGCTGGAGATTATTAATAAGTGTCCTTTGTTGTAGTCACTAATTTGGCAGTTAATATCTACAGAAAACAGTAATGATTGAATAATTTTTACCAATTCCTGTTTATAGGAATAGATTACTAATTCTTGTTTTTTTGTCAGCAGAAAATAATCCAGTAACAACTTTATTCTGTCAAATTTAGGCTCAGAACTCTGCAATTTCTCTAATAATAGATCATTTTCAGAAGGGGTAAGTAATTGATAAGGTGAAAAGATAATTGGTCCATGATCTTGAGAAGCATCAATTAGATGAGTTGATGATGTAGGAATAGGAAGGACTAATTTTTTGGTCGTCGATTTCTTTATTATTTGTGATGGTAATTTCTTGACAATCAATGATATTTCTTTATCAAGAAACGAGTTCTCTGGTCGAGTAGTCTTTTTTGCATTTTCTATTCTCCTGACCTTTCTTTCATACTCTTTTTTAAGTTTATTTATTTCTTCCCCGCTATATTGTTTGCTTGAATCTTTAAGTTCCTTGAAAGCTTTTCCTTTCAGGATCTGGTTTACAATTTTCTCTCTCTGCCTATTTCTCTGTATATTAAGATCTTCTAATTTAAGAAAACGATAAATTGGTATTTTATTATAAAGATAGAGGAATGCATGAATATCTAATGTTTTGATAATATTGATACCTATTTTCCATGGTGATTCCAGTTGTTGAGTATAATTATCAGCTAATTGTTGATCCAATAGTGTGACGATTTGATAAATATCTTCTGATTTGATCACAAAAGATTCTCCAGAATTGAACAACAGGTTTGCATATTCAATTAATTCGTGTTTAATTTCGCTATAAAAAATAATCGTGTTACGTAATTTTCTTGTCTTGAGTCTAACATAATTTTTTATTAGTTGATCATCGTCTTGAATATTTTGAGGAATTTTAAGATCAATATATTTAACTATGTTTTGGTAAAGTTCAGAATAGACTTTGGTAAATTTTTCCTCTAAGTCTTTTGTCTCAGGGCATGGAAACTGATCATATAGTATGGATTCGGATATTTGGTTTACTAATTTTGAAAAGAATGCATAATACCGAATATGATGTTCTCGAAGGAATTCCTCCTGTTTAATATCCTCTTGGGGAGTAATATTTGTACTAAAAAAATCTTTCAATTCTGATTTTACTAAAGATCGTTCTAAAATCAGGAACAGACGGTATCCCTTAACACGATATTTGTTAGTAAACAAGACTACATCGTATAAAGCAATAGTTTCGTAAATAATATCAATGATTTGATAAGGAGGTGATTTTGCGAGGACAATCTTTTTTGTTAAACGCAATAATTCCAGATCTACTACTTCACTGCATAAAGGATGCACAGATAGATCCTGTAAATAGAAAAAAAATTGATCCAGTACTTCTTTATAAAATTTTTCATCAATTCTCGTGTTATATAGGTCTGTGGTTGTAAAAAGTCTGATTACATGAGGAATAAAATAGTGATTATTTTCAATTAATGTTTTGTAATCTAATTTCTGCATGTGGTACGTTCTGACCTTCCTAACATTGATTATTTATCTGTTCAGATAAAATACTTATTAGATGATGTTTTGGTTTGGAGTATAGTTGAAATTGTTGCTGATATATATGTGTTTCGGCTGGTTTGTGGGCCTATTATTAGTAAAAACTTTCAGATTCACCGTATGAGTAAAAGTTTTAACATTCTCTTCCCTATTAGAAGCGTACAGAATATCTATTTTGTAAAACAGCTTGATTTTGCATGATTTGAAATTTCTAATTTTGTTTCTTCCCTATATAAACTAGGAATGAATACTTGTACAGATAAACTATGGTCTTTATTCAAGCTTTCCCTAAAACTACCAATCAACGAAAATGTAATTGTACTAATGAAATCTGTGTGCATATATATTACTTCGTCTTACGAATAAATAAAGAACAAAATAATTATGAAACATATTCCATTGGTTATTATCATGAAGCAGGAAAAAAATTACGCCATTTGTTGAAACCTTACCCCGTCAAAAGTAAAAAGTCAGTGTTCAATGCCTATCGGAGATTAGAATATAAACTAAAAACAACAAAAACACTAAGAAATTCGTTTAGTATTTCGCTGGACATTAAATTGAAACTAAAAGAAGAATTGGAGAATTATTAACATGAAAAGAACCTTAAAATCCTTATTGATTGTCTCTAGTAAAATTATTAACTTATTATTTTTCAAAGCCAGTGTTTCTAAAATTGATAATTGACCTATTGATTCAGGTAAGTATGTTATTTATCCATATGACGAAGATTTTTATTAGGAAATTGTTGATCTTCCTAATAGGAAAGACTAAATAAATTTAACAATTAAGAGGTTCGTGATGAATTAGAACAAAAATAATGAGGAATAGATTTCTTTTATTTAAGAAGTATTAAAAATGGTAACTCATAGTAAATGGACTTCTTGGTCAGCATTAAATGAAAAAATTGATAAAGAATTTCCCGCTGTGTATGAGATTAGAATAAAGTGTCCCGACCAAGCTATTCAACGATGGTTAGGGGAAGATACAGAAGGAATACTGAGTAGAGACTATAAACCTAAACAAAAGAAGAAACGAGTTTTTAAAGACTATGACGAAAATTTCTTCACATAGCGAAGCTAGAACATTAATAACAATTTTCAAAGACTCAAAGAACTTTAATAATAGATATTCAATTTTCAAAGTACAGGACCTGGAAAATAATCTAGAAATCAGATATCAGAAATGTGAAACCAAAGCTCAGGCGAAAGAAGGAGAAAAAATAAGGATATATCAATATATTTTGAAATTTGGTGAAACTCCACCGCTTAATCTGAATATTCCAAGAAGGGAAAAGAAAGAATGGACATTATTATTAAATAATGGTCAGAAAAATTAAAAAAATTGAATAACGAGACTTACTCAAAATCTGCATAAATCAAATTATTTTTTGTCATATAGCTTCCTCAAAATTAAAAAAAATTGTACTAGTATTATTATTTCTTACGAAAAAAATTAGGATCATTATTTTAAAAAAAGGGAATCAGAAATAGGTCATTTCCAAATCCAACATATCCTGTCTACAGTTAATGATATCCTGTCTGAAAATTGCTTTTTCTTTAAAAAAGTACAATTTTAACACATCATTATCCTTGAATTCAAGTATATCATCATTAAAACTGATATTATTTCCCCATAATGAGTTATTTATTCGGAAGCGATCCTCATCTATGTTGAAAAAGCATTTAATATCTCTAAATGGTGATTGAGACTCATTCAAAAATTTCCAACACGATGTTTCTTCTTCCAGGAATTTATCCCAAAATTTCTGTCGTCTGGGATATTCCCAATAATCTTTAATCAAATAATAATCTGTTAGGAATTCGTCTGATTTCTCAATTTTCTTACCAAAATCATCAAAAGATAAAAGAATATGTTGTAATTCAAGAAGTTCAGATCCCAATAACTCTAATTCAACAAAATCATTAAAAACCGTATGGATTTGTTGGAAACTGGTAGAAGAATATTTGTTTATTTCATCCAAGCAATGATTCTGACAGGGAAGAACTGATTTACAATAAGGACAATATTCTCGTAATGTCATAATTCTCAGTAGGGAATTTAATATTAAATGTACAAGATTTAAATTTAAACTTATCGGGATTTTAACTTATCGGGAAGATGATAAATAAATACAAGCAAAGAATAAAAATTAGAATAAAAATTGTACAGAGAGTAAACTCGGTAATGTAAGTGAAAATACCCTCGAATTGCCTGTTGCAGCAAAGAACCTCTGCTCATAAGTATAATACAACTCGATTATTTATAGGGGAAAAGAAAATAATTGAAATTTCCAAAATTTTTCCACCAATTTTTTTATTTTTTTTTACCTCTCTGTCAATAGGAAATATTATGTGAAAAAATCTATGAAGTAAATATGTCTGAAAGATCGTTCCAAAAGAAATTTGAAGAGTCTTTAAATGAAGAATCCATTCTTCGTTATGAACGTATTCGCCGTAGCAAGATGTATCGTCGACACAATAATCAAGAACGATTCATCAATTTTCCTGAATTACGGGATTTCTTACATTCACTAGAAGATATTGAAAAATTAATTATTCGACTTCATTATCAATTATTAGGATCGACAACGCAAAGTGATATTCCAAACATTTCTATTACCAAATTTGAGAATCTTGAAAAGACTAATGTCTTATTCTCCATCGAAAAAATCATTCATGATCTAGCTGATAATTTGGTCATTTACCAACTCCAAGCAAGAAAAGAGCAGGCAAACAAATTTATCCATATTATTCCTTATCAAAGAGATTTGTTAGAATTCTGTTCGCTGGTAGAAGTAAAGAGTATTGATACAAATAATGAACATATTAGCAAAGTCTTTGAGGGTATTCGATATAATAAACCAGATTTTAACAATTTTCTGATACCTATTACTGAAAACTTCTATACTGAACCATCAATACTCAACAAACATCCTGAACCAAAATTTTTAGCTGATTGGATTGATTTGTGTCGTGATCGTTGGGATCTAGTATATCCTGATATTAAAGACAAGGAATTAGCACTTAACTGTTGGAGAGATGGTAAATATTTTGTTAGACGGACATGGGAAGATCGGGAAAGAGCTATTATTCATAATGAAAGTGATTTGGATCTATTAGAAGAAGTCCAAGCAATAAGTATGATACCGAATATTCACCTGATTGAGCCAAATACAGAAGGAATGATTTATCCTGTCGAAGCGATTATAGATCTTGATCCGACAACAGAAGCAAAAGAAGAAGACATCTACTATATAGGAAACAGTTTCGGAAATTATCTAACAGCTTTGGGAATAAAATATTTAAGACGACTCAGCTCAGGGAGATATGGAGGAATTCATTATATCTTACCAATTCATTTAGATGTACCATTACCGCTGATCAGTTCTACTCCTCCTTACAAGACTTATTATAACAGGAATAAGAAAGATATTCTTGTTAACAGTCTTCGTCATACAATGGAAGGACTGGTGTTACACTATTTAGTCTACTGGTTAAAAGAGGAAAAATATTTGAAGAAATTAACATTAGATCCCGACAAAAGGAAGAATCGGTTCGATATAAGTAGAAATGTGAGGTTTGGTGGACGAAGGAGCCTGTTCAGTTCTCACGTGAGTACTGAGAAGGTGGTTATACCACTACCAGAACATGAGATCAGTTTTGCTCATTATGAATATTATTGTTCTCTAGCAGAGATTACCAAAGCCAAAGAAAATATCGATGATTTTTATGAACCAGATTATGGCCAAATATCAACAAAAAAGAATAACGCAAGACAATTATTTAGGGTAGCAGAGGAGATAGGAGATTTTTGGGAGGAATATTTGACACAAAGACCAAATAGATTCTGGAATATAACTCTTAAGGATAAGAAAAATTTACTAATTAATACTTGAAGGACATGAGAAAATATTTTATCAAAGTTTTTCGAGATTAAACAGTAAACAGTTATTTCGGGAATATAAAAAAAGTGAATTACCATGGGGTTTTGCAAAAACTGTAATTATTTTATTACTACAGAGACCGATTATTGTCCAAAGTGCATGCATGTGTATAAAAAAAGTGAGGGTCAAAATAGAAGCATATTTAATGTAACTAATCTCATCCTTTTTGCTTATACATTCTTGATAGTTCATTATCTAAACACTATGACTTTTAATGTAGGTTTAATTGTCGAACCCTATATGAGGTTTCTGACTTTTATCCTAGACGTGTTGATTGTAGTCCTTATCATTAAAAAGTTGCAGGCAAGCTATTATTTTGTAATAATCGTTTCCAGCATTCAACTATTATTTTCCATCTATGGATTGACAAGAGTAACAGCAAATATACCAAAGGCTGCAACACAAATGGGTACTACAGTAACTTTCTTTAATTCAGGCACAATTCAGGCTCAATTATTCTTTCAGGATTTCGTTCCCCTAGTAGTATCACTTTTTGTATTATGGACAATGTTAAGGAATACAGAAAAATATCTAAGAGTCATGAAAATGAATTAGTTTAAGTTTTATTCTTTGCTATTTTGTAGTAATTGTTTTTTTAGATCAGCAAATTTATCTTTCACTTGTATATCTCCATCTTATTTTCTAAATTTTTTCTATCAAATCCAATAATTGTCCTTTGGTTAGAGTCTGATACTGATTCTGAGTATTATCAGACCAATACTCCGCTTGGGGGTCATAATTGTCATTATAATATTCTTGCAGTGTTGTAATTGAATAATCAATAGTATCATATGGATTAACTGGATCAGTATCAATAATAATAAGTAATCCATTCTTTTTTTCTTTATCAAACACCAATTCTAAGAATTTCTGAGTAAATCCGTTAACTATTTTATTGTTTTTATAATCCTCGTATTTAAACCAGTCATAATCAAAACCTATATTCAATCCCATTAATAATGATGGTGAGAAATGATTAAAATGATGATACATTGGTAGATGAATGAGGAAAAGGATCGGAAGTGATTTCTCCCCGATTTGTAAAATCAAGTCTGATTGTTCTGTTACAAGATATTTTCCATCAGAATTATTCCCTTCGACTTTTATATGGTAATGAGCTTTTTCAGGATAAGTATATTTCACTTCCCATTGGTCAAAGAGCTTAAATACATCTTGTTTATAATATTCCTTTATCCAAGTATAAAACATAAGGCAGGTAACATGATTATTTATCGTATATCCTCCTGATTTCCAGGTGAAGACTTCTTTAACTGCATAACCACTAATTTCTTTTCCATATTCAGTTGGTCGTGAAAGCATAGTAGTCCATTCCGGAAGATCAAGCGTGACGTAATATCCATAATCATGACTATTGAACGCTAATCCACTTTTGTATTTATATGAGTGAATCATAAATTTGTGCAATGATTCTCTTGATATGGGATTTCCGAATAAATTAATGAAAACTCTAGGAAACTGGTATAAATAGTCAGGAATCTCTTTGAACCCACAGTTATGAAGATTAAGCATGATTATAAGTCCTTCATCAGCTCTAGTAAAGAAAAAATTCTCCCCTTGATACTTGAAATCATTCCATGTGTACTGGTCCTCCTCAAAGATCTCTTCCTCAATTTGATTTACCTTAATGTTTTTTGCTCTAATGACATCATTGAGGACTCTATTTAACAAGTCGCGTTTTTCGAGATTATTTTTATAATTTAAGAAAAATATATCAGCTAAAGGAAAATCTTTGATTTTTCTTACCTGACCAATCAGATTATTATCCAAGTTTAGTGTTGTTAATTGTTTTAATTGTCCAAGGGAATCTGGTAATGTAGTAAGTTTATTATCTATCAAAGATAGCGTTTTCAACTGTTTTAATTGCCCGATTGATTCTGGTAATTCTGTGAGCCGATTATTATCCAAGTTTAGCATTGTTAATTGGGTCAACTGTCCAATTGAGTCTGGTAGAGTGGTAAGCTTATTGTCAGGTAAAAGGAGCGTCGTTAATTGTTTTAATTCACCAATTACCTCTGGTAATTCGGTGAGTTCATTACCATCCAGAAAAAGTTTTTTTAAATGTTTTAATTGACCGATTGATTCTGGTAAACCCTCAAGTTCATTTTCAGATAAAAGAAGGTTTGTTAATTGAGTCAATTGACAAAGAGAATCTGATAGTTTGGAGAGTTGATTACTAGTCAGATAAAGCGTTTTCAATTTTGCGAACTGACCAATTGATTCCGGAAATTCGTAAAAATGATTATCAGACAAATTAAGTGTTAATAATTGTTTTAGTTGACCGATTGATTCTGGTAATTCCTCAAGTTCATTTTCAGACAAATCGAGATTAGTTAAATGTGTTAACTGAATTAGAGTGTCTGGAAAAATGATTTCAAACAACTCTTGAAATGCTAAATTTAGCCTAAAATTTCCTGATTCATCTTCTTCGAAAATTCGCTTTTCTAATTGTGTTAATCCGTTCAAATCAGATATTTCTTGAATTATACTTTTTTCTTGGGGAGATATTTCCATTTGTCTTCTTCACCTACCCTAATTATTGTTATTTCTCAAAATGATTTTAATAACTGCTCTTTGCTTAACGTCTTAAACGGTCTTAGTATTTTATTCGACCAATAATTTGTTTTTTTGTCGAAATATTCTTTATAAAACTCTTGTAGTGTTATAACTGAAAAATCTGTTATATTCATAGGATTATTATTAGTAAGAATAAGTAATCCACAAAACAGATCCCAATTCTCTGATTGTTCTACTGTTACATAATTTAACAAATCAATAGTTTTTGGGGTGATAAATCTGTGTCCAGTAAAAAATCTTTTTGAATATTTTCCCTTCGGTTTTGGAGCATTTTTAACTGCGGTTTCACAACGTTTATGATATCCTCTTTCTTTAAGAGCTTTTGTTTTCAATTCTTTTCGACAATATCGACAGAATACTCTTGTAACCTTAGTGTCAAGTGGTTGTGTCACGTATTTTTCACCTACCCTTATCAGAATGCAATAATGGTCTTCGTTATTATAATCTCCCCAGTATTTGTTTGGGATGCTTGAATAGCAATTTGTAGCAATATCACTTCTTCTAAACTTTTCAGCAGAATTTTTGTTGCAATTTTCTTTTTCATTCTAGCTGCAACTGACTGTCAATCTATATTTTTTGTGTAGAGTCTCACGCAAGTGTTTTGCAGCAATTTCACCATGAAATTATTGCTCGCAGCAATACAACTGCTCAGTAATAATATACAGGATTCTTATAAATAGGAAAGAACCAATTATGGTTTTTTCCAAAGAGATAAATTAAAAGTGAAATGAAAGTAAAGGACTAATTTTTTCCCCTTTTAGATGAAATCAATAATATCTTTAGCATTTTCAGGAAACATCAATTATTTTCAATTATCCCTGTGTGTAGATAGAAGATAAATAAAGAAAAAAGAAAAGAAGAATGAAGTAGTAACACCGTGTCTAGAGGTGAAATTTTATGTCAGATATATTTATTATAGGACCTGAATCACATATTGCTCATAGTCGGCCGATCTCAACAAACAATGGTCTCCAATTTTAGATTAGCTCTGTATTGCAGAATAATACCCTTATGTTTGTCGATTTTGCTTTTCTTAATACTGACAAAGATTTAATGTATCGAATAACCATAGATCAAGCAAAATTATTAATTCAGGAACTAACTACCGTCTTATCAAAAACACAATTAATTAATCAAGTTCTTTCTCAACCAACTCCTACTGAAAATCTGAAAATTGCAGGAATAAATTCATCATCAGTATCATCCATTATTGAGACGAGTTTAAATGAACCACACTTTCAATTAGGTGATCAGTCAACACCTTCTGAAGATATAAGACAAAATACCGTTCCTGGACTGAAAAAGACTGCTTATGCTAATTTTTCACAGGAACATCTGGATGTGGCTATCCATGCCTTACAACAAGAAGATATGGAACTGGAACGATCAATATTTGTTCCAACACAGTATTTGGAAGAATTATTACTCAAAGGATTAGATAAACAAAGTCTGATCACCAGAGATATCCATAATACCTTAGAAAAAAGCAAGATTAAGTATGACAAGAAATATTTATCAAGAGTATTAGCACGATTAGTCGAGGACAAGAAAATAATCAAACAAGAACGGGTATCAAAGCAGGGCAGAAATTATACGGTCTATAATTTTGGGGATGTCAAGAAAAAACGGACATCAATACAAGAAAAGTTAGAAAAAATATTGTTTGAATTTGGGGAAAACACATTCACGAAAGAAGACTATTTACTGATAGTGAAAGAAAAAGAAATCGATCTAGTGTATGCAGAAAAGCACTTGGAAGAAATGTATCAAGAAGGGAGTCTGTGCATCCATCCGACGGAAATTATAAGAATATATAGATGAGTGATGTAATTGACTGAAAACATAAAAAAAGTGAAAACAATAGAGGATAATGATGAATTATTTACTATTGACGATTTAGAAGATTGCATCGAACGATTAAGAGTTAAATACTCAGAATCAAAGCGATGGATGTTTGTTCCTCCACGCTTTCAAGATGAATTATTTCTCAAAGGATTTGCGGGAGGGTCGTTGTTAGCTTCTGATATTAAAGAAAAATTAAGAAACAACAAGATAACTATCCAAAACGATAATATTAAGGAATACTTAGAAATATTAGACAAAAATGGACACATATCAATTGAAGTAAAGATATCTAAGAATACTCGTCGCTATACATTATTTAATTATCCAGAAATACAAAATAAGTGATAATTTATCTTTTAACGAGAACATCAGCATATAATGGATAAGTTATTGTAATACCTTGATAGGCAGTTCTATATATAGGAAATTTGCCAAGAAGTTTAAAGGCTAAATCAATATCAAATTTTACTGCTTTTAGAAATAATTCGATTTTTCTGTTCCGATCCATACAAAGTAATTGAAAAAATTGTTAAAGGCAGTTTTAGTTAATCTAGAAAATATTAGTTTGCAATAAGAGACTAAATATGCTAAATCAATCAAAGTATTTAAGAAATTAAACCTTAACGTAGGCCAAAAAAATAAAATAGGAATTATAGGACCTTCTGCTTCTAGAAAAAGTTCCTTATTATGAATAATAAGTTAAATTCAGTCTATATCGAGTGGTAAGGTGGGATTGAAATTGAGACTGAAATTACAATCACTATTACTTTGGATAAGAGAAAAATTGAATGAATATCAATGAAGAATATGCTTTATTTTATTTGAACTAATTTTGAAATCAGCTTTTTTTTAGTGTATATCTAAAGACGTTCTATCCTAAAATCCTACATTAAAGGTAGTCAATTTAAAGATAACTTAAAGCACCAAGTCCATTTACTTGACACAAAATCTGATGTTAGCGCAGTGGTATTTAGCTCTAAATCGATCCCTCATGATTTAGCTCAATTATTCTATGATTATTATCATGGAGTGTATTAAAGGCTTCACGAAGAAGAAATTCAGAAAAATGATAACGAATATATTCTTCCTAACGGAATTTATCCTATTATCCGATATTCGACCTTGAGTGGATTTTATCGTTCAACAGCTAAATTCTTAAGTGATTCGTTTGTCGAAGAACAAAAAAAACTGAGAAAGAATTGCTTCAATATTATCAGAATCGAAAAATGAAAATACTGAAACAAAATCAAGTTCAGTAGTCACTGGAAATTCATTTCTCCAGTTATTCGTTATTCTAATTGGATTAACATTATTTAAATCACTGATTCGTAAGAAAAATGTAATTTGATTTCAGAATTTTCTTCAATAAACTATTTATGGTTATAACTAAGGAATCCAAAAATAGGATTTGCTAAAACTAATCCCCATTTAGGTAAAAAAGACAGCCGTTTATAAAAACTGGGAAATAAAATAAGAATAAGAGCAATAAATCCAAAAATAAACATAATACCAAAAAAACTGAATATGAAAGCAAGTAGAATTACAATTAAGAATGATTTGCTTCTCTTAACAAACCCATGAAGTTCAAATAAAAAAGGATTACTACGTTCATCAATAAAAAATCCCTCATCCTCTTCAAAGGCTTTATAACCGAATTTATGAAAATATAATGCAACAAGAAAGGAAAGAGGAAAGAAAAGAATTTGAAAAACAAGCCAAGTAAGACTAAGAGCTAATGGATAAATGGTAAAAAAGTAAATAAGAAACAAGATAGTCATATATAGAAAAAGCTTTGGATTTTTACCTTTACGTTGACCCTTAACCTGAAAGTATTTACTAATAGTGTAAATAGGGAGAAAAGGTAAAAAGACGATGACAAGAAATTTTCTAAATAAGCTATAGAATCTAAAAGAATTTAGAAAAGAATAGTTTTAAGAAACATTAGCATTAAATGATTGAACCAAAAATAAATCCCCACAATAAATATAAAAATCAAATGATCGATAATAGAATCATGTAAATAGATTATATAAATTAAGTTTATGGTTAAGAATTAAAATACATTCGAAGAAGGAAAACAATGAATTGCAGCAAATTTAAAACCATTTGAGAGAAAAAAACGGAAAAGACAATATAAATCTAAAAATTGGATATAAAGCTTAGCAAATATTTAATTTTATTTTCAGTGAAGTCTGACAGGGGTTTAAAAAGTAGAATGAAAAACATTAATTTAATTGAATATGCTGGCAAGAAGAAGGTTTAATGCCATATAGAAAAGGATCAGTGGTAAAACCACATAAAAGAAGAACAAAAAGGGGAGTAAAAGTGGTAAAACCACATTATCGAAGACCAACATTAACAAAAAGACCGAGGAGAAAATAGAAAAAGAGAAAGAAGATGAATTCAAAAAAGAAAAGTAAAAAATCACGGGTACAAAAGTCTGGATTCAAAAAATCAAATGTACCGTTTGATAGCGGGTATACGAAGCCAACTAAAGATGGAGGAAGACTACACAAATATGGGAAAAGCAGTAAAATACACAAAGATAAAGCGGATCCGGCTAGGGATCCGATTGGTCATATAGTGGAAGATGTAGTAAAGAAACCGCTGAAAAAAAGATTGAAAAAAATGATCAAGTGATAAATATCTAAGGAATAGGGAGTTAAGAAATGACCTCTGATGATGAATATCTTAAAAAGTTACTAAACGAACAAGAACCTTCTGATGGACTTAAAATTATGTTAAGAAATGAGCGTAAAAAAATTGAATCATTCATCCGCGATGAAGTAAGTGAATCTAATGTTCGTTTTTACTATGCCGGTTCTTACAAAAAAGAGACTATGATTGAAGAAATATTTGATTTAGATATTGTAATTTATTACCCAAATGACACTTCTTTAACTTTAAGGGAAATTTATTACAAAATACAGAAAATACTTCAAAGAAACGATTACGCTCCAAGAGAGAAAAATGTTGCTTTACAATGTAATCGAATCCACAAAACTTATGGTGAATTCCATGTGGATGTCGTACCTGGCCGTGCAATTGATGATGAGTATTATTACGCTAAATTATATAAATCAAAAGAAGATTCAAGCCTTCAAACTAGTGTGACAGAACATGTTGAAGCTGTAAGAGGTACACGTCATCGAGATATAATAAAACTACTTAAACTTTGGAAAATCAGAAGAGGTTTTTCTTGTCCAACATTTATACTTGAAATGCTTTTCTTACGTTTTATAGATACTAATCATGGTAGAACCGGTCTATTTAGTTTACTTATGGGTACTTTCAACTATATAGCACAAAACATTCAATCAATTCGGCTTGTAGATCCAGCAAATTCAAATAATATTGTATCTAATGACCTGTCAGATAACCAAAAGTATCAAATTTATAGACATGCACAAAAAGCATATAAAACTGACTCTTGGGCTGATGTTTTTTAAAGTCTACAAAACATGCTAATTTAAAGTAATAACCTTAGCATAAGGAGGATCTAAGGTTTTATCGAAATCGTAAAGAAAGATTTTTGGATGCATCTTTCTTCTAATTCTTTGACCAATTAAAAAAGAAGTAGGAGATTGAACTGCACAAAACAAATGAATGATTTTAGCTTTATGAAATTTGTCAATAACATCTCTAACTTCTCTAGCTATATCTATAGATTGTTGTTCAGCTCTGAGATCTTCATAATTAGGTGTAGGTACGGATATTCTAATTTTTGGGATTTGATTGATAGTTTGAGCGATGTGTTCATCAGTAATAAAGGAACTTTGCTCAACAACAACTGCATACTCATTAACATTCTCTTGTAGGTCTAAAGATTCCTGAACACTAAGAGACCAGCTTTTGGGTCTTTTCTTTTGACTCCAATCCCATGGTTTATCAGATTTCTGCCTTTTATAATGATAAACTTGTAACTGAAACCTAAGAGAAAAAAGAAATCCAAAATGAATTGCTAGAGGTACGGTTGCAAAACTAAAATAATGTAATTCTGTGCTATCTTTTACAGTTTTTATTAGGTTTTTAAAATGAACCTCCTGTTCGTTTACCGCTCCATCCCAATCTGCGAATTCTCTATTCCATAAATTATAAGAATCAAAATTCAATTCTATTAATTTAACATCTTGGTCATTTAATTGTTCTTTTATAGGATCAATTTGAATCCTGTCCTGAAAAGATGAATGTAGTAATGCAATTTTAGGATAATTTCTTGTAAATCTAAGAATATGAATTAATTCACCAAAACCAATTCCAAAAAGAAACATTACAATGTAATTTACATTTATTTTTCCAATAATATCTGCTAAATTCCAATAAAGGGTAATAATTCCCGCTAAAAAACCTATAATTAAAATTATTACCCCGCTAATGGGAAATCTAGTCTTTAATGATTCAAAATCCAAATATTAAGCCTCTATAAGGAAATTTTTCAGTTAATTTCGTATTTATATAAACTATTTTTTTTGAGATGAATAAGCTAACTATAACATAATAATAAATACAATTTCTTCTATTGAAATGAAATTATTAACAATCAATTTAAAGAATATTTTGTTTATAATTTTGTGAGTTATTTAGAGATTTTGCATAGTTGATTAAATAACAAGTAAACTCTTAAGAGTTATGATGATGAAGATGATTATTAACTTTAGATATTTAACCTAATCTATTTAATTAGTCTCAGTTTCTAAATTTCTTGGAATAATTATTTCTTCAAATAATGTAAACAATATAAGAAAATAATTAATTACCTACAAAATCATCCCAATGAAAGAAATTTCTTAAGAGAGGATGTTAAAACTTGTGAAGAAATGGTTTCCGAGGATATATTGCCAAAATCTAATCCAATTGATTTAGCTTTTGACCTAGTAAATAGATTTTACATAATTTATAACTTTATATTAAAAAAAAAAATGAATTTAACCTTACAATCTGGAATCCAAAGGATTTTATCAATAAATGGGGAAGACCTATTAGAGAGTGGACAGTAGACTATATCTTAAAGAATGGAGACATTCCAGGGATATTTAAGGAAAAGATCTTTCAAACAAGAATTCGAACCGATTGTAGTCGATGGAAAAATTTACCAGAACTGATGAAATGGATAAGAAAATCAAAAACAGACGGATTTCTTGAAATAACCGAAAAAGAAATAACATATATAGAAAAGATTGTGAAAGAAACACTAAATAGAAAAAATCCAGAAGTTTTATGAATTTAATTTATTAAATGAAGTAGTTTTTCAATTGAATATCAAAACAACAATATAAAATAGGTAAAATTTCAATGTTTGGAAATATAGAACTATCCATTAACGATTTTAGGACAAAAAGGTCAACTAAAATAGCTGAAAAAATTTTAGAACCAGAAAAGAAAAAAATCGATGGTAAAGAAATGATTATTAGTGTAATTGCAAAAATAATTGTTGTAAAAAACAAAGATAAAGGTGATTTTTCATTATATTCAAAACAAGAATTGTATAATACTTGTAATTTGGAGAAAATAGCCGAAAATCTCTTTCCTTTAGAAATTGGTGGATTAAGAGATATTTTCAGGCATGCAGATCAAAGAAAAAAAGGTTCTTACTATCCATGGAGGTTTACTGATTTTGGTATTGGATTTATGTATGGTCTTACCTTTGAAAAATCACCTCCCTTCCAAAAATTTGAAATATAAGAGGATAAATTAACTTTATATATTTGAAATGAGCAATAGAGTTCCTTTCTGCTGATTTTTGGAAATTTCTATTGTTTTTATCCGCATTGATATATTATTGATAGAATATTTTATTTGATAGAATTATTTGATATAACTTTCATTTTCTTGTTATTTGTATAAGTAATGATATTTACAGGATTATAACCACTATCTTAAGCAACATTAAGAATTATGCACAAGATAAAGAGTTTTTCACCTTTATTAAAAAAATGATTGATTGAAGCGTGGTACTTAAACGGATTTTTAAAGGTTAAGGGTAAATATTTGATAGTAACTATGAATTTTTATGAATCTTCATTTAAATATAAAATCTACTTTTTGATTGCCCTTGTTATTCATTATTTTGTTTTGATCTTCACCCTACCACTAATCGCATCTGAATATAATTTAAGCATTC
This sequence comes from Candidatus Heimdallarchaeota archaeon LC_3, assembly GCA_001940645.1. The sequence continues at coordinate 25,677 of MDVS01000056.1, forward strand.
TACCTCTTGAAAGTCAGCTCATTTATCGTTTTTACACATTCAACACCTTGCAGGGAATTTTATTACCAATTTATGGAGCGGTTACGATATTGGTAATATTAGGAATTGCAATTTTAATTGGAATATTTAATTTAGACCTTTTATTGTTAATTGGAGCAACTTTATTATTTGGTATCACTTTAGTTGTCTTGATATCTCCTATTATTGCTATTTATTTAATTGATAGAATTTTATATTCAATATTATAACATTTTATCTGATTGGTGATAAAATTGACTGAAACGGAAATATGGAACGAATTGAAAAAAGTGAATCAAGAATTAAGAGATGTAAAGAAATTATTGGCACTCCAAATTAATCTAAATCCTAGAGCAAAAACAGCTCAAGTACACTCATTTATCGATAATATTTTAATAGGATTGGAATAGAAAAAGGAAAAATAATGGGAGATAGCCAAGTCTGGTACATTAATCCAAGATTTTAGAAAATTATAGCTCTTTTCTAAAATCTATTTTAAAAGTCCGCTTTTCCTTCTTTTACTGGGTAACATTGAGACATTTGAAAACACTGTTAATGTTGATTTCGTTTTTTCTTAATTCTTAATATAATTCTTAAGCTTAATATCGAAAATATTGTTATGATAATAATGTTTAGGGGATTGGTTATTATATTATTAAATAATTTTTGCATTTCGATTCCTAACGATTTCTCAGCATGCTTTTTACTTTCTAATTCGCGTTCAAATAATAGTTCTCCAGTAGTTTCATTAGTTTGTTTTAGATACGAATATTCCAGCCACCCATTTTTGTAGTCAATTGTTTTTTTAGTAATTGATGTTAAATTAAAGAATTTATTAAAATTTTCAATTTCAATGAATACAAATTCATCGTAAAAACTTATTTCCCTTCTAACAAGATAATATCCTCCCGGATAAAAATTATTTTCCCAATAACTTTTATTTTCAGTTGTTTCAAGAACGAATTGAAGAATAGTTACATTAAAGATTTTAAAAATCCCATCCACTACATAACTTCCAAATACCTCCCCTCTGAAATATTCACTAACTCGAACAGTGACAATTGATCCATTAATTATTGGAATATTAAAATATTCTCCATTTTTATCATAAACAAATATGTTATGATCTTCAACTTCTTTCGAATATAATTTCTTATAAGTATAAGTTCTTTCATCACTAATTTCAGCTTTGAATTCTAATTGATACATCTCATTAGTATAAAGAATCGTATTAGGAATTAAAAAGATAAGGAGATAAAAAGTTGAAACTAAGATTCTCATTAAACAGACTACTAGTAGTTTTAATCAACAATAAATTAATTCTTATTTTTAGTTAATAATTACTCGAGTTGCATTTTTTAATCTCTTGAATTTTTCGATTATTTACATCTTTCCTTTCTCCTTGAATTCAACATTCTGTTATCAATGACTTTTAATATATTGTTCGTGACAGTTAATGACTAATTGGTACACACCAAATTTCTATTCAGCTGTTGAAGCTTAAATAATATCTAAATGGAGATCTCTGTTCAATAATCGAATAACTGTAAGAATTCTTGAGATTAATGATTACAAAGATTACTGCAAAATTATTATTTTGGTTTCTATGTCCTTTTTTCTTTCAGATAATTAAATCACTAAATTTTATTGCTAGGTTGAGTTCCTACTTCTTATTCCTTATAAACTAGCTTTGTTTTAAATTTCAAAGAGTTTATTATCGAAAACTTGAGGATTGAATTGAATATGGCAACAAAAAATGATTTAAAGTTTTTCAGTTTAATTGGTATTATTTTATCAACCTTAAGTTTTTTATCAGCTATTTATTCAACTACACAGATACAAACTCATAAATATATAAGGGATATTGATAGTATAGGGTTTGCATGGTACGATTTGAATACTTTTGCACTAGCACTGGTCTTAACTATTATTGGAGTCAGTCTATTATTGGTTTCAAGTATATTTTATATTAAAAGTGGAAATGAAGAATATTAAGGGGAAGAAAAATAATGTCAAACATTGAATTACAATTAGGAGTGCTACCTCCATGTGCACACAAAGTCTATAATATTGTTAAAGGGGAATCACTGAAGATTCACGAAATTATTAATAAGACCACCTATACTCCCAGATCAGTACGAACAGCTCTTAAGTTATTGGAAGAAAGGAAGTTAATTGAGAAAATTTATGATTTGAATGATTTGAGAAGTTTCTATTTTTCTGGAAAATAGAAATTAATCTCGAAAATGATTAGTAAAATGTTGTATCTCGAAAATTTATATCAAAGGTAAGGTTTATGTTGAAGATCAAAAGAATTTAACAAATTATTATCATCATTTGTTCTAGCATTTATGATTTCAAGTTACTTTATTGAAAGTTCACTCAAAATTGTCGCAGAAGTTCAGGGAACTTTTAATCAAGGAAATTATAACGCAGCACTAGGATTATTTGCAATTATTTATACTCTAGCAATTGGAATTGTTATAAAAAGGTCGAAAGTTTAAAATTAAATAGAAAGAAATGAAAGGGATACGGGAAATAAACCAGTTGAAAAGGTTCAATTACTCATAAAATCTCATAAGTTTGGCTAATAAGATAAAAGAATTCATTATATAATTTAAAAAGAATAAATTTCCTATTTTGGTTCATATGAAAATATTTTCAATTTTTTTTAGATCTAAAAAAAGGAAAATAGCTACCATTTCAATATTGGCTATAGTAATAATAATTTTTATGGCCTTAGGACCTCTTTTACTAGATAATTTTTATGCAGAGATCAATGTTGATATTAATTCTATTTCCGAACCTAAACAATCCTTACGCATTGTAACATTCAATATACATCAATATTGGTCTCAAGAAGACGCGGATCTGTTTGCTAATAAATTTCTTTCCTTATTTAAATCTATTAATCCCGATATTATAGGATTACAGGAATCTTGGGATAGTTATTCATCTAATGAGACTTTTAATGTCGCATGGTTCGCTATTAAATTGAATATGTATTATTTAAAATTTGCAGGTTCAAATTCAAGTTATTTGCATGGATTGGGAATTTTAAGCCGATATCCTTTCATTGATTCAAATTACTTAATATTAAAAGACTCAGACACAATTTTTACTCGTACATTAATCTGGGGACAAATTACTACTCCAGTAGGAAACATCACAGTTTTCAATACTCATTTAGATACTTTTCCTTCTCAACCTAACCAAATAAATCAAACTCGTGTTATCTATAATGTGACAAAGAACTATTCGAATGCCATTCTGTTAGGAGATTTAAATATTCCAGATTCTCTTTTCCTTGAGTCTTATAGGTTTATTACAGAAAAATATGAAGATGCTTGGGTTGCTTCTGGACACAAAACATATGAAGGGAGAACATGGCCTTCAGATTTACCCCTATTACGAGTTGATTATATTCTTTTACAGGGAAGACATTGGTTGATAGTCAAGAATACCACGCGGACTTTAGGAGATGTTTCATATTCAGATCATTTAGGTCTAACAACAGAAATAACACTTTAAATAAAAGTTGGCAATTCAATATCTGTCAATATTAAAATATATTTCTAATTTGTTTGTTGTAAAAATCAATCGATCTTATTAAGGTCGAATTTTAATTATTATTTCAGTTCTAATACAATCTCGAGGGAAATTTGTTGGAAGAATCAATTAATTCTTATTCAGAAATTAGAATAATGAGCAAAATGACAAAGGAAGAGGTAGCTAAAAAGATTTTAAATTGGAAAACGAATGACTCCTTTGGTATACACTATAATTTCTACAATAAAGGGTATTCTACACTTTTATGGGATAAAGGTAGTTTGTTCTCAGGTTCGAAGTTCATTCTCATTAATTATGAACAAATTAACCATGAAGAGGTCCAATTAGTTTTTCGTGCAGGAATAATAGCACAATTATCCTTATTTTTATACAACCGGATGCCTTTAAATCTTGAAAATGGGTTAGTTGGATTATTACTACGTCGAAAGACTTTGACACATTTTAAAAGTCTTCTTACCTATTTTGAGGTCGATCTAAATGAAACTCCAATAAAACACATTAAAAAAAGAGGTAACACTCTGAAAGCAATATTTGGGGCAATATTTGATTATTTACTGGTAATTTTATTTATTTTCCTTCCCTTAGGATTTGGATCAATACTTCTAATTTTTGGAGAATTCGCTTTTGGGATTTTTTTAATTCTAATGGGTTCTATTTTTGTTATAATATATTTACGAAGATTGCTGAATTTGAAAAAGCCATTAATTCTGTAAAACTAATCATTGATAATGATAAACACCATTCTTGAAATTATTGCATTAGTATGAATATATAAAAAGAAATTTATTAAATTAATTAGTCTATAGAATTCAAAAACCTCAAGCCCAAATTCATTTGTTAACTCCTATACATCTATCTATCAAATTAGATATTATTTGTTATTTAACGGGATAATAATTATAAAAAAAAATAGTTACAATTACCTGTCCACAAATGAATTTAATTAAAGAAAAACAGATCACCACAGCTATGACTATTCTTTACGAGATGTGATAAAAAATAATAAACCAATTTATGAAGGTATTTATAAATTAGTAAACTGACCTAAAACTCATTAAAGGTAATAAATATTGATAATTACTCCCCAAAATATTTCATCTAGGTATCAAGCAATAACAGCTCTGACATATGTGTTAAAAAATCATGTTGATTCCTTTTCAATTGAATCTAATGATTATTCTGGTAGCAAATTCTTTAAGAACAGTGAAATTGTTGGAATTGGAGAAGCTAAAAAATATTCAAGAAATTGGGGTTTAAAGCCCCTCTTCTTCAAAAAAGCAAATGAAAATTACAAATCTGGACCGTTTCTTCAACTATGGAATAGAATAAGTCAATATGATAAATATGAATTCATAGTTCCCATTTTTTTTACTTCTAGCGGTTTTATAAAAAGTGATGAAAGAATAAAAGCTCAAGAAGACTATTTAAAAATCAATATAGAAAGTATTAAAGATGATTTATTAGAAATAAGAGAAGAAATGGTAAATAATGAATATTTAAGTTCAAAAATCAAAAATATTGACTTATTTAGAGAATATTTTATTGATTTTTTAAAAAATATTATTATTTATAAATGGTCTCTTGTTCAGGTCGAATATGACTTAAACAAACTGATATATGATAGGTTTGGGATAATAGGAAAACGAATTTACATAGATAGAATACATAATTTCCTCAATAAAAGAGAAACTGATGATAAAATTAATATTAGAGATATTATTCGTCTTTTAGATCCTCATAAGCCTTATATTGAAGCTCAGTATGAACTGAAAGAAGAATACAACTTACTCATCAGAGATTGGAAAGAAAACAGATTTAAAATTTTTTCAAATTTCGAAATATTTATCAAAAAGTTGCTTTTTCAAGAGGGATGGGAATTGCTACCAAATGTTAGAGGCAAACTTGGAGAAAATGATGGATCAATTTTTTTTGAAGGAAGAAGCTATATTTTAGAGTGTAGGGCACATCGTAACCAAATAAAAAGTTCTGAAATAGCAGATTTTCATTTTAAGGTCAAAAAATCTTATGATAATACATTCGGTCTCTTCATTAGCTTTTCGGAATTTTCTACACAAGCAAAAAACTATTTCGATGAATCGATGAAAATAATAGCATTAGAAAGAATAGATTTAGAATACGTACTTGATAGTGAAATTATCAGTCTTACTAGAATTATTGAATTAAAAAAGTGGTTGGGTTCATCATCTAACAAAGGCTTTATTTCTTTAAATAATCTAATAGAAATGGAATTAATTCCAAAGAATTTAAATGAAACAACTAGTTAATTCATGTCGAATGGGATATTAAATAATCTTTCTATCGCCGATTATTCTCAAATTATTAACAAATTCAAAGGAGATTTCAGTAATAGTCTAAATGAAGATATTGGTGAAATTATAATTCACTTAAAACTTTGGGTAAATCATGGAAGAAATCCTTTAATGCATTCAAGACTGATTACTGTGAGAAAATATCAGACGACAATTTCGGCTATTAAATTTATAGAAATGTGGATTAAAAATCAATTAGTTATTAATAAATCCTAGAATTTGGATAGGAATGTCCAGATGGCTTTTTTTGGATAAATATCAAACTCACAAAGACAATTACTCTCAACGAGTTAGGGATCAGGAGGAGGAGGTAAGTTATGGGCTAAAACATACCAATTATATCTTTTAACATGACTATATGCTCTCTCTCCAATTACAATATTTAATGGAATAAAGAAAATAGCTAATGGCGAGAAATTAAATAATAATAATAAAGCAATAAAAAAAATTACTGGATCAACTAGAAGAAATATTAACAATGCGTCTGATTTCTTACCCACATACCAGTGTCCTATTCCTGGGATTAATATAGAAGAAAAAAATTCAATCCAAGGCGACTTGAGTTCTCTAACATAATATTTACTATATTTACGAAGTTGTGATGTTTTTTGAACATCATTTATGGGTGATTTTCGAATATCAGTCGCAGAATAGGGATGTAAACTTGTCACTTCTTTATTACTCGTTTTTCTAATCGTTTTTGTAGAATATTTGCTCCACAATTAGGACAATATTCAGCATCATGGACCTCAAATCCACAATCAGGACTGAAAAATTAGAAACGATATTAAGGGAACAATTAGAGAAACAAGAGAAAAGGATCGAACAATTAGAGTATGAAATAACTCAATTAAAAGAATATTTGAAGGAAAAAAATATTTAATTGTTAATGAATAATCTTCTCAATGCATTTAGTACAAATAAAATCTCCTTCTATATTGATTTATTCTTTTAGGAGTTCTTTTAATGATTCCACTTTTGCTTTCGCTTCCCATCTCTCTAATTTCAATTCTAGACTTTGTTTCAACAGTTCTGTGACTCCTTGTATAGTATCCTCTCCTTCTAGTTCTCCTTCTGCAACTATTTGGTACTCTTTTATCTCGTTTTCTCCAATATTAATTTTTTTCCCTACTAAGACACTAATCTTTTTAACTTTCAATGGTACCACATTTTGATGATTTTGACAAATAAGATTAAAGTAGAACAAAATTTGATATAACAGCAATAAAAAATATAATTAATTTCCTGATGAGCAAATCATTATTCATCGAACTCTATTTTTAATCCAATTGATTTTTGGACTTTTCTTGACATTCCTCTTTGTCGCAAACTCCTTTACTATCGGGAACAATTACTTTTTCTCGACAAATAACACATATTCTAAATGGATCGTATTTCTCGTACACTCCTTCCCTGATATAAACGTTCAAGGATTCTATTATCTTTGCTTCTAACTCACCGGTAAGGTACAATGGTTTTCGTATTAATTCAATATTGTCTGATGTATTTAACAAGCCTAATTTAGCTTTAGTTAGTAATTTTGGAATATTTTTCGGTGTAGAATCATTAAACATTTTTTTGAATTGTTTATTGATATTTTCAAAATCAAAATTAGAGAATGATTTAAATTCAGTTTTCCCATAAAAATAAGAAAATTGCTTATAAAAATTCAAAAAAGTCCAAACATATCTTTTTTCATTTAGGGAAAGATTTAATATTGAATTCAAAACATTGGTATTAAATAAGTATCTGTAATGGTGTATTATCTCTAATGCATAACGATTCAAATTGTTATAATGTAATTTTGATCCTGGTCTTGTAGGATACTCTGCTATTTTGTGCAGACCTGTTACCATATCAATATCATATAATGATACAGCTTTTGTGAGAAAATCTTCAATTATTTTCAAATCAGATGTAGTTAAATCATATCTTATGGCTAAATTGAGTTCTATATATTTCCATAGATCAGATCGAGATACTTTATTATCAATGAAAATACTAGTATAGTTAAAATAGGTCCTATCAAATAATAGATAGATCGAATCAATTAGAGGAAGAGTACTAATATCATTTCCTCTTATAAAATCAAGAACTAATTCATTAATTTCTTTCAAATTTTTCATCGTCCTGGTGCGGTTTTCCTTTTTTTCTTCTATTTTTACAAATTTTCACCACAATAGGTATAAAAATATTTAGACTTGGAACTTTTAATCTGGTTAAATAATCAATATTTTTAAATTTCAATAACTTAGTCATAATGATATCGATACCAAAATCAATTAAATTGTGTTGATACTCCAGAGTATAAATTAAAGAGGTTTGATAAGATTTGCTTTATCAAGAATTGGATAAAATTGTAAATGAGTTAATTACCGAAGCTAAAGCTCTTGGTTTCAAATATCATTATGAATTAGCACTCCCCCATCTCTCTTTCTTTTAACTCTTATGAAAATTCACATCTTCTTTATTTATTATTTAATTGTCAGGAATTGGGAATACAATTTATATAATTGAAATTACTTAATTAATAGGAATCAAAATAAAAGATGATTTCTTCATCAGGCCAGAGGTTAGAAAAATTTCCTATTGCTTTTAAGAATGTATCATAATATGGGTCTATAAATGAGTTCCCTTCTAATTTAAGAGTTTCTAGTTTAGTAAGTTTAAGAATACTCTTTGGAAGATGAGTAAGTTGATTATTACTTAGATCTAATCTCCATAGATTCTCTAACTGTCCAATTGATTCTATAATATAAGAATATATTTTATAAAAAAATTGATTGATCTTAAGAAATAATTATCCTAAATCTTAAGTATAGTTAGAGAGTTATAAATGCTGATAATGGATGAGGATGTTATATGGTAGAGTTAAAAAAAATTAAGATAAACCAAATTCTGAATTTTCTTGAAAAAACTCTCAGAAAAAGAAATTCACATACCCAAATTTGTAAAATAATAGAAAAAGGAAAAACAATTGGACAAATATCTTTTGACTTCATGGATTCCAATCCGGTCTTTTTTTATGTTGATAGGCTTATAATTGAAGAGAAGTTTCGAGGAATGGGATACGCAACGCGTATTCTGGAAGAAATCAAGAAATTCTCAGATCAATCTGGGATAAAATTAGAACTTTCAACACCCATATCTAATACTAGAGAACAAAATATAAAATTGGTCAATTTTTATAAGAAATTTGGATTTGAAATATCAGAACAAATTCACGATCGACACAAAATGGAATACTATCCTCGATAATCGTTCCAAACGTTGATAAAAATCAATTGGAGACTGAGATACTTTAAATCTACCAACAGATAATCATAGAACTGAAGTAATAAAGTCTGATTTACGAAAGATGATCTTTTTTTTTATTTGTCGGTATTGTAGACTAATCACGCAAGAAATCTGAGTGAAACTTGTAATAAATAGTTTCAAAATTAATTTTATCATTGTTTGTTGGATTTTTCCATATTATAGTCTTTTCTCTTTCTTGAATGTTCGGTGATAACGTGATCAGTAGATTCTCATTAGTTTTTTTAACAGTTATATCTTCTGAACTTTCTGTAAAGACTCTAAAAGTTGATAAAATTAGACCTATTAATTTGGGATAGGTCTTTAGATATCCTAAAATTCTTTCCGAATAATTTTCATAGAGCGCCTTCAAGTCTTTGTCGTCTAAATCTGCATAAATTACGATAAGACCAGGATTAGAATTAATATCCAATTGCGAAATTTTTTTTACTATTTTCTCATAAATTCTACTAATAATGTGTTTTTCATCTTTATAAACAAAATCAAAATTATTTAATAAGCTTGGTTCTCCATCATATTCTTGAGATGCGAGAAACACGTTTATGAGCCCTGGAATATTATATTCAATTAACTTAACTGATTCTTTTGATTCTTTTATCTTTCCTTCCAATTCCTTTAATATCGAATCTAAATACGCCTTCTTTTTCTTAGCTAATTGAAAAGAAACTATAGTTCCACCAATCATTACTCTGTTTTGAAAGCAAATATTTTGTAGGGAAAAGAAAAATTCATTAGCAACTTTTAGGTCTCTAGGTGGATCTAAAGACGTAACTTCTACATTAAATCGATTTAAATCTTTAGTTATAAGTAGATCTGGTGTCCTCTGATTTGATTTTTGTATGAATTCTACTGAATATCCACCAGATTTAAATTTTAATGCTGTTTCAATTTCATAAATTACCTTACGATATTCTTCTTGGTTTCCAAATCTTTTAAATAATGCGTTAGATCCCTTAATTTTTTCCAATAATTGAATTTTTTTAGCGAATGTAATTAACCACTTATAATTTAATTCATAAGAAGCAATAAGATGGTTGATTAGATTATGTGGACTTTTAAGATTAATTTTATTCGTCTGAATTATGGAGATTAAATATCTTACAGCTTCATATCCTTTCTTGCCTGAAGGATGGTTTATATGAGATTTCTTATGAAAATCAATTAACCAGTCATAATTATTCATTATATTTCATTATATTTTATTTTTAGAATTATAAATTGGAAACGACTATAATTTGGACTTTTTACGGGTGTATGAACAATTTCTCCACATTTACTACATTTAATTCCTTCAATCATAGTTAATCAACCAAATTTTTACTGAATTTAAGTTCCAATTGAAGATTATAATTTTTCACATGACCGTAGTAAATATAATTTTAAACAAAAACTGAAATATTAAAAATAATATAATTTTTATCAGAATTAATTATGGAAAATAATAAAAATAATCCTGAACTTAAAAGCAAATCATTTATTTGTTTTCATTGTAGCACTTTAGCTCAAATGGAATGGGAAAAATTGGGAATAAAGGATGAAGAAGATTACTTTTCATCCTATACAAATTTATGGTTAGCAGAATGTGTAAATTGTAAAGAATTTTCCATTTGGTATAAGAAAAAAGTCTTGTTTCCAGACTATGTTTCACTACAAACACCTGAACCCGATGAGGATTTACCTGATGATTTAAAAGTGGATTTCGAAGAAGCAAGAAAAATTGTTAACGATTCTCCGAGAGGAGCTTCAGCACTATTGAGACTAGTAATTCAAAAATTAATGAAACATTTAGGAGAGAAAGGAAACAATATCAATGAGGATATAGGAAATTTAGTGAAAAATGGTTTAGATCCAGAAGTTCAGAAAGCGTCAGATATAATCCGTGTTATAGGAAATCAGTCCGTTCATCCAGGACAAATTGATATTTCTGACGATTCTGATACTGCTAAAAAATTATTTTTAATAATTAATTATGTTGTAAAAACTATGATATCTCCCAAAAAAATAATCAAAAAATTTTACGACAATCTACCAGAATCTAATTTAAATCAGATTAATAAAAGAGATAATAATTAAATAGACCTGTATAAATTATAAGAATATACACTAAAATTTGTTAAATTAGACGGTTATCTACTACTTTTTTATAAAAATTTACGCTATTATAAAACAAAATCATTTTTATTTTTCATTAAGTAATAGTATTTCCGGAATAAAAATAATTATTAATATAATAAAGGGGTCTTAATCACATGGAAATGGACTTTTTTGAGGATAATTTTACAAAACTTTTTTTTAATACCGAAACAGGAGAAGTCAATCATGAATCTCTTAGCGATTACGTCCAAACTGCTATTAATGTAGCAGAAGATGTAATTTGGGAACTTGCACTTGAGAAAACTTCTCTCAAGGAATTAAATCAGGCTCGTGATGAATTAAGAAAATATATTTTAAGGTTTTTCGATTTTATGAGATGGATGAGAGAATACGATGGAAAAACTCATAGTTTACGTGATAAGATTAATATTATAGATAGTGCGGTAGTAGTAATAAAAAAAGAAATGGATTTAATAGATTCAGAAGTTGCTACATTAAAACAAAATGCAATAGCTGAAAAAACATTAAAAGCTACACGTAGAGCAATAACTATTGCTTACATTGCTTTGGTTATATCGATCTCCTTTAATCTATTGTTTATAATTGACAGGATATTTTTTGGAAGCAATTAACGATTTTTACGTAATTATAAATCAAAATCATTTTTTGTTTTTCATGGATCAATGTAAATTTTGCATACATGCTTTTTTCATCAATATTTATACTTGGAGATGCAAAAAATTTAACAAATCAATAAATATTAATGATATTGAACCTTGTTTTGAATTAGATACTAGAATTTACTATATTGAATATATTAAACTTATTACAAATTAGTTCTTTTAAAAAAGGGAAATAACCGAAACTCTTTTAATTTTATTTTTACTCCGATTTTAATAATTTTACAAATTATAAATCAAAAACAGAGGTAAAAAATCATGGTTACTTATGAGATTGAATGGAATATTTTGATTTTGAAGAAGGTCTAAGGAACTAAGTTCCACAGAAAAAAAGTCCCTATAGTTGATAAGAATGAAATTATGATTGGAATAATTAGAACGATTTTAACTATAGATTTGGAATCATTAATATAATTTTCATTTCTTCGTCCATTCCCATTTTTTCATCCTCTCCCGTGTTCATAAGTCGATTTCTGAGAATCTCTCCATATTTGAATTCTTTCTGAAGTTCCTGTTTCTTCTTCCATTGAAGGTTCTAATAGATCCTCTTCTACTAATAAATAATATTTTGCTTCTTTCTCTCTATGTTTTGCCTTTACCTCTTCTTCATAAAAATATGGATGTGAAATAGCTAATTTCTGGACTTCTGGGAACGTTAATCTCATTACTTTTCTTTTCGGTGCTATTTCTTTGTATCTTGCTTGTTCATACTTTTGTATCTGTTCTAGATTCTTTAAATCCCCTAATAGGTGTCCCAATACGAACAATACTCCCTGAAAAATGATGTAGTTGAAGATGATCTTGAAATTTACGATGATTTAGAAAACTTTCCAGAAACAAGAAAAAATAATGAAAAACGATCCGAAGTAGGTTCATTTCAAAATTATAAAGATTATAATACTGCTAACAATTATCATGAAAAGAAAATCTAAGTAATTATTTCTCCAATATGACCTTTGAACTTGAAAAATTACTGGAATACGTTTTAATAATAGTGTCTGTTATGTTTTCTTTGGTCTTTTTAGCATCGATATTCTAATGAATGAGAAAGTGATTTCATAATTTAAGTTGATTTAATATGCCGTTACGTCCAAGTCCGTTTCACTACTTAGCTTACAGTTATATGAAAAAGTTAGACAATTACATAAAGAAATATAATCGTTTTTTAACTTGCGATAACATTTGTGGATTCTATTATGATTGGTTTCATTTAAGTAATGATTATAAAGGAAATTCAAGAGATCTTGAAGTTTTTTCTGAACTAATCATATTTAGAATTGTAGTTCACTTAAAACTATGTTATGATCGGGTTGATAATCATTTTGACAATAGCGAATTAAATATTCGTTTGCATCAAAACAATTTAGTACTACATGCAAATAATCAACAGACCAGACCTGATATTGTTATCTTCCATAATGATAACGTTTTTTCTGTTATTGAGATAAAAACCCATCCACCTGGTGGAGCTAATTTGCAAAATCTATTAAACAATCATCAAATATTGCGTGCTGAAAACAATAGTTATACATTATTACTAATAATTTTCAACTTGGATGGAAATAATCAAGCGATGATTGACTTGGAACACTTTACCGCTGAAAATCCTTGGTTTAAACTTATTATTCTCAATCATCCCAATTTTAAGGAAACTCTAATCATTGATCATTTACGACCATTTTTACCAGAATGAAAGTTACTATACATATTCGATCGTCCAAGACTCGTATTTCATCTTTCTCCATTCTGATCAATTTCCTTTTCTCTGCTTCTTTGAAATAATGTTCAAACGATGAGAATCCGTGAAACTGATATCGAAAGAAGAATTTATTAAATAAGATTTTAATTAGTGATTCTTGTGAAAACAATGCTGTTGATTCTTTAGAGTGCAAAATACAGAGTAATTCTCTAAAACAATCAGAGTGTTGATTTTTGCACCCAAAACTACACTTTCTATCTCGATCACAACAAGATTTTGTAAGTGTATTGAGAGGATCGTCAGTTTGGAGAAAAAATTCTGAATTTGAAGATGATCATCCCGTACAGAGCACGTTTTCCAGAGGTTGGATGAATGAAAATCATCTAGATGTTTTAGATGACGTTATTCACCAAGAAATTAATTCTCAATAAATATGAAGTTTTTAGATGGAATTTAGTCTTAAAGATCATGATTATTAGAATTTTAAGATTTTTTCTTTCTAAGTAAAAGTACTCCGATAAATCCACCTAATAATATCAATAATCCAAATCCACCTGTTGTTTGAGTTTCAGTTTTAGTTTCCAAGGTACTAGTCGTAGTTATTGTGTTATTTATTATTATTGTTGTTGTTGTTTCTGTGTATTCTGTGATGAAATAAAATTGTCGAGAGTGCCAATTTCCAAAACTGTCCATTGCATAGACTATTAGAGTATGTGGTATACCAGAACTCGGAAGAAATGCATTAAAAACAAAACTCGAATTACTCAATAGGACAGTACTATTACCACACCCATCCCAATTATATTTCATTTGTCCAAGAACGATTGAATCAGTCACGTTTATTATAATTACTGTCCCTGCTAATTGAAAAGTGTTATTGGTTGGAGAAATCAAAGTGATAATTGGACCAAGAAAAAAGATAGATAGTGGATAATTATCTTGATTATTGGCACTTCCATCAATGACATAAGGTAAATCCACAATTAAATTCCCATCTATATCAGGATTTGTCAAATCATTCCAATAATTGAATTGAAATAAGTTATTAGTACTATCATCAAATGCTTGGATTCCGGTATTATTGTTACTCACAAGCAAGTTTCTTTCTATGGTATTAGTATTACTGGAAAAAGTAAGATAAATACCGTATTGGTTGTTATTAATTATAGTGTTATTGGCCAGAAAATTACTACTAGAAGTATCTAAATAAAAGCCGATAGCACTACTGGTGGCAGTGTTATTGGTAAGCGTATTAGTATTAGAACCCCCTAAATAAAAGCCATAGTTGGTATTACTGGTGGCGGTGTTTTTGATCAGCGTATTAGTATTGCGATATAAGCATTGTTTAAGCTATCCAGAATAATTGATGGTCTATTCGTGTTACCACTATCACTACCACTTCCACCAAGAAATGTGGAATATAAAAGTGTAGATCCATTGGCAGATAATTTAGTAACAAAAATATCATTTGTTCCATTAAGAGTGGTATCATAGGCATTGACAGTTGGAAAATCACTCGAAGTCGTCATTCCCGTAATATAAATATTGTTTAAGCTATCCAGAACAATTGATGGGCTATCCTCTCCACTGCTTCCTCCTAAAAATGTAGAATATAAAAGGGTGGATCCATCAGCGGATAATTTGATTACGAAAGTATCAACTGTCCCTCCAAGCGTGTTGTCATAAGTATTATTAGTTGTAGGAAAATAACTTGATGCTGTGTTACCTGTAACATAAATATTGTTTAAACTATCCAAAGTCATAGAATATCCTACACCTTCTCCTATAAAACTGGAATATGCTAAGAAAAAGGGATCAATAACTATTGGTCTTGATGAATCATAGCTAGATGGTAAAGAAAACTGAATACTTTTGGTCGAAAAAGAACCAATCAAAGTTTTATCACTTGAAAATGAACAAGGAATTTCTTCTCCTGTATCAGCATACCAGACTTTTAATCCTTCATCAACAAATTTAATGTTATAGGCTAGCTTTAATTCCACTTGAGTAGGTGTGACACGAATATTTTCGACTCCAGAATAGACCATTTCAATCTCCATAATATCAGCATAAGGATCTACCAAAAACTCATATTTTAATCCTTGAGGGGTAATTTGGTAGGTAAGGGTTATCCCTTCAATAAAATCCTCATAAACCACTTGCGAGAAATGATTGATTTTGCTAAAGCTTTGATTTCCGATAAAATAATTACTATAGCCCTGTTGCTTTCCCACACCTATAGGTTGTACTTGATTTGAATTGAGGAAGTCTAATTGAAAGAAAATATCATTTATCATAAATGATACTTTGGAAATTCCAAATCCAACAGTACCCTGAGGAATATTAGCATAATAGGTTATGTATTCAGGCATTTGTCCTCTATTTTCTCTGAATACCGATTGAATCTTTGAAGTAGGATTAAAATCAACATGATTATTGTTCTCCCCGATATTTGTAGGTGTTACGATTAATTCATTTTCATTTGAGTAATTTAAAGAATTTTTAGAACTAAAATTAGGGTCATAAATATCCTCTTGGGTGTTAATAAAATAATTTTTTACTAAAGAACTCTGAAAAGAAATAAAAATAATGACTAACAGGAAAAAAGAAACTAAAAATTTATATTTCATTTGATCAACCCCAAAATTTTATTCAACAACAAAATTGTTAGATTGAATACTCAATTTAGAAAATTTACAAGTCTTATATAGAGAATTCTATAGAACAGAAATATTAAATTAAAAAGATTTCTAGGTAAAGTGTATTTATTCAAAATCAGGTGTTAAATATTCATAAAAGTCAGAAATTAGCTTCATTCTTCTCTTACATTATTCTTGTCCTGAGTGTAATTCAAATTACCATTTAGGACATATTAGGGAATAAACAAAAATTAAAGGAAATTGTCCAGTTTGTAAGAAGAGAATTTACAGTTTGTAAAAACAAAAAAATATACTGATTTGTGAAGATTTTCCAGCAAAGAGTTAAAAATTGGTTCATATGATTCAAATTTGTTAAAATATAATAAATATAAAAATAAAACTATGGATATGAAAAAATGAGTTATAAGGAATTAGATTTTAAAAATGAGAGTTCTGAGAGGATTTGTTTTCTGTTAGAAAAAGAAGGCTCTAAAGACCGAATAGAGCTTCAAAAAGCATTAGGAATTAGTGAAGCTGATGTTGTAGATGCGTTAGCTGAATTGGATGATTATAAACTTATAGAAAAGGATGGTAAATATTTCTATAAGTTGAAAGAGAAATTTTGATATATTAGAAGAGTTATATACATTCTAATTAATTAATCAAGACGTTTAAGGAATATATATTATAAAAATGATTATTAGAGCTAAATATTATCGAAATTCATCTTATTTAACATAATTATAAAAATATGAAACATTTTGTTACCTAATTATCGGTGCTATATTGCATCATTAGACTAAGAAAAATGATTGCTCTTTAATTTCTCTTGAATTATTACCAATTTGAATTGAATAAAACTAAATTTATAGTTCGTATTAAGAATAAAGTATCAAATTATCTTTAACTTAATGTTATAATTAGATAATAAAGATTTTATTATTTTAGTTAAAAATGTCCCAAAAATTAAATGGAATATAATATATGGTTTTCTGTAAACCATACAATTAAATTTTATTTGTAGGTGAGGACGATACCGACAATCAATCAGATATTAAAGGACTTCAGAGAGGGATTGACTCTTCATGGAAGAAAAAAAGTCTTCGATGAAAAAGTAGAGCTGGAATCTTCATTTGTAAGTGAAAAAGCAAATCCAGAAGAATTTACAAAAAAAAATGTAATTGAACCTATTTTAAGTAATTTTTCTTTAAAATTAGTCCCAGAACGCCATTTTCGTGGAATATCTTCTCTTCGAAAAGTAGATTACCACGTTACGCAAGAAAGGACCAACAATAAGTTTTTAATAGAAGCAAAACCAGTCTGTGCAGATTTATTCAAAAAGACGTCTGATGGAGCAGTAAATCAGATTAAAGGTCTATTTAGATTAGTAGAAGTTAAAGAGGAATACCTTTTTGGGATAGCTACAGATGGTTTTAGATGGATTTTTATTAGTGAATCGCGAATTCTTTATGATTTAAATATTAAAGAGGATTATAAGGAAATTTCAAAATTATTATCTGGAAAAGAGGAAGTTACAATCAGAAGATTTGAGGAGGAAATCAGTAAAAAATTTTATGATTGGTATAGAGCTTTGCTTTTTGGTGGATCTCATAAAGACCACGATCAAAAAGTTAGAAGTATACCTGAAGAGGATTCATTAATTAATAATATATTTGGATTAAAGAATCAAGATGAAAGAAAAATTGTTGCTCAACTTTCAATGAATAGGTTAATTTTTATTAAATTATTATTAACTAAAGGTCTCATTCCAGATGATATTTTCGATTATTTCCTTTCAATGAATGAAGATCTATTAAATATTAAATTAAAACATTTGTTTTTCAGTGTTATGAACAATCCAGAGTCAGAAAGATATGATGTAGATAAAAAATTTTCAAAAATTCCTTATTTAAATGGTAGTCTTTTCGATAGATCAGATATTGAATTAAAATACCCTGATTATAGAATCAAAGCAGAAATTCTATACGAAATATTAAAATTTCTCAACTCATTCTCATTTTCAGAAACAGAAGATTTCTTAGATAAATCTACTATTGATCCAGAAATTTTAGGATTTATATTTGAACGTTTAATGACATCTGAGGAAAGAAAAGGAACAGGGTCTTATTATACGCCTATAAATATCACAAATTTTATTTCTAAACGTATTATTCACTCTATTATAATAAAGAAAGTTAATGATTATCTTTTATCTCTTAATTATGATCAAGAAGAATTTATATCTAATATTGATGAAATATTCAAATTAAATTCTGAAATAAAAAATTATATCTTTAGTAAAATTTTGTTCGAATTAAAGATATGTGATAACGCTTGTGGTTCTGGAGCTTTCTTATTAGCGGCTGCTAAAATATTGGTTGATCTTTATAAAAAATTAAATGATTCTATTGGTCTAAAGAATCCCGAAATCATTTTAAG
The DNA here is from genome assembly GCA_001940645.1 of Candidatus Heimdallarchaeota archaeon LC_3. The sequence goes on from MDVS01000056.1 coordinate 44,461, forward strand.
AAAATTCATCATAAAGAATAATATCTATGGAGTCGATATTAATCAAAATGCAACTGAAATTACTAAATTACGACTTTGGCTCTGGTTAGTATCAGTTTATGAATTAGGCAAAATTGAACCTTTACCAAATATAGATTTTAATATCCGAACTGGTAATAGTCTATTGGGATTCATAAAAATAAAAGATTATTTAACGAAGAAAATCTCATTAATTGATTTTACAGATACAAGTGTAAAATTACAACTCAGAGAGATGTCAGATTTAATATCAAAATATAAAGATTCTTCGAGAGCAGAAGCTAGAGAAATGAAAAAATCTATAAAAGAAATAATGAAAGTTATATATGATTTCGTAATTAATGATTTTTATTCCAAAAACCTTGCTAAAAAAGAAATCACAAATGATGAATTAAAAGCATATCAGAATATAATTAATCTTTTTCATTGGGGAATTGAACATTTTGATATTTTTAACAGAAAAGATTCTGGGTTTGATATTATAATCGGGAATCCTCCTTATGGAGCAACATTTACAGATATTGAAACCAAAATTATAAAGAAAAATTTTCCTATTTCTAAATCTAACACCAACTCAGCTATTGTTTTTATTGAAAGAAGTATTGATCTATTAAGAGAAAATGGTCAATTAGGTTATATCGTTCCTAAATCCTTAGTTTATACGCAAAAATGGAAAAATTGTAGAGATTTCATTAAAGGAGACTTATATTCAATAACAGATGTTAGTATGGCTTTTCGTGAGGTATTGCTTGAACAAGTTATTATATTAATAAACAAAAACTCGAATGCTGATAGGTATGAGATTAACAATCTTGACGATGATTCAAATTTCTTGGTGGATAAAAAATTTATAGAAAAGACTGATTCTATTTTAATTCATTCTATTAAAGAAGATTATGTATTATTCCAAAAAATAAACAAGAATTGCAATTATTTCTCAGATATATCAATTACAAAGCGTGGAGTAAATTTGCAAAAATTCACTTCAGAAGAAGAAAGTGATTATCCTATTCTCGCGGGAGCAAATATTGGACGTTATAAATTAAAAAGTGTAAATAGATATTTAAAGGATTTTGACAGAGATAATGAAAAAATAAAGTCAATATTAATCCCCAAGATTATTACCCAGCGAATTGTTGCCCATGTTACACGTCCAATGGATCATATTATTATAATGGCAGTTTCGGATGAGGAAGGTGTTTTAACTCTGGATACGGTTGAAAATACTTTAGTAACATCAGAGAAAACCAATAAAAAGGTTCTTCTTGCTATATTAAATTCTAAATTCGCTTCATGGTATGCATATCGATTTATCTTTGGGAAAGCTATACGAACAATGGACTTTGATAATTACTATTTCGGAAAATTACCAATACCAAAAGACTTTGATATTAAAAGAACAGAAAAAATAAGTGAATTTGTTGATAATATGATTACATTAAAAAAATCAGAACAATTAGAAGAAATTAAACGTATCGACCAAGAAATAAATAAAGAAATCTATTTATTATATGGTTTAGGGGATAGTGAGATCAATATAATAGAAAAGAGTTATCCAGAAACTCAAATTTAATGGATATATCAAATAACTCATTTATTCTGCAACTATACTTTAAATTAATTGTAATAAGGATGATTTATATTGTGAAAATGATAAATAAAACAATAATGTTGTAAACACACAAAAACGTTGTAAACAAAAATTTATAACTTTTTAAATTAGACCTCTTGTGATGAGGGTAATTTTAAGAGTTTTTTAACAAAAGTTAAGGTATAACGGTTATATTTGATCATAAATAAGCTCTATGATAAGGTTACTTTCTTTGATAAATATAATATCGAATTTTAGCTAAAAGATTATAAAGATTAATCAATACAATTTACAAAATACTTTTAGGTCTTAAAAGTGCAAAATGATGTATTAGATCTACTGAATTCAAATAAAAAGAAATTAGAAGAATTATTACAAGAAGATGAAGACTGGGAATATTTTTTTGATGATTTGATAGAATTATTAAATAATATAGAAATAATTATTGACAATCTGGACAATAGAATCAAGAAGAATTATAAAATTCCTCCAATACACCCTGATCTAAATTATGATGTTTGGAAAAAGTTTTATGGGAAAAAACAAAATGAACCGAATAATAATTTTAATAAAATAACCAATAAATTATTGGTTTTGACTAATAAATTATTAATTGAAGTTAAATTACAACTATCTTCTCATACTATCATTAATAAAAAGACGAAATCTAATTTAGATACTTCTTTTTCAAAATTCGGATTGACTTTTCCAATAAAAATAAAAGAAAACCCTAAAGAAGCTTTTACACAAGGATTAATCTGGGGATTTGGTGCAACAATTATTTCAATAATACTTTTAGCAATACCAGTTATTTTATCAAAGTAAATATCACTTTAAAACAATTTTACGGGGTATCCTTGAGGATCATATGAAAAGGAAAACACCAATTCATCCTCTTTTATTAATTTTCGGGGCATCCGTTAAGTATCATATGAAAAGGAAAAAATATTTTTTGTTTCGTTAGTACAGGCCGACTCAGATCACTGTCTTTCAATATTTGATAGTTTCTTAGGTGCTCACGATGTAATAGCAAAAGATTTACAGAAAATGTGGGCTAATGGTAGGACTAACGTAGGAAGTGTTGTAAGTGGTTTAAAAGATGCGAAAATTATCTTTCTTCATTACGAAGGCTTTCTTAATATTGTTTTTGATGTAATCACTTTTAATTATTGTGAGGAATTAAAAATACGTGATTTAGAAAAAGTATATCGATTAGTTTGTTATGCAGATGAGGCTGAATATATTTTCTTGTTTATCAATAATTCCAAAATAAGAAACGTCCCTAAAAAGCAAACTAAGATTAATATTCTATTTAAAAAGAAGACGATAATGAATATTCCATTATCCAAAATTTCTATATCTCTAAAAAGAAAAGCAAAAAAATTTCATTCAGCATGTAATAGAATAGAGGAAACTAAGCCAAATTTGAATACCGCAATAAGCAATAAGCAATGAGAATTACAAATAACAAGGATGTCCAAAATGTACCTTTTGGGTTTGATTTAACTTGGAAACAGTTTTTTAAATAGATCAGGTCTAGATTTCTCGATTTTATCAATGTAAGAATTTGTGTAAAATATATCGGGATCAAATTTCTGTGGTCTATTTTTAATGACAAATTTTGGATCAACTTTATCGTCTGAATCGAATAACACTAATCCAATACCGAATATTAAACATAATGAATCAATTCTTTCAAGTTCATCTATTGAAGAACTAATTGGGATTACTAGATAAACTTTATGAGAGAATAACCTGTAAGCACATGCTTGTCCAAATGCTTTGATTAATTCTGAAGGGTTTAACTTAATTTCAGCAGAAATAATTTCAGTCGGAATTTTTAAAACATCTCTCGTGCCAGTCTTTCTAACTCCTATAACATCGGGAGTTCCCCATTTATCTTTGAAAACACTTCCTCCGAGGGGCATTGCTTCTGTTGCTTCAAGTGTCTCCTCCACAATGAATTTTGAAAAAGGCTCATAAAAATCATCTTCCTTCAATTTTGTTTGTAAAATTAATGGTATTTCTTCGTCTTGGTATTTAATTAATTTAAACAGCCCCTTTTCAGGTTTGATCACCTTATTTGGAAATCTAACATCAAGATTCCAAATTCCTCCTTTAATTGTTTTTATCTTTATATCGGGGAATATTAAAGCTAATTCATTTGCTAATTCAGAGAAACGTATACCCTCTTTGTTCTTTTCAAGAATTTCTAAGGATTTTTTTCTAATTTTACTATGTTTACTTTCATGAAACTCTTCGGACATCTATTAAACCTAACCAGATATGTTGTAGTTATATCTAATGCCTCTTTTTATCGAACAACATTATCAATTTTATTATAAATGTATATTATGACAATTATTTGTTATAACCAATATCTGTTATAACGCGATATAAATGAATCTATTATTCAAGCTATTTTTGCCTTATTATTTGACGTTTTTTGTTATCAAATTCATAAAAAAATATGATATTTATGCATTTTTTTGATAATTATACCCAAATCAAAAGCGTTTTGGCATTTAAGAGACCATCGATACAACAAATAAATTTCCTAGAAACATTTTCTCTTACAAAAGTTAAATCGTTACTACTATGGAATTTATTTGTCATACCAACATAGAATAAATTGTTTTCTCTCAATATCAAACCATCTTTTCTTTCTAATAATTTACTTAGTAAAGAAACAATTTCATTGACTGACAGAAAAACTTTTTTCTAATACAAAATCAACCATCCTCTTATAATAATTGTGGAGTTTGGAGTTTGAATGCATTTCTTTGTATGCTTGAATTGTTTTATCTCATGGTTAGAGTTGAATCTATTTCAAATATATATATAAAATGATAATGGGATTTGTAGAGTTAATTTTAGAAATATTAAATTTGAAAGTGATTATCCATTACAATTTACTTTTTTTTACTTTTTCCTCCTCTTTAAAAGCAATAATGTTAACGCAGATAGCATAAATAATAAGTCAAAACCATAAGTGGTTGTTGGTTCTGTGATTTCTCCAAAATCCGCTTTTCCTAATATGTAATAGCCTTCAATATCAATAGGATCACCACCATCAAACAATCCTGGATTTTCTATTATTATTTTGAATGGGCCTATCCTTTTTGCATTAAAACTGTATGTATATTCTGAACTGATACCTTTTTCTACTTTTACGGATTTATCTTCATAGAAAAATTCAACATCAACTTCTGAGGCACTTACAGTAAAATAGATAGTGATTTTTTCTCCATTAATTAAATTTACAGTCTTTTCAAATTTTTCTTTATCTTCGATTCTAGTTGAAAAACTCACAGCTCCTACAGGATAGTTGATATTGTTGTATGTGGTCGTTGTTTGTGGTGTTGATGAATCATAAGTTACCGTTAATGTTGGTGGGTTTAGCCAATTGTTCCGACCATCAAAAGTTATCCACCAAATATTTTCAGTAAAAGTTTGCAATGCTAAGAAATAATCACCATTACCAGCTACAGAATGACCAACAAACGTAAAAGCCCAGACACTATCAGCAGTAATCAATCCACTGCTGACTCCCTTATCAAATGATGGAGAATTTGTTCCTGTTAAAGTATTTTCATCAAAACTGGTAGTTTCAAATACCTCCATTTGTACACTTGCGTCATCTGAAGGCATAGTTTTAACACTGATTTCCAATTTAGCATCTGTTATAACGGCATCAGAAGGTAAATCAGTAATTGTAAAACCCAAGTAGATAACATACCAATTATTAATACTAAATCCAAGTTTCAGGTCATCTGCACTTGCAAAGTTTTTATCTGGGTCTTAAAAATCTACATATCCATCTTTGTTTGCAGTAAATCTATCAGTAGTTGAATCTGCTGACACAGGCATACTCATTAAGACTATTATTGAGAGAAATCCAATTGCTATTCTTTTTTTCATATGTTTTTCCTTCTTTTCATTATTGTATTATAGGCTAGATCTCAATCCAATGAAAATTCTAAAACCTAGACTTCCCCGTGAGGATTTTATTGTTAATATTATTGCTGATAATAATCATGTTTCCATAACACGATTATTTATTATTATCGAAATCGAAATCTCTTGATTCTACCGAGATTATATATATGTTTTTATTAGTTTCAAATTTCAATTTCGAATCTAGAATAGTGTTTTTTCTTTTTTATTCCCTTAATTCAGTCTATTTTCGATAGTAAACTGAAAGTGAAGATTTAAATAGTCTTTACTTATAGTATTATTCAAATTCTTCTTGGTGATTAATTATATCAGACAAATTAGATGATTCGCGACAGGTTACAGCATTGAAATTCCTTAACCATCTTGGAAAAAAACTGGTAATTCCTGAAAAAGCTTTAGTATCTATAAGTGAAATCGTAGAGGAAATTTGTTATATTAAACCTGCTAACATTCAAGAAATTATTTGTGCTGCATTTTTTCTAGCGAATAGGACTGCTAATATTTGCTTTAATCTAGAGAAATTATACCAGTATTTGCAGGAAAAGAATGTGAAATACAATAAAGACCGAATTGACTATGTGACTTCTCTGTTTTTCGTCTTTAACAAAAATTATTAGTGATTAGCTTGGCCCATGAAGAATTAGTGGATAAAATAATTAAGATTTTAGCAGTAATGACTGAAATCACTGATAATTCTGACATATTTACTATAAAACATGCTAAAAAAATTATCAGCGAATTTAGTGGAGATCCTGCCCTTTTGACCTTTAGACGGACTAAGAGCAATCTCTACATCATTTATAATAAACAGAAACTCGCACGGGTAAAAAAGTCCAGATCTTTTAGTATTCCAACGGAATTGAAATATCAATTTGCTGAATCAATAGTAAAAAATGAGATTAGTAATCTTTGTAGTTATGAGACCCTTCTACCCTATTTAAAAGACTACCAAACATTAGTATAGGTGATGCAATAAATCAAAATACTCAAACAATTGAATTAACAACTAATCTTGATCAAGAAAGAATAAGATTTGTATTAAACATCCTCTCTGGAGATAGCAACTCGTGATCCAAATAACAAAAAATATTGAGACTGAAATTATTCAAGAGATAATTACCGGATATACTTCTTGTAAGACGTTTTTTCTTACTCACACCAACAAAGATTATGAAATTCATACTAGAGCAAGAAAAGAATTCTTAATTACTCTTTGTCAGTCTTTCTATAATAAATTCAAGGATCATTCTGAATATTTCAGAGTAGGTGACGTTCAAAAGTTCTTTCAATCTAATTATTATATTCCTTTAAACTTTGGCAAGAATAATTTTGATTTTCCTCATACTTTTTCCGTTTTTATGGATCAAACTCAGGATATTAATATTACACCCGTCTCTGTCTCTGGACTTCCGACCTTAGATGATTATATTAAAAGAGAGCAAAAAAATAAGACTTTAGTTGAATTTATTCTGGAATTTTTAAGACGTTTGGATAGGGTAGTAATTGGTCTTAGAAAACGAGAAATAAAAGTTTTAGAAACTCTAACTGATAAAGATTTTTTATTTGATGATAGTAAAGGGAATAAAAGGACTGCTATTCCTACAAATGAAGAAATCCTTCAAAAATTAAAATTTCCGAAGAAAGGAGCTAAGAACATTGAGAGAGCAGAAATATTATTAAGAAAGACAGGAATAATAGCTTTTCAAGGCTTATTTAATCTTAATCACATTGGATATTGCTACATATTCCAAGATAATCCCGATAATGTTATCAATAAAGATATTTTTAATAATAGAAATATTAAGACACCACTAATTGAATGTATCCCTTTACCAGAAATAAAAAATTACTTTGAGCCCCCTTATACACAAATGATTACAAATTGGTATTGGAATGTTAATTTACACCATTATCGAGCAGGTGAAGAGAATCCCTGGAAGGACTTTTCAATTCCAAATTTTCTAACAACAGACTCGTTTCCTAAAAAATGTGTCCATTGGCCTCTTAATTTAGATATCCCTCAAAATAGTGATTCTGATAAGAATTTCTTGCACTTTATTAATACTATCAAGTCAGATACCCTAATTATTGACAACATTCTTGACAGAAATGTTCATAAAAGCACCATTCTTAATAATGAGTTTCTTTCAAGCAATCATATGTATTTGTACCCCGTAATTAATAATATTGGTCTGGATTTTAAAGTATCTATCCGTTTTTCTACCAAGAAGAAAAATTTGTTTATGAATATTGTTAAGAGCTTATTACATTTTCCAATTGTTCATGTCTTCTCAAATGAAGAATTTGGAGAAGGATTAAGCTATATTCATGTTCCTCGTCATACTGTTAGTTATTTGTTTGAGGCATTTGAGGATTTAAAAAGAGAATTGGCTTTTAAATCAAACATTCAGGTATTAATTTAGTAGATATTATTAATTCTTGCCTTATAAAGACAAATAATAGTATAATTCTACTTATCTTTAAAAAAATTTTGAGGGGAGGGGAGAGCACCAATCCCTAAAAAGAAAGCTAGTGGTGAAATTATAGAAAACAATGTAGATTGTTTATTGTATCAGTAAATAATTTCTTGTTAATTAATAAATAACACAATTATTTCTTTTAATTCATGATTTTATATCGAAATGAGAAAATCTCAGATACTGTATTTACTTAGTGTATATTATTCTTTTTTTTGTAATCGGGTTCAGATTTTGAAATAGTTAATGAATTTAACTTAGTTACTGTAAATTTTTCTATTCGTTTTTCAAATTCTTTCTGATCCACTTTTTTCGTTTTAAACAAACTTTTCAATTTCTGGTAATAATATTTTTTGTTTTTCTTTATTGATTCCATAGTATCACGGTAATCTATCAGATATCCTAGAAGAGACGATCCAATTAGTAGTATTAGTGCTAGAATTAATATTTCCAAATGCAATTTGATCACAAACTATTTTTCAATAAGTAAATTTTTGAGATATATTTTTCCTAAGTATTCAAAAACAGAATCTACTGTTAGATCCGATAGTTCTTCTATTTCAGAATAATATACCTCATTTCCATTTGAGTGTATATTACTATTTAATTTCTTAATTTGGTCTGATATTTCTTTTCTTGTTTCTTTATAGATCTTTTCGCTTATCTGACTAGTTTTCAATCCTATTACAACGATTGGAATTGGTTTTCCGATTTTAGACCAAATTTCTTTAATCCATTTTATACATTTGTCAAATGTAGTCTTATTAGTAACATCAAACACCATTATCCCTCCTATAGATCCAAGAAAAAAGACATTTCTTTGTGTTTCTAACTCTATTTTAGAAGTGAATTCCCAAAGTTGAAATTTTATAGCTTTATCTTGTATTTTTTCTTCTCTTAGTGAAATTTGAAATATTTCTTTTACTGGTGATCCTTTAGGATATTCTGCTAGTATTCCATGAAATTTCATAATTGTTTTTCTATCAATTACTTCTTGATCGCTCATTAATATCAGTTTCATTAAATACATGCGTTTTTAGACCTTTTTTATATTAATGCGTCATTAATGCGTCATTACAAAATAATTCTCTGGATTTTTTCCTTCCTTTATCCCTTGATAGACCTCTTCTGTAATATATCTCACAGTTCTTCCCTTACTGTTTTTCTTCGCATGAAGCTATAAACTATATAACTGGAGAATCCTATTTGACAGATATATCTATTTACTATAACGAAATTGCTTTTGGAATAGAATATATAGATCACACATTCAGTGATAATAGTACTTCTGCTTATTTTCTACTAATTTTTCAAAGAGAAGATGTAATTATCCATGATTTTGATCATTTGGTCTCAAATAGCATTGATCAAATATCCGTATTTGATCATAAAGTGTTAATTTGGGGAGAAAATGGCTTTTATTTGAGAGACACTGATTCAAATTTTTTCATGCTTTTATTAATCCCACACATTGCTTTTCCAATTGTCTGCAAACGGTTGAGTGATTTTGTCAACGATTTTTAATCTTGACTCAACGTTTGTTAAATTCCACAATATTTCGATTTTTTCGGAACTTAATTGATATTTCCCAGATTTATCCTTTATGATTTCATATTCTGTTAGTTGATGCACAAGCTCTCCGTTGAACAGGTATATACTGATTATTAATATTACAAAGATTGCAGTTTGGAAAATTATTAGAAAAGTTTGTCCCCACAAGTAAAAAGTACTTAATCCAAATACTAGTGATAATATTATTAATTCAAGTAATAATAGTGTTAATAGGCATTTTACTGGTAATATTATTGAATTTTTTCTTTTTGCTTCATTTATTGAATGCCATGTATTCCTGATTTCAAATCTTGGTCTAAGTTTATATTCCTCTGGTTGTGGGGTCCATGATCCTACTGTGTAATGGCTCCTATCATAGTACACCTTTTCTATTCGCCAATTTTCAGGTATTGAGTCTTCTTTTTCGTTTATTTTTTCTAGATATACCCATATTGGTGCATAATCCATCGAATGTATTGAGAAGAAGCTTTTAATAATAGGAATATTTGTCAATTTCAACTTTTCTAAGACAATTAAGAAAAATCGTAGAATCAGCAGTATTACTAACAGAATTGAGATTTTTGGTAAATATATCTCCGTATTTGTTTCTGTGATAATCCATTGATATCCTCCTCCATCAAACTTTTCATCAAAGTCAAAGACGGAGACTATCAAATAAGCGAATCCGACGAATAATAGTGTTATTCTATGTGAAAAGAGATTATACTTATAGTAATAATAGATATTGATAATTCCCACAGTTATCAGATATGTAGAGACTATTATGACTGAAACTTCTGCCCAATTTCTTGAATTTTCTTTGACACTAGAGAAGATTACCACTCCTAGGATTGCTATTAGTGCTAATACCACACTATAAACCGTAGTCACAAATGATCTCTGTTCTGTCCAGATCATTAATAATTGCAATACTCGTTTTTTTCCATCACTTGAAGCGACCAAATCATATTGTGTTCCTCCCCAATTTATTTTTCTAACCTCATTTTTTAATTCATAGCCAACAGTATTCACTACTGGTAAAAATATCTTAGCAAATCGCCTTTTTTCTTCTTTATCCCCGAGTATCTTTCCCTCGACACTATACTTCTGATAATCTTTATCATCTGGTTTTTTAGATTTTATTTTATTAACGGCCTCTTCTAATGCTTTGCTAGGCCATAACGGGTCGATACTCATATTTTTTCACTTTGTCTTTTCATTCAATTTTTTAATTCTTTTTATTCAAAATCCCATTCTAGAAAGTACTTTTTGCAGGGGAACCATTAATTTTCTTAATGCTTGTGCAAAACAAGCTATCGTTCTTACTTCAAAATATGGATCCATGTCACTGCTGATAAAACCCAATAAATTAGATATATTGTAGAATTCTTCTCCTATATCTAATGCTTTATCCATTCCTGGAGGAACATTCCGCCAATTCTCATATTCAGATAGGTCTCCTACTCTTTCTATTTCAGGTAAACCAAATGCATCTACTGCCTTGTTAAAGATCCTACTTACAACAGGATTTAATCCCATCTTTTCTGCTCCTACTGCCTCTACGGCAATGATATTCTCTCCCCCGATGATAGTCTCAGTATCCACCGGTGTTTCATCTGATTTTAGTCCCCAGATCCCATCTGCACTAATAAAGGCATCTATGAGGCCATAATGACAAGGAAAATGCTTTAACATTTCGATTGTAGGCCAATCAAACTCTCTTATCTTATGATATTCCTTAAATTTATTTTGAAGGGGAGTGCATCCATAAAGATTTTTGATGGTTAAAGTGAAGTAACAGGAAAAATGAGTTTTATTTTTCGCAAATGAAATTCTAAAATCCGCGTCCCGCCACGTAGGCCCTACCCAATGTTTTCCTAATCTGTTTTTGTAATCATATTTTGCTTTCTCTTTAGTTAAATCTACAATTCTGTAGTTTTTTGATGAATATCCAAAATAATCAGCTACTTTTGTTACATCGCGATTCTTAAACCAATTAGAAAAGACATTTTGTGACTCTACTATCGCAATATTTGTGTAACCCTTCTCAATTATTTTGTCTACTAAATGTTCTACTAACGATGGATCTGTAATTGTTGATGGATCTCTTTTCGAATACCCCATCATTATATTGGGTTTAATAGCAATTAAGAATTGATCCTGCGATTTTTTTGTCTCAGCTAATCTTTTGTCAAGAATTTCAAAAAAGTTTGATTCTTCTAATACTGAATCAAGTAGATTTTCCTTTTCTTCACCTGATTTCACAACTACTCTTGTATTGGAGGACATTTTGATTTCCGAAATGAATTTTATGTGTTTATAATAATTTCATCCCTAGATTTAGGTATCCTTATAAAATTTACTCCTATTTCTGTCCATAATATTTATAAAGGATGATGATCTCAGCATTTGTAATTCTGATTTTACAAAACTTCTCTAAATTATCAAGAAATAGTTAAATAATCTTAAATCCAAAAAATATTAAAATATTGTAATAGTATCGAAAAGCAATTTTTATTCAAGCGTGGAGTTGGCACAGTGTCTCTTTTTCTTAATCCTATTTTACTTATTCTATTAGGTGCATTACTATATTTAGTAAAAATAAAATTAGATCTTTCTGGGCAAATAACTAGAATCATTGGTATTCTTATTTTTTTTAGTTTTTCAGTGTTATCAATTTTGTTATTTGTTGATTTCATTGTTTGGCCCGCAAATCTTTTTGATCTTACTTCTCCATTTTTTGAATTTATTAGTGGAAAAGAATGGATGCTCCACAGTGATCTTACAGGTATTTCTGATATAAATCTTGTTCTATTTTGTTTTCTTATTCTTCTTTACGCATTTTGGCTGTTTTTAGGGTATGAGATTGTTCGTTCAATCCACAGACCCGATGAAATTATCATTGTTTCAACTAAAGAATTTTCCACAAAGGATGTTAACTCGCGATTAAGACTAAAACCTTTTTCTGATGATCCCATGGTGGCTGTTATTCGGCATGAAAATCCCAGAACAGCCTTGTTAAATGCCTTAAATCGCATTGGAGGCATAAAAAACTATATTAAATCTAAAGATTTGGTAGTCATTAAAGCAAACATCTGCGGTGGAAATCCATTAATCAGAGGATCATATACTAGTATTGATGTCGTAGATGAGTTAGTAAAAGAAATTCGGAGAGCAGGGGGAAATCCTGTGGTAGTTGATTCAGATATGATCTGGACGGATTTCAAACCGGTAGCAGAAGCTCAAGGATGGCTTGAATGGGGGGAAAAAAACGATGTTCCAATTGTCAATCTTAAAAAAACTGGATGTGTTTACTTTAAATTTGAATCCTTTAATATTTTAAGCAAACATCGAATAGCTATTTCTAAATTATTGATAGATGCTGACGTGATAATTTCATTTCCAACCATGAAAACCCATTTGCTTACTAATGTAACTCTGGGGATGAAAAATATGTATGGAACATTCCCTACTGGAGAAAAAGCTAAATTTCATGAATTTGGAATTGAAAAAGTTATTGTGGGAATGATTTCAGCTTTTACTCCTACATTAACGATTATTGATGGAAGCATTGGCGGAGAATCGATAGGGCCCTTATCTTGTAGACCAGTCAATGCCAATCTAATTATTGCCAGTAATGATGTAGTTGCTGCTGACGCAATTGCTTCACAAATTATTGGTTATGATCCACAAACTGATATTGAGCACATTAAACAAGCAATAGAACTTAAGGTTGGAAAAACAGTGAATTTTTCCTTATCTCAAATTGAAGGTGATTCTTATGAAAAAGATGGTCAATGGGTGAAACCAGATCCTGCGGTTTGTGAATCATATAATGAATTACTTTCTGCGTTTCTGCAATTTCCAGGAGCGAAAAAATTTACAAATGCTGCTGCCGATTTCGTTTTGTACGACTTGGCAAGTTTTCCTTTTGTAGCTAATATTACTCCAGTTTTTTTAGGAGTATTCTCTGATGCATTAGGAGGAGTTTTAAGAATTTTTAATGGAAAACCGCGTGGAGGAAGAAAAAGAAAGCGATTATCAGAAAAATTTCGCGAAAGAGCTACAAATAATGAAGATTTATTCACAGAAGAATTAGACAATGTCATCAATGAAATAAAAATAATTGACAAAAAAAACTCATTTCTTCTCTCAATTCTATTTATATCCTTAACTCTATTCGGGTTTGTTATTGGAGGATTTTGGAATAAGACCCTATCAAATTTTAATGCGGGTGAAGGGGTATTATATATTTTAATCTTTATACTCGGATTAATCTTATGTTTCATAATATTTTTACTTTATGGAATGAATCTTGACCAAAAAGCGTTACTAGTGATATTGATATTTTCCTCTACATTTGCACTAGTTCAAGAATTTCTTTTAAGTTCTGCCACCTATATTATTTATTTAGATGATCAATTAATATCTCTATTATTTTCTGTTCTAGGATATCCACTATTTATTGGCATCATTATTGGAATAAGCAACTATATATTAAAATATATTTATATACCTGATGTAAAGAGCACTTGGATTAATATCTCACCAGTTTTAGTCTTGATAGCAATCATTCCAATAGCTCTGTACTTCGATGAATCGATAACTTTGTTTTCCAATTCAAATTTATTGGTCGTCTTAGGTATTATTTTAACATTAGTTATTCTTCCGAGTTTTTCTATTTTTTATGCTATAAATCATTCTTTTAGACAAAATTTGGTATTAATAATAATTAGCCTTATTATGGGAACAATAATGGAAATGCTAGGTTTTCTCGTTGGATACTGGTCTTACGATGCTATAAATGTTCCAATGTCAATCATTATATTATGGGGCGTACGAACATTGGCAGTTATGGGATTATTGTCAGCCTTTCATATTGAGATTCTTTCGTACGGAAAATTAAAAAGATTAAAAGATCTTTTCTAAATAAAATCTTAATAATCTATAGGTTATGTATTAATAGATTGTTTTCCTTCAGTATAACAATAGTATAATATATAGAATAAGGGAATAAGATCCACAGATCCTGCAATTAATGCGGCATAGAATAATGGTGAATCTAATAGGAATTCAGCGTTGCTTGTTGACCATTCACTATATGTTCCAACATAAAACGATCTATCTTGGAGAATTAGCAAAAATATTATTAACAAAACGGAGACCACGATTGCTATAATTATTGGATAATTATCCTTGTTTCTTTTAATTAACATCTGTGCTAAGAGAAAACCCAATAGGATTGCAATAATAAGAAACATAGCTTCAAACCATATTAAATAACCTGGTAAAGACTCCGGAGGTAAGAAATACATAGTATTCCAGAAAGGCCACTCAAACTGGAACCACATCGTTGAAGGGGCGTAAAAAATAGCCATCCAGAGCGCTGATAAAAACAAATATTTGTTTGAAAATAGATTCTGTTCATTTTTTAATTGTTTTTTTGCAGAATAAGCAATTAACAATCCTACAACAAAACCCATGGTTAAATCAAAGGGTATCATGATTTTTTCACTCAATTCACTTTTTATATGACATTCTTTTCCATCAAAAGAATAGGAACAGAGATGAATTATCATCTTATAAAATGTACAGTAAAAGACCTTATAATTATTTTTAGTTAATTTTAGAGCTTTATTAAGCGGTTTGCAGCGATAAATTCAAAATAAATAAAAATTTCAACTAGATTTACAGATAGACATAAATTATTCATTATTTGTTGAATGTAGCAAAACATTTATCTGATGATTTTATTGATGCATTTGACGAGTTTGAAAGAAATACAGGATCAAAATATTGAAAATGATATATCTTGGATAATGACTTTTATTTTAGAAATTGGGTGAATTAACACTGTCTTTTACCGTTAGTCTTCTCAAATTCGATTACCAATGTAGAAAATACACTAGGATGAAGATATAGTAAAATGATTAATAAAAAAAAGTTGACTAGTTCAATTAAATTATTTTTAGTTTTAGGAATTGTAGTGTTCCTTCTTTTTAGTTCTAGTATTACTTTCATCAAGGTTGATTCTTTTAAAGCTTCAAATCTCTATAGTTTATCTAGTCCTAATCAGGAAAATACTACCATTACTGTTACACAAACAACAACGGACACGGTTACAAACACTCAAACACAAACAACAACAGACACGGTTACAAACACTCAAACACAAACAACAACAGACACGGTTACGAACACTCAAACTCAGACTACTATGGAAACTGTAACCAGTACCCAAGTGCAAACTGTAACAAACACATCCACGGTTACAACCACGATTACTGATCTTGTAACGACTACAGCTACCATGCCCTATAACGTTGAATATATTGATAAGGAAATAACAATTGATTTTATTAATAATTCTCCAAACTTTCAATTTTTCGCCACTGGAGAAGAAAATGCCTTGACAAGAAATTTAATTTAACTTGGGCATATATTGTAGAGTTTAATGATACCGATAACGATAATTTCTATAATTCATTAGTCGATAACATCATTAAAATTGTTAATTTAACAGGGTTGATGTTTTCTAGTGAAAATACCACGGTGGGATCCGAATCAGTTTATGTTTTTAACAGCACTATTACCAATAGTCCTAATAATATAGAAGTGTTTCTTACAATGAAAGTTAATGATGTAGTCAAACCTTATCTTAAAACAAGTATGGAGATTAAAAATTGGCCGTTTAATTCATCTACTAATAGAATAGCCATATTTACACCATTAATTCTCCCCCTATCAAATGAGAATTATGAAATCAAATTGAATAATCAAGGGGTAATCACAGTATTAGAGAAAGTGGGTGTGATCAATGGTGGAGTTACAACCAAACGCGAAGTAACTGTTACAAATACTAATAATGCATTATTAGATAGTATTCAACAAGGTGTTGGAATAAGTCTCGAGATTTTTACTCAGTTAATTAAGATACAATATAGTTTTTCATCTTTCACTAATAATTTATCTTATGATCCGAATATTGAGATAAGAGATCAAGTGACTACACCCCGTGAAGGCGAAATAAGTACTGAAACGACTACAACGACGAAAACAACCTCTACAGCAACATCACCAGGTTTTCAATTACTAACAATTTTATTCATTGGTACGACTGTAGCTTTGGGATTGATTTTCGTAAGAAGACGAAAATATTAGTAATCAAACAAAGATCATATTTGTGGTATTAAAGAAAATTACTCTTAATAAAGATTTTAAAGGCGAATACGATGTCTAGAATTATTGAACCTTTAATAGGTGATTCTATATGAGTATACGAAATGAATTTAAGAAAAAAATCAAAATTTATAAGGAAAAGTTTCCAGAAAATAGAATATTCAAATTATTTAATCAGAAATTGTTTATTCTTATTTTAATAATCTCAATTTTATCAACCATTTTTGGTATCTATCAAAATTCTTATTCATCAGAATCAGAAAAGTTACAAGTTGAGATTACTAATCTTGAAATAGAACTAACGCGTATAGAATCGTTTAGAGATTTAATTATTAACTTCGACCTCGATAAATCAAACCTTGCTCAACTCTTTATTAGTACTGCTTATTCAAATTCAATAGAATATGAGAAATTAAATTCAACTCTGACGGTAGAAGAACGAGAAGCAAAACTCAATCTAATACTAGTAGATCTCCAAATTATGATTATTAATTTAAATGAAACATATACCAAAGACATACAAGATGCTTTTGAATTTAAAAATGCTATTACATACCATTACCGGAAGGAAGAAGCTGACGGATTTGATTATGTCATAAAAAAAGATAATTGGGTAGAAAATGAACCAGGAAGATTTATAACGATCGAAGAATATTTAAATAATCTAAATTTCAATTCTAGCGTAGCGGGAGAACTTTTCAATTATTCTGGTGATGACTTAGTAAAAGATACATTAATTTTAGTCATTAACTGGGAAAATGTTTATAAATTACACGATCAAATAATAATAGAGTTTCAAAATGATATTAATAAAAAAATTCTTCAAGCTTCAAATAACCAAAGGAATGCGAATACCTTTACTAGTTTAGTATCATTCATAACTATTATTTCTGTGTTATTAGTAGCAATAGGAAATAGAAATGCTGAAAAGAAGAATAACAAATCTTTTGCCAAAATTGAAACAGGGATAAGTCAAGTAAAAGAAAGATTATTAGAATAATCATTGCAGTAAGTGTTTTTCAGGCAAAATAGCATTGTTTATCCTTATCCTACTAATTATTATTGGTATTTTTTAATTAGTACCAATGATAATAAGGTGGAAGCTGTAGTAGTCTATAGTATGACTATCACTAGTTTCGAGAATAATAATTAACATTTGAACATAGACCATGTTTACTGAATTTCCATCTGTATCTATTTTTTCTTTTGAAAATTAAGTGAAAATTCCCCCACCGAATAATCCGTTTTGGAAAGGAGTACAGTCTTATCAAATTCTTCTTACTTCCCATAACTGATAATATTGAGATTGTAGAGCTCTCCAATCGATTCAATAAAATTTTCCGCTATCATAGGATTAGAATAATCTATTAACGCTTTATTATTTATTTGTAGCAAATATTCTAATTCTACTCGTAATTGAGAGATTTTGTTTAGTACTAGTGTTTCTTCCTCTGATGAGAGCTTTAATACTGGATACATTATCATTTATACCTTTTTTGATGTATTGTTATTCTTCACTGGACAGACTCTTACCAGAGGGACTATATTAAATTTCACGAAACTGAAAATGAAAAAATTGAGAATAGAATAGGCAGCCTGTATTAAACGCAGCACTTTTGACCTTTCAACTATATTTACCGACCAAAAACTAGTTTCGAAATGTAGAGTAGAAGCTGCTTTTCATTCCTTTTCTTGATTCGATACCATTTTACTGATATTCATTTACTTATTAAGCAGTGTTTCATACCTTAATGTCGGGATAGTAAGTAGGATTATCGCTAGCTGCTAGATACGATCATCTGAATACTAGCCTGTAATATTGTTTCATCCTTGAGCTTCGTAATGGCAGTACAAGTATCATGAACAACTACCCAAAACCGTTAGTTTAAGTATTACTTTGTTCAATAAAATCACTAATAGTCCGTATCTGAAAAGTCATCTCGTAAAAGATTTTCTGATGACTCAATGGAGTAGTTTAGTTTCAATTCGCTGTATGTTAGCCAATAAGCTCACAGGACACACATAATTGAAAACTTAATCTTTCCCCGTTCCGTACCTAGACCTTCTTATATCGGATATTTTTTTCACTTTCAATTGTGTCAATATTAAAAAACACAGAATTCTGTTACTAGAATAAACACACCTATTGTAAAGGAGAAGTATGATGACCACACAAATATTTATTTATAAAATAACCAAAGAATATGAATACAAGTTAATCCATTATCATGGCCCAAAAAATAATTTCCTAATCCCGAAAATAACAGTAGACTCAAAAAATAAGAGTATAACGCTTGATTTACATACTCACATCTTCGAAATAAATGTTCATGCAGACCTATTCATACGAATGGACATCAAAGAAGACGCCATAGGATTTTTAGTTAATGCTGATTCAGAACATCTGGATTTTACTGATGTAAATGAAAAAACCTATACAGGACTATTCCTTCCCGACATAGCAAACGACATCCAGTACTATAATGAAGAAGAATTTGTCATTGTTGATTATGGGAAAGCAATTTTTGCGATTAAAGAAGCAGTAATAACCTATTATACCTCACCGTTAAATCCAGACTTTGGTTTTGGAGAAGAACACCAAGATCAGGAACAAATAACGGGTCTAAGTACGAAATTCTATTTTTATCGAGTCTTTAACAATCCAGGGATCAATCAGGGAGCATTATTAATTCAGAAAGGAGAACAAGGCTTTGATCACAACAGCTTTACCATGTTTCTAAATAAGATGACTCTTCTTGATATTAAGGATAAAAAATTGCTTCATCATGTCTTGAATCAATATCCTGATATTGTTGAGATTACTAAATCCCTCGAAGACCAGACGAAAAAACTTATGAAAAGTGTTGAGTTCAAACAACTGACTTCCTTTATGAAAAACCAATATGAACAGTACCTGAAAGAAAATAAAGAGATTGATTTTGATTCGGAGGAATTAGATGATCAATATTATCGGAAAGAAGAGAAAAATACTTATCAAAACGATACTAATCAAGAAAACATTGATTTAACAGGATTCGATGATGATTCAATAGAAAAATATCGTGTAAGAGAATAAAAAATATCTTCTACTCTTCATCAAATAATCCCTTTCCATTATTTAACAGAATTCTTCGAAATTCATTTTAGTCTTATTCGAAAATGCTAAATCAATCTGAATTTTAAATTTATACCGAAAAAACTAAAGAATTGATAATAGATATAAATCATGCTCTTTTGATAAGGAATGAATCAATTTTTTTAACTCTGTTTTCTATAAAAGCTGATTTTTGGGTCTTCATCATTCCTTCAGATTTAATTATTGAAACAATAGATAAAACAGACTTCCTTAATATTCAATCTTATTCCTAATAATTTTACTTTTTATAATTCTTATAATACTTTTCTTTATTATAAGATTTAAGGGGTTATTCGATAATTTTATCTATAATAATTGATAGTAATTAACTATAAACATATATTCAAAATCATTTTCCGTTTTTTATGAATATCATTATGTATTCTTACTACTAAGTAACTAGCGTAAATTGATTTTTATATATTAAAAATTCTATAAAATAAATGATACGCTGTTTATAGAATCAGATTCAAAATTCTCGGGAAAGTAGTAATGATTTATATATAAAATGAAAATTTATTATTTATGCTAAATTCTGATACTATTTTGAAAATTGTAGAAGAAAAAGTATATTTCTTACTCGAAATAGTTGGTCTTCTAAAAAAAGTGTTTACATTCCCCTAAACAACGGAGATAAATATAAAGACCTTAGTATTAAAATGAATAGTAATGGAACTATAATATTTATTGAAAATCTTTCCGAAGAGGATATTGAGCAAGGCGAAAATAATAATATCAAAATAATAATTTCATCTTTCTAAGGATTCTAGATAATAATGAATTTAAAAAATGAAGAAACTCATAAAAGGAAATTGTCTACGACAATAAAAAGACTCACCACTGATGAATTTGGTAATATGAACCTTAGAAAGGAATACATAAAGCTGAGAAGTTCACTATTATCTAATTTCAATTTGAATGATCGTTTAAAGGACTTCTTAAATGATTGTGAGACTCCTGAAGACGTTTACGATTTTATAGATTCACAAGCAATTACAACTCCAGAAAAAAGAATATTAATTGATTGGTATTTTGAAAATAATAATAAATCACAACATTATGTTATGTTTTCTAGACCTGAATTCATGGTCGAATTTCCTGATTCCAGATTATTTAGGATAATTGAACACGAGGGTAAAAAGACCGAGACTACCTATTTTGAATTTAAAAAAGACCTAAGTAGAAAAAAGAACATCGAAACCTCTGAGTTAATTGGATCGATTGCAAATACGGATTCTGGGATTCTAATATTTGGATGGGATGAGGAAAATAATCGATTTAATGATGTAGATGTTGAAGAAATTGAACAAAAGATAGTTCAATGGAATTCAAGTCTAATAGAACCTTCTTTACCAATAGAAATTGTTAAAATTTTTCAAAAAGGAATTAGAATATTACTTGTGTTGATTCCAGCAGAGTTAGAACCAAGGTCTGTGAAAGGAAGATTCCCAAAAAGAGTTGGATCACATAAATACAATCTTACTGGTAAGGAAATTAGAGAATTTTCTGCCAAACGCAAAAAAATTGGTTCCGGACATCTATATCTCAAGTATCTTCATCAATTATCTGAGATAAAAAATGAAAATTTACCAGTGTCTTTAAAACAATCAAAGATTTATAGCGATATAAAGAAAATTGTATATGCTAAGAAACGGACTAAAGAAAGCCTGACTTTAGAAGAGTGGAATTCGCTCAAGTCATTGACTAAGGATCAGATTGAAAAAAATTTAACTAAGAGAGTATGTCAATGGTTAGTCTATTATCTTCCTGAACATGAGCGATTTGTTAGATCATTAATACTCAATGATGAACTTCGTAATACCCGTACTGACTCAGAGAACAACAACCACAAATCTAAAAAAATTGATTACGAAAATTAACGATTATTATAACAATTTTGAAATAAAATAAGTTAAATAGCTTAACAATCTTTAGCTATAGCTTTATATAAAAGGATGAAATAACATGAGGTATCATAATTGGTTTATTTCAGGTAAAAGACCTAAATATTTGGAAGAATATTTAACCGAAATGTATATTACTTTGAATAATGCAAAGGCTTATGCGAGTAACGAAAATATTCAAGATCTTGTGTTTACTTTCATTTGTTGTATATCCTTAGATGAAATTGAGGATAGAGGTGAAGGAGAAGGTCAAAAAATTTCTCAAATTCAAGAATGGATTACACTGGATAAATTATTGAGAATACCCTTATCTTGTGATGAAAATGAAGATTTTTGGTTGTGGAATAAGTATATTCCTCAACTTTCAAGAAAGCGAGAAAAAAATGAGAATAATCTTCCTAAATACTTTATTATTGACGGTGTTAATCGTATTGATGTTGCAAGAAGAAACAATTATAAATATATTTTAACACAAGTGGAAGAATCTTTTGAAATTAGCAAAGATGAAATGATTGAACTCGGAAATCAAAAAGAAATTAGTATACCTGATACAGATAAAAATGATTTCAACATATTATTAGATTTAATTATTAAGAAACTGAATGATCTGAAAACAAATAAATATTTCCCTAAATCTGATAAAAATGAGATCGAAAAAATTATGAGATATTTAGTATCACGGGAATTAGATTTGAATAATGATTAACTCGAAATTAAATAAAGCAATTTTATCCTGTTTATCATCTTAAACCCATTTTGACCCCATAATTCAAAACAGTTAAAAGTTCCAACATTAAATATTAAAATTGAAAATAATATTGGTGAAAATAATGAATGAACTTGAAAATAAAATTTTAAACTACTTAAAAATTTTAAAAGAAGAACGAAATCTATTTTCAGGAAAATATCATTTTTTAAGATTTTCAGCTGATGATAGTTATCTTACAAATGATATTTTACAAAATGAAGAAAAAATAGCTGATTATGTCAAATATTATGTTAAAAAATTTTCAAATATGCCCTTAAATTTGCTGAAAGATGAATATGCAAGTTTAAGGAAGGTTTTGACTGAGAATAAATCTGCTGATGAAAAATCTGGAAAAATAACAAGAATTTTTCAAGATGGTTTCATAATATTAGCAACAGCTTTTATTGTTGGTGGATCAATTAATTTAGATACAATAACTAGATTTCTAATCGTCAGTGTGATTTTCGTACCATTTCTGTTGTTATATTTTGTATTTTCTGGTGGTCTAAAAATGAAAATAGTAAGACCAGTTCTACAAGAACAAAATTTAGCAAATTTAATAGCAATATTAACTATGGCTTTTATTATTGATGAAAAGAAATGATAATTCTTCACGATACCTCTAAGTAGAGATTGAGGTACAGTCTTACTAATATTGTCTTTTCAGGTAAATAGAAATTTTTCTATATAACATTCATTACAAGATATGTATTGTGATTTGTTAAATTCATATTTTTGATAATCGAAACCTTTATGAATTATTTTATTACAATTCATGCAGTAATAGAGGTATTGAGTTTTGAAAGACTTCCAATAATGACTTTGATAATAATCCTGAGAAATATCTTCTATTGGATTACCAAAACGGTCTTCATTATAGTTTTTATATTTTCTAAAACACGATATGCAAAAAAATATCTTCATTATTCTCTTTTTAAAAAAACTGAAATATTTACCTGATTTAATAATGGTCTTGTTACAATTATTGCATTGGTATACTTCCCGCGCTCGTCTATATGTCCAAAATCTCCACTGATTATTTATTTTCTTTATTCTCGAAAAATCATCAATCGAAATAGTATATCTATCAGAATATGGTGCGAGAAGATCATTAGCTTGCCTCTTACCCGAATCCGTTCTAACATAATAAGCGTTTCCCGGAATTGACTTTTTTCCAATTTTTTGTGTTATTTTTACCGAGTGAGGTATGGTTTTTCTTCGTGGTACATAAAGTGCAATAACATCTCCTTCTTTGCAAGTAATCAATTCATGGTCTAACAGAACTGGGGGTGAGATTTGTTCCCTAGTGATTGCGGAAATTCGAATGATAATGTCTTCATAGTTGTCAATAGATCCTGATTCAACTATTCTTTGCTCATTATTAATTCCAATGAGTAATAATCCCCCGAACCTGTTTATCAAAGCAACGATACTTGAAGCAAGATTGAAGGAACCTTCCTTATTCGGGAGTTTTTTATTTTTCATATCAAAAATTAATTTCGATTTAAATTCAACTCTCGCATTCTCAATGTTGCTTAATAGATCCTCTATGTCATTCCATACCCTTCTACTATATAAATTTTCTTAAATATTTTTAGATACCCATAAATCATGTCTGTTTCTTAAAGACCCTCGAAAATTACATCCCTGAATTATTTATCAAGGTATGATTTCAATTCGTCCTGTTTTTTCATTAAATTGAATTTTTACTTTTTTATCTACCTGCGCTTTTTTCATTATCTCTTCTGGGATTTGTAAAGCTCCGTTAGGATCTACATATGTGAAATATTCTTGTTTATCTTCTGTAATGCTATCTTTTGAACTTGAAAACATTCCTTTTATCTTTCCATCAACTATTTCCCAAGCGACCTCTGATTCATTTGCAAATAATGAATTATGGGTTACTGCTATTATAGTTGTATCAAAAATCTCTAAAACATTCTTGAAGTGATCAATTATTATTTTAGTATTCTCTGAATCTAATTCTCCAGATGGTTCATCCGCTAATATTAATTTTGGGTCATTTACTAAAGCAATAGCTATTCCAAGCCTTTGAGCTTCACCTCCAGATAATTTTTTTGCAGGAAATGATAATCTTTGATCTAAACTAAAAATTTTTGTTAGTTCACGAATTTTTTTTGCATATTCTGATTGATTATAACCACCTTTCAGCTTCATGGGAAAAATTATATTTTGTTTTACAGACCAAGAACCAATTATATTGTTTTTTGGATCCTGATGAATAAAGCCCAGACTGTTTAAGTGATAATCCTGCAATCTCTTACCTTTAAGATTGGAAATAACTCCTATTTGATCGATTTCAATTTTTCCAGCAGTAGGAAAGTCATATCCACTTATTAAATTTAATAAAGTTGTTTTTCCACTCCCACTTGGACCAATCAGCGTATTAAAAGAATTTTTCTCAATTGTTAAATTGATTCCGCGTAAGGCTGAAATGTTGATACCCCTTTTCCTTGGATAAACTTTCATAATATCTTCTATAGTCAAAAAAGTCATATTGAAAACAACTCTAATGTTCAAACTCCTTAAGAATTTCACTGAGATTAGTTTTATTTAATTTTGAGGTAAAAAAGACTAATAAAATAGAAAAAGTAGTTAAAATAAGCCCAAATAATGGCATTAATACTTTAAACGGAATTAGAATATTTATAGAACCCTCTAAAGTAAGATTTGACAAATTGTGATAGAAAAAAGCCACAAGAAATCCTAGTAGTAATCCAAATCCAAGAGCTGAAAAAAGTAGGATAAATGAACTAAAAAATAGGATAAAAGTTTGTTCATTTTTAGAAATCCCTAAGGTTCGTTCCAAGAATAAAAAGGACTTTAATTCTTCAGTATGCAAACCCAGAAAAGTAAACATTACCAATACCATGATGATAAGCAAAATCACTTCTAAATAAATAATTTCGCTCCATAGTGCAATATTTTCAGGTTCATTTCTAAAATCTGCGACTGAATCTGCAACAGAGTAAATTTCTAATGAGTTATTGTTGGTTTTAATATTTTCAATTATTTTTTGCTGTTCATTAAAAGATCGATTTTTAAAATTAACTAATATTCCTTCTTGTAAGATACCGAAACCACCACTAGTAAAATTTGACCAATTTTTTTCTACAAAATCTAAATCCATGATCCCAACAAGGAAATCTCCCCCGTAATTCATTCCCCAAAAATTCGGCCAATATTGAAACGTGTCGATTACAAGAAAATTAGTTTCATTATTATTTTGGTTTCTGAACTTGAAATATTCTCCTATATTATACCCAAAAAGATCAGCAACATTCTTATGAAGAATTATTCTGAAAATTCCATCATCAATTGTTAGATCTTGAAAAGATTGTTCGAGATTCTTAGTAGTTCCTATTTTATCCCTCGGAAAGTTTGTTTTATATACCTCAAGCGCGGAAGTCGTATTAAAGGCTAAAATTTTATCATTCCCATAATCAAAATATTCCAAATTATTACCAAAATATTCAATATTTCTTATTTCTGTATACTGGTAACTATTTTTTATTTGTTGGGAGTAATTAGTTTTAAATTCAGTATAAAAATTGTCATTTATAGATTCATTAAACATTAGAAGATCCGCACCATAGTTAAGAGTGGATATATTTGCTCTAGAAGCATCCTGTGTATATGGATAAGATATATAAACAGTAAATAATAAAGAAAGAAAAGAAAGTAAAATAAAGGCACGCATAAAGGAAGATTTATCTTGAACAATATTTTTCAGTGATAAAGAAAAAGTTTTAAAAGATTTAGACCAAAAAATGGTTGATAAATACTGAATTGAATATGGAAAGGCCCGTGTAACAAATAAAATAAGACCAACAGCTAATAGGAGAGGGAAAGGATAAGATAGTGATACAAATACACTCAAATCATTTTCTCCAGCAGCTAAAAAGCTAATAAAGATTATAAACAACGAACCAGCTATTATCCAAATATCAATATAATGTTTTTTCCAGAACGGTTGTTTTTCATGGATTTGATGATTGTCATGAAAATTATGTTTAGAAATTCGATATACACGGGGTAATCCAATTAATAAAATTAGGATAAAGCCCGTAAACAACATTGTAGGAAACATGTTTTGAAAATCAATTACTAAATCTGGAAAATCTGGAAAATTAATTTCTAAATATTTATCAGAAAGAAATCCAAGAAAAATAAGTGGTACACCAACTACGATAGAAACAGATACAGAAATAAAAAAAATAATCGCTAATTCTACAATCTCTATTAACATGGCCAATTTATTTGAAGCACCTTTACGTTGATAAAAAAGAACCTGATTTTGAATGTTTTTATAAAAAAGATTGAAAAAATAGTTTGTAACGAATAAAATGAGTATTAGTAGAGGGATTGCAAAAACAATCATGGAACGTTCAATATCAAGTGTTTTATGTAGGTTCCAGGAATAATCCTGTCGAAAATGATTAGTAATCCAAAGGTTATCAACTGAAAATTTAGATTTGAACTCGATTATAACTGCCTGTCTTAAAATATCTTCTAATTCATTAGAAAAATCAATTAGGGATTGGAATAAATCTGTGTCGAAGGATGGATACGTAATTTCTATTTTATAGTTATAATCAACTTTTGGAAACTTGAAAAAATGCAAAGGGTCCTCTAAAATTTTGAAATATTTAAGAGTCTCTAATAAATCATTAACGAAAAAAACAGTATCGTATCTATTGAGAATAGAGAGAGATTGTCTCCAAAAGGATTGGATGGATTCATCAATTTCAAAAACCTGTTTGATTGTAACATTAGCAGGGGAAGAAGTAAAATCATTACTTCCATTTTTAAAGGAATGTAAAAACATAGTTGTATTAATATACTTTTTAAAATCATTATCAAAAGAAAACAACAATCCATCAGATGAAGAAACTAGTAAATCAGTATTAATAGAATAGTTAGAGGACAACATTGTCAAATGATCGGAATTTAATTCAACAATGGCGAAATCTTCTCTCTGGTAGGAAATACTATTGTTGATGATGGGATTATTGCTAATAGAATCATTAAGAGCAAAAACACGAAGACCATTATAAAATAATTCAACAGGATGAAAATTGGCGTAAGAAAATTGATCATGTGATTTTGTTCGATCAATAATAAATCTGGTTATCGATTCAAAGGACTCATTAAAGGATATATAGTCTCCCTGAAAATCTGCAAGCGAGGCTTCACTAATTAATCTGATAGTATCAGGCCGAAAATCATTATCATTAAGGATCTCTTGTTCAAATAAAACATCTGACTTGGTGTCAACATAGTAAATAGAAGCAGAAATAGTGGAAAGAGCAAGAATCAATCCAAGAGAAGAGAGAATAATAGCTTTATAAGAAGATTTTAAATGAAAATAGAAGATTGTGAAGTATCGTCTGGAATCAGTTAAATTCATTCAAGTTCCCCATATAAAAGAAAAACCAGTTTTTTTAATAATAATAAACGTAAATATCGTAATGAGTTTTTAATTATTCTGATTTAAATGGAAGAAAAAGATAACATCAAAATAAAAATATGGAGTTGCTGTACGACTATTCTAATAAATACAAAATTTCCCTATTTAGGTACAAATTGGGGATATCTTTCGCACCTCTGTGAATAGGAATTAATAAAATTTGTCTCAGAATATTCTGTATATTTAAAAAACATGTAGGAAACTTCATTAAAAAGTGATTAATTATATTAATTAACTAAAAGGAAAAATAGAAGGAATTTAAAAATTGTTTTTTATTGATTGAGAAATTTCTTTTTTCTTTTATTCCAATAAAATAAAATTGTTATTAATAGAAAATCTATTGACAAACCAACAAGAATTAAATTAATACTATTAAAAACAACAAAAATGCTGAGGAGTAATATAGCAAAAGGAAGAAAAATTAACCATCTTAATAAAAATCCAAAAATTAATTTAAAATAAAACTTGTTCATTTCGAGTTGGTTATGGATCATTTTTTCTGGATTGCCTTTTAAAAAGTTAATAAGGTCACCAAAATCTTTTAAAGCACGTTTTCGGGGAAGATATTTTAAAAAACCTTTAAGATTTAAATGCATTGCTGTAAATTTAAATAAGGATGGATTGATCACGATCCAACCCTTGAAATCTATCGTAATTTGGTTTTCAATATTATTAGACCAGGAAACTAGAAAGAAAATTTTTGCACCTTGAAAATCATTATCCCAAAATAATAGAATTTGGTTCTCATACTCTATTTCTTCCATACTATAAATATATCCAGCTTCGGTACTTTTCCATTCATCTAAATATGTTTTGAGACGATCAATTGAGTAATTTGTTGAAAATTAGATAGATGAATAACTTTCTGGCACATTATACATAATTTTACTCATTGATTTTTACTAATCCTAAATATAAAACTCTTCTTAATAAATGTTAAAAAATCATATCCGAGCTTTTGATCTTCATTTAACATACTATCGATATTATCTGGATCGACCTTCTTGTTATTTTCCTTAATTGAAAGAATTCGTTGCAAGACAGGTAAGAGAAATGCTTCAGTTTTCCCATTACCTGTTGGAGATGTTATTAGACAAGATACTGCTTTTGTTATTTGGGTGTAAGCGTGGTATTGGTATTCATATAATTCTTCTATTCCTTCTTCTTCTAATCCATTACGTATTCAAAAGCTTGGTTTTAGTCTTATGTATAGTTTAAATAAATATATTTTTACTTAGCAAAACAAGTGATTAAAAATGAATTCTCAAGATAATAACAAATCAAGCGAAAATCCAATTTTGTTTGGTTACACTAGAAAAGAATGGGCTGAAGAAAGGGATCTTATTCAGTTAATTCCCTTTTTAACAGAACTAGTTTGTAATGAGTTTAATCTCTTCAATATGGCGAATTCTATTATCCAATTCAAAACAAGGTTCAATATCGTTAATTTTTATTGATTTGTTAAATTTATTCAATGATTTTTCGGGATTTTAATTTTTCATTTAATTTTTCTACGATTAGAGAAGATAATTTTAGTATTGTATCGATAAAATCCTTCAATTCGCCATTTTTTAATTGGATTTTAGTTCCTATTGTTAAATTCAAATCATTAAATTTATTTTCACCAATTTTAAAAAAATATTCGGGATTTTTTTCTAAGAATTCTCTGTCAATTTCCCCAGTTTGATGAACAAGTTGGTTTCTAATCGAAACAATTTTTTTTATTATCTTTGAATAAGTATCGATATCTTTGATCTTTATATTAAATAACTTAATAGCTTCTTTTTGTATTTCATCAATATTTCCCCACAATTCCTTTAATTTTTTATTTATTAGATAATCTGTTATTTCACTAATCGAACCCAATTCTAGTATTGTTTCATATTTAATAGTATCAGTATTTAGTTCTGAGGGAAAATAAAAATAATATTCCTCACATAATTTCCTTAAAAAATGTTCATAATTTGAATAAGCTGTTATTATAGTTTGTTCATCTAAGAAAGAACTTATCGAAGCAATAAAAATCAACTTTTCCCAAAATTCAGACATAATTTCTTTTATGTCCTCGGGATATTGTTCAAATTTTGTATTGTTTTTAATTAAATTTTCAATTATTGCTTTCTTCATGGGTTTAATAGAATAAAAATTTTTTAAATAATTTTCATATTGATCAAAAGATGCTTTTTTTAAGAATTCTATTCTTTTAGCTAAATATTCTATTTTGCCCTTAAAATCACTAAGTATTTCGTTAAATTCCAACATAAAAACTTTTGCTCCACCTTATGAACAATTTTTGTTTAGATCAATTTCTTTTAATTAACAGTTTGTTTCGTTGCAACCCTTATTATGTTTGGACATGGTTTCATTATTGGTCGTCTAAAATTTGCTTGTAAATTATATTCTTCTTCATTAATTTCTTTTTGATTGGTGTATTCTTGTTCATTCCACGCTATGATAAGTTGATGACAATATACACAGGCATAATATAAATCAAACATTTTATGAAAATCTTTTTCTTCAAATCCTTCTAAATCTAAGGAATACTTTATATCAGTCATGCGCCCAAAGGGTTCTTTTTTTATTAGAACTAATTTATGATCTGATACAAAAATAGGATTATGTTCAACATATTTATTCCACTTCCGTTTGTGGCAGTTAGGACATTGAGATTGAAGGTTTTTTGATCGGTTTTTCCATATCTCTTGACAAAACCTACAAATTGATTCTTTTTCTATTAAATTAAAATTTATTGTTGATGTCATTGTTATCATTTTGATGATAATTCCATCATTTTAAATACTTTTGTTTATGTATAAAAATTACAAGTTTTTTATCGATATTGAAATATCGAGATAACCTGAAAATTGTAGGATTCTTAAACTTTTTTTGAATTCATATATAGTGTTGGATCTTGTTCTTAAATTTTTTAAAACTTTGACATAATAATTCCTCTGCTATACGTTGGTCATACTAATATTTATATACTCATTGCTTAGCTCTTTTAGTCATTATGACTGTTACTACTTATTTAGAAAAGCAAAATCAA
>MDVS01000057.1 GCA_001940645.1 Candidatus Heimdallarchaeota archaeon LC_3
GGTGCCCCCTCCAACATGATTATGTTGATAGGCAGCACCATGTACCTCTTTTCCATATCTCCTCATTGAAGTATCGTCAAGAGAAACTACTACTCGTTCTCGACCATCAATGTTACTAAATCGCTTAGAAAGGTCTTCTTTCAGAATTTGAAGGTAGGGACGACTTCGAAGAAGCGAATAACGTATCTTTCGTGCGGAAATATTATCTATTCCTGTTCGTTCTAAGCTTTGAATACTTTTTCTACGACCTGCAATTAAATGATCGCATAATGCTGCCATGTTTATATTTTGGCTGCCATAGCTCCAAGGGAATGTTTTTAAACTCTGTTGAATGAATTCTCGTATGGGAGGGAAGAACATGGTTTGAATCACCAATTCTTCTATGTTTTTCTCTCCCTTCTAAATTTTATGAATTTTGTCGGAATACAGAAATTTATGTAAAAAGTATGTTAATTATAATTTTGATTAAAAAATTAAATATTCTTTTTGATATTAATTTTTATCAACTTTTACAATAATAAAATCATAATCACCTAGATTTTAGGACTCGAATCATATTACTTCGTTAATATATTGGATTTTAAATTGAGCAATAACACTATCATCAGTAGGAGATTGACTAACTAAATAATCATCGTAAGAGTGAGCATAAACAGTTAAGCCTGTGAGAGGATAATTAGGAGCATTCTTTAAAAATGGAAATATTTTTACATTATACTCGCTGAAAACATATTTCTCAATCGTTTGTTTTGATATTTTTTCAGTAATGCTATGAAATGGTAGAGTAACATTTCCAGTATTCGTGGAAAAAAGAAATTATTTCTAGTTAAAAATAAATTAAAATTAAAATTTGTTTACTTTATATAATTTTGTTGCTTTCTTTCCCGTTATTGTTGGATAATCTTTTAAATTATTCGTTATTAAGTATAAATTCTCTTTAGTTACAGTTGCTGCAATTAAGCAATCCCTAAAGAAATATTGTGGTCCTCTAGGATCGTTTTTAAAATTTTCTGTAATTTTAATTGCTATTTCAGCCATTTCTCTATTAATAGCGAGGCATTCTATTTTCAATTTCTTGAAAAATTCAAGAAAAAGGGAATATTTTTTCCTAACATAATAAATGAATCCTAATTCTAGAAAAACAACTGAATTTACGAATAAGGATATTTTTTTTTCGGTAACTTCTTGCTGGATTTTTCGCAGAAATTCTTTATCATTAAATGAATTTGTATCTAAAAATAGTTTATTGGTCAGTTTTCATGCCTTCTTTGATAAAAGATACCTTTGAATGCTTGATTGTTTGTTCTAGAAGATCATCAGATAAAACTGATGTAAATTTCTCAATCAAATCATCTATAGTATCAATTTTTTGATTATTATCAGAATTTGAAGATATTTTTTCTTCAATTACAATATTGTTATTTAAAATACGATTTATTACATCGTTCATTGATTCTCCGGGTTCTTTGAGCTTATTTAGAATTTTCCAAGTCTCTTTATCAACATGTATAGTTGTCATATGATAATATTATCAAATGATTTGAGTTTTTAAATATTCCCAAGATTCATTTATATTTATACAGTTGTTGGTATTAAAAATATTATATGGGAAAAATCACATTTCGGTTGTCAGATAAAGATTTGGAATTTCTAGAGTATGTTTCAGAAAATACAGGTCAATCTAAAAGTAGTATTTATCGGAACAATGCGGTAGAAGAATTTCATAACTAGGAGAAACAATATTTACTGAGAAAACATGCTTCTGGAACCACTGGGTTCAAGAAAATGTGTATAATAGCAGAAATGACCTTAACTGAAGGAATGCTATTCATTAAGGAGAATGAGATAGAACCACCGATAGCAAAAAAGGTAGATGATTATACCTCAAAAATAAGTAAAACAATTCCTCCAAAAGAATTATTCAAAAATGGAAAGGTTTCAAAAAGAGAATCACAAAAATTAGATAAAAATTAGAGTAGACTTCGATAATTCTACTCATTATTTTTCTTCATTTGATCTAAGATTTTCTGAATATTTATTTCTAATTCAGGAATGTCTTTCTCGACCACTTACTAAGTCAACTCAAGGTCTACATCAAAATACTGGTGAATTAGAATATCATGCATGCCAATAATATCTCTCCAAGGTATATTTTATTATTTGCTTTTTAAATCATTCGGTATATTTTTAATAACCCCACCAATAATTTCCAATCGTCTAATTACTGAATTTTGAATTTGAATTGAACCAATAAATTCATTATGATGTGAACTAGCAGTATAGTCTTTGATTAATTCAAAATATATTCTATTTTGGACCATTTCTTATCCGTTATATGAGTAAGTAAGGTAATCAAATCCTATTGAAAAAAACTCTGTCAAAATAAGAAAACATCTAGTAAAGTTTATTAAGATATACTAGATATATTATATTATGAGTCTGAAATATTTAATTCAAACTAAAAAGCTTGAATTTAGTTTTAATGAAATTAGACAACTGTTACAGTTAAGTGAGGGATACACACGGCAACTGGTGGCTAAAATGGTCAAAGAAAAAGTATTAAATCAAACTAAACCTAAAAAAGATAAACGTTTTATTGTTTATTCATTAGAATGGTCATTAGTACGTAACTATTTACTGACAGGTCCCTCTGATTTCGATGAAATCATCTTAAGCATTGTTGAGAAAAAACATCATGGTTATTATGTAGCAATAGATGATTTTCATGTTAAAGCAGTTGCAGAAACACTTATGGAGCTAACACAAACTATTGGTGTCTTGAAGGCAGATTCAACAGTCCTGGTAACAAATGCAGGAACGCCTAAACATCAACTTACCTTAGGATTATCTTGAGAGATTATTATGATCAATATACAAACTTGTTGGGACTTTTCAGAGGATGAAAAACCAATGATACCAGTTATACCGATTACAATATTATCAATAGAAGATAATAAGTCTGAATTATTCTTCAAAGTCGATTCTGGATATGCAGGTGCACTAGGCATAACCTCTGAGGTAAGTAAAAAATTAAATTTAATAAAAATGGGAATGATTAAAATTATGTCTCCTATGGGCGAAAAATTGGTTCCATATTATCAAACATATGTTGAAAATAATGAATGGGGACTGAAGACCAGTCTAGCTTATGCTATTGAGACACCTAGACTTTTAGCCGGAAGATCATTGTTTAAAGGGAAAAAATTAATGTTAGATTTTGAAGAAAACCAAGTATGTATATTAAATTAATCTTAGATTTATTATGATTAATATTTGTCTAATCTTAAATTAACCCGTAACATTTTTAAGTTTATAAAATACTCAGTATACTTGGTGTTCGAGGTATTATTGATGTCTACTGTTAAATTTTCTAACATTGAGAAACTTAAAGAAATTCAATCAAGGATTTATTTAAAAACAAAGCGAACAATGACACAACAAGAAATATTAGAAAGAGCAATTTCAGTCATAGATAAAAACATTGATCTAATCATAGAACAATTAATACCAGGAACAAAAAAATATACAGAAGAAGAAATTACAAAATTCTTAGGCAAATCAACAAATTGGGGGAAAGATACAAAGCGTTTGTCTAAAAGTATAGATCAGATTCTTTATGAAAAGTGATATCATGTCTATTTTCATCGATACTGGCTATTTTGTATCTGTAGTAAATAAGGATGACGAAAATCATCAAAGATCAAAAGATTTATCAAAAGATATTCTTTCTGGAGAATATGGAATAAGATATACTAGTGATTATATCTTAGATGAAGCCATATCACTAACTTGGAGACAAACGAAAAGAAAGGATTTGGTAACACAAGTATTTCAAATGTTCTCAGGAAAAGAAGCAATTGTAAATGTATTATTGATCTTAGAGAAGCATATCGAGCCTATATGGGAGAAATTCTTGAGATACTCCACAATACAAAAACCGTTAAGCTTTACAGATTGCTCAACACTCATATTAATTGAAGAAAAAAAAATCGATCATCTACAAAGTTTTGATGAAGAATTTGATGGTTTAGTCTCAAAAGTGAGTTAAATTAATTATTAATTATTTAATTTAAATACGATTTTTCTTTTCCCCACTTTTTGATAGCCAAATCTGAATATTTATGAATCATAGCATTATAAAATGTTTGTTAAGGAGGAAATAGAAACATATATCTAAGAAACTACCATCATTATGCAGGAAAAATAATAAAAGCATTTTAATAGTTATGAATCTAATATAATTTCTAAAACCTACAAATATTCTAATATAAAAGGGGATAAAATTGACTAAAAAAAGAATTTTAATAGTTTTTTCAATTGTAATACTTTCTGTAATAAGTTTCCAAACATTTTCTCAACTAAGAGCAGAAAACTCTTCAGTAATAAATTTTACTGAATCAAAGGAGTTACCAGCGTCCATCTTATCAATAAATGGAAATACTGGACATGCTAATTTTTTTTCCCCAGAAGGATCAATTTACAATTACATTACTACTGTTGACCCTCCAGACGAATACTTTCCAAAAACAGAAGGTTTTTTAGAAGAAACGTATAATACTCTACAGGAAATAAATACAACGAGTGAATTTAATGTATATATCCAGAAAAGAAACAGTTCGATGGTATTTAATTATTTGACTTTTCTAACAGAATTGAAACAAACATCATGGGAATCTTTAACAATAAATCAACTAGAAAATCTCGGATACGAGTTGGAGATGACTACTATTAGCGATTATAAAACTGTAGGAAACAAATTACTTCATATTAGATGGAAAGATAATTCTACAGAAAATATTGATATCAGGATACTATTCTTGCATAAATTTCAATGGAATAACAATTTAGAACCTTTAAAATTATATACAAATCCAAAAGTGATGGTTTTGACCCCAGATGATGATGGTAAAGAATATGAGATATATAATCATTATTTTGAATTAGAAATCCAGAGATCATTGTTAATGGAAAATGGTTCTAAGTATATGTATCATGCTGATGAAGAAATAACCAGTGTAGTATTATTAAATTCTTCTAGTTATTGGGAGAAACCAGAAGTAAAAAATTATTGCCTAGAACATGAATTTGATTTAAAATGTTCACAACTGGAGAGATCAATTGCTCCTATTCCTTATTTACATGGAAATTGGAGTTTAAAACCAGATAAATTTATTGACGAATATTCAGAAGCATCCAGATTTTTGTTTCATCCAAATGCTACAGAAAAAATTTTTGGGGAAATAGGTGAAAAAGAACTTGGATTCTATTTCAACTTTCAACAAGATGAAATTCCCTTTATGAATAATCCTTTGGACCCTAACAATATACGAAAAGGAATTTATGATTTATTTGTTGATGATTTATTCATTAAAACAATATATCAAGTAGAAGAGTTTGAAGTTGAAATAAATGAAGAAAAAAGTTATGAATTTACTGAATTTTTATTAAACGGAGAAAAAAATAGTACATTATCGTTTATCAAAGGAATAGATAATCAAACAAATGAAATTATTTTTGAAAAAGAACCTGTAATGACGGGAACTCAATTATCAATCACAATATTAAATAAAACAATTGAGAGGCCCCAATGGACAATTGCAACAGAGTTTACTATTGAAAAAAACACGCGCTTTGATAAAATACTCTTTAACTCAATAATATTAGGATTTCCATTTTCAAACCAATATTGGAGAGATTCTATATTATATGTGAGACCAACAATAAACAATAAGATATTTTGGGAACAAATCACAAGTAATTACAAACTTTTAGATTTAGAAGGAGATAATTTGTTAGTTGAATCAGGTTTAAGGAATATTACAAATGGAATAGAAGAATATATTATAAAAACAAATTGGAAAACAGGTTGGTTGGAGTATTATTTTGAGAAAGTAACTATTAATAATGAAATAGATACATTTATAGAATTGAAAAAAGTAGATGACGCTGAAACAAGTCAACAAAGCAGTATAACAACACATCCTGTTACAGGTTCTTCAACAGAACTTAAAACATCTCCATTAGCTTTAGGCAGTTTCTTAATAGGATTGTTACTCGTATCATTGGTACAGAAAATGAAGAAAAAATCCCAGAAAGAGAAATAAAATTAATAAGCATTCTTTAATAGTTTAATTAGATCCTTTTCCTTTCTTTTAGAAATGTTTTTCATTTTTTTTAATGATCTAATCAATTTATGAAATTCTCGTCTAGTAAGAAAGTTATCAATATATAATTGTGCAAAAAAATCAGCTAATTGTATAATATTCTTCTTGTCAGTAATACCTTCGTTCAACATTGGATGATCTTCTGTAATAATTATAAACCCTTCCTTATGACTAAAACTCAATAATGAAGCATCAGCTTCATCAAAATCTTTTAATGTAAAAGTTTTAAATTGTTCATCTAACTTTGGAAGAATGGTAACTAGTGTGAAAATTTCTTCATGACCAGGAAAACGATAATTAAGTTCTTTTTGAACTTCATAGGTTATGAAAATTGAAGTTATATTTAGAATTTCTTCTAGAAGAACATTCCAACCATTAGAATGAAGGTGAATAATTTTGTACCAGGAGAAAGTATCAATTCCAAACATAGGTATAAAAACGAACCAAAGGTTTAAATAATTTTTTGTATAAAACCAATATATGAGTCAACTTACATTTAAAATACCACATGGGGAAAAAGAATTTCTAGAATGGTGGGCAAATAAAACAGGGCAACCAAAGAGTAGTATCTATAGAAATGCCACTTTAGAAGCCTTTGTTGAATGGAAAATAGAAATATTGTTAAAAGAATATCAGCAGGGAATAATTGGATTCAAGAAAATGTGTAATCTGGGAGGATTAACATTTAATCAAGGTTCTTTAATTATTCAAGAACGAAATATCGAACCACCAATATCAGAATTGATTGATGAGCACACAAAAAGTGTTCGGGAAAGAATAAAACCGGAAGATCTCTATAAAGATGGAAAAAAACCAAAAAGAAAGTCACTAGAAGTTATAACCAAAGAAGAAAAAGAATGAGTTTTTAATATTTTACAGATGTAAACTCAGAACTTGGTCCTATCAGAATTTGTTATTTTTAAGATATTACCTAAGGATCGCATCGAAACTGCTTGGGAAGCATGGCAAAAAATATGTTGAATATCCGGAACGTCCATTAAATTTCACAGGTGCTACAATAGAAAAAATGGGAATAGAATATCTCTTAGCAATCCCAGTAGCTAGTTCAAATATGGAAGATGTCGTTGTACATTGACTTTCTTTATTTTTTTCAATTTCTTCAAGCTTAGTTACTGCTTCTTCTTTTTTTTTCATTAAATCTATGAGAAAACTTGTATCCGCTATCATTTATCAAGACCAGTCAGAATTAATTTTTTTAAAAAATTCAGATGATCGATTTTTCCGAATTTATGCTAAGTTACCTTCCAATTCGTTATTAAATCACCATTTACTATTCCTACAAAGTCCCTGAGAGTTGAATTATTTGTTAATCTAAGAATAACATCACTAAAGCTCTCGTTACCATTTATTTGTTCGACTAATCGTTTACATGCTTCTTCTGATAGCGAAATAGTTTTATAACCCAAAAAAATCACTCATATATATATTTGCATGATAATTATAAAGAATTATTACAAATAAAGGAAATGCAACTAAGGTCATATTATAGAAGAAAATCCCTTTGTTAGATTTTTTCCTAAAATGAGCAATTATGGATAATAGTTGAACTTTTAGACAAAATTAATAACTCTTTATAATCTATATCATCATAAAAGTTAGCTTATTTTACTAACCAAGCAAGAAAACTTTATTTTATAAAATTCTGAAAGATATTTTTAAGATAAGTAATAATTGATTCTAAAAAGAACATTTTTACAAAATTTTCCGATTTTTAATTTATTCCAAAGAGTTATAAATTCATAATTTAAAACATTATTTGGTGAACTATATTTACAACAGCGTCTGAAATAAAAATAAAAGTAGGAAAAAAAGGGGACATTTATTTAAAAAAAGAAATTCAATTAAAATCTGGAATAAGACCCAACGATATATTATTATTATATATCGAGGAAGGAAAATTGATACTTAAAAAGGAAGACACCTTTCTTGATCTAGCTAGAACAGCACCAGTTTATAAAATACTTACACCAAAGATAGAATCATTACTTGACCAAGAGATAAACGAAGAACTTGAATCATGAAGGTAGCATTAGATACCAGTTATTTCATGTTTGGATTTAATTTATCACCTAAACAATCGATTCCTCAGAATTGCCTAGATATAATATCACAGAATAAGGAGATTGATGAGATAATTTATTCTGATTTAGTTATTTTCGAGTTAAATGCAAAATCTAGTAAATTATTACCAAATTGTTCTGATTTAAATGAAAAAACAAATCTATTAGTCGAACTGGATAAATTGAAGAAATTTAAACTAATTAGAAGCATAAATGAATCAGTTTGGGAATTAGCATGTTTCCTAAGGCAATATCACAAAGATTTTGTGGATTGTGTTCATTGGGCTGTCTCTATTAACGAGAGTGTAGATATTTTTCTAACAGAAGATGAAAATATTATTAAATTAACAGAAAAAAAAGAATTTCGGAACGATTATCAAAAAAGAAAATTCAAATCACTAGTAGAGGTGAAAAATTTTAAACAATTCAAAGAGGAATTGTGAAAACGTTATTACCAGAATTTTCTTGGATGATATTAGCAAAATTTTAATATTGATGAGATAATTTGTAATCTAAGGACCTTTACGGAAAAACCTATATGGAGAAAGTATTCCTATATTGATTTATTAGAGCTAGATCAAAAGAGTCAGTGTTATCAATGGGGCAAATCACATTTCGGATAACAGATCAAGATTTGGAATTTCTAGAGTATGTTTCAGAAAAAACAGGTCAATCTAAAAGTATCATTTATCGGAACAATACAATAGAAGAATTTCGTAATTGGAAGAAACAATATTTATTAGGAGAATATGCTTCTGGGGTCATTGGTCTCAAAAAAATGTGTATAATAGCACATATGACCTTAACTGAAGGAATGTTATTAATTGAACAGAACCGGATAGAACCACCAATACCAAAAAAAGTAGATGATTATACCTCAGAAATAAGTAAAACAATTACTCCAAAAGAATTATTCAAAAATGGTAAGGTTCCAAGAAGAGAATCACAAAAATTAGATAAAATTAGAGTAGACTTCGATAATTCTACTCATAATTTTTCTTCATTTGATCTAAGATTTTCTGAATATTTCTTTCTAATTCTGGAATGTCTTTCTCAACAACTTACCAAGTTAATTCAAGGTCTACACCAAAATACTGGT
Organism: Candidatus Heimdallarchaeota archaeon LC_3; assembly: GCA_001940645.1. Next base: position 9,345 of record MDVS01000057.1, read on the forward strand.
GAATTAGAATATCACGCATGCCAATAATGTCTCTCCAAGGTATATTTTTATATTTGGTTTTTAAATTATTCGGTATATTTTTAATAGTTTCACCAATAATTTCCAATCGTCTAATTACTGAATCTTGAATTTGTATTGAACCAATAAAATCAATATAATCTAAACTAGCAGTCTAGTCTTTGATTAGTTTAATAGATTCTAGAATATGTAATAAAAAAATTTTAGAATCCTTTTTCATAGGAAATTATTTTCCAAATTTCTTAATATATGGGATTTCAATAAAGGATGAAGAGAATTATAAGTTATCAGATCTACTTTGGGTTGCAAAATAATTTCCAATTCGTTTTTAAGTCTTACATGGTCTAAAAGACTTTTTTTGCGACGATAGCTAATTAATAAATCAATATCACTGCTCGAGGAATATTCATCTGAGAGAATTGATCCAAAAAACTCGCTTTGTCCACATCTTTTTCCTTTAGAACTGGAATTATTAGCTTTTTTAACTCCAATAAGTCAAATTGAGATATTGCCATATAAGAAAACCATAATCGTGGCCTTTATAATTAACAATCCAAAAATAGTACTTTCTAATGAGAATATTGGTTCAACAGTTAATTCAATAATATTAATGGACTTTAAATTGGCATATTGTTGAATAACAAAGCTACTGATTAATATTACAGAGACTGAGCCTATTAATGAATACTGTTGTAATTTAAGTAATAAATTTGTAATGATTTGATTTTAGTAGCTCCGATTCAATTAAAGATTCAAATACAAATTATTAATAAATTATTAATTTTATTCACACAAAAATTGTTTAACAGGGGAAAATCATGTCTTATAAGGATAAACTAGCAATTTTTTCTATCGGAATAGTATTATTAATATTTTTTCAATCTTTTAGTCCAATTGGTGCAAATTTTTCTTCAGAAGTACAGCAACAGTCTTCACAATTTTGGATTGATAATCAAGGATACGTTGATCAAATTCTTTACAAAGTAATTACTCAAGACGAGTTGATGGTTGAATCATTAAGAACAGGTGAAATAGATATTGTTGGACAATTCATTGATGTTAGCTTATTAATTCCGTCTGACTATTCAGATCCGAATATCGGGTTAACTCAGACCAGACGAAGAGGATTTGGACATGTAACGCATAACACGCAAAAATTTCCAACTAGTGTGCGAGCTTTAAGACAAGGATTTGCATATGCTCTTGATAAAGTTGAATTACAACAACGAGTGCTTGGGGGAGCATCATATGTAGCTGATTCACCACTAGTTGGATCCCTAGGTATTTGGTCTTGTGAATATGAATTTACCTTAGAGCCATGTTCACCAACTGGTGTAACTTATTATGACCCAAGACCAGATTTAGGAAATTTGTCAGTTCTGTCAGCAGGATTTTATGATTATGATGGAGATGGATTTAGAGAATTTTTTATTGGTACTGTGAGCAACGCGGGGAAAATTGTTTGGAATGGTTCGGTAGTAAGTCAAGGAAATAGTCTTACAACAAACGGATATCCAGATTCACGATGGGATGGATACAGTTATTTAGGAGAGGATGGTATAAGAAGAACATTTATAGAAGTTAATACATTGTTGGGGGGTGCATCCTTAGGATCGAACAATGCGGGAAGTGTTGATCTCGCATCCGCTGTAGCATTAGCGGGTGATTGGATTGAAGTTAATTTTTTTGTCACAGGATCTGCTGGATCCTCTATTGTTAGTACCGTGTTAACTATGACCAGTGAAGCCTATTATTCAATGGGTATTAAAGGAAGCACCGAGTTTATCACTTTTGCTGCGTTATTACAGAAAATGTCTGCTGGTGATTTTAATGGAGCATTCTTTGCATATTCAAGTATAGGACCAGACCCAACCTTC
>MDVS01000058.1 GCA_001940645.1 Candidatus Heimdallarchaeota archaeon LC_3
GGATTATTTAATACCAAAGAAATGCAAAAACAGAAAGACAAATACTCAACTAAATATCCTAATATTTTTCAATGGATAAAGACTAGGATAACAAAATAACTTTTAGAAAGCACCAAATCAATCCCTGAACAACTAATTACTGAATTATAATAATTTTTAACAAGGAATTATAGAAACGCCAACAATTGATAATTGGAAAGAAGAGGGGACTCTTAGTTTAACTACCTATTATAAAAGTGGGAAGGGTATTGCTACTCCTTTAGGATATTCACGAAAGGAAGGTAAAATTTATGTAAACACTCCAGTGGAATCGTATAAAGTTAAAATATTAAAAAATAATCCTAATGGGAAAATTGCATTATCTAATTTGAGAGGAACCTTAAAAAGTCCTTTAATTGATGTTCAAATTAAAATTCTCTCCACGGAAGAAGATGAGGAAGCAAAGAAGACTATGAAATTAGATAGTAAATTTTCTTGGAAGACTATGAGGTTCACAAATAAAATAAAGTTTTGGAGTAAACCCAAAGAGAGAATCTTTTTGGAAATAACTCCAAAATAAATATTTCTCCAGATAGCTCTTGTCCTAATATATTTTTCTTCTATTTCAAAATTTATTAGCAAATTCTTCATGATTTTATGTAGAAGAATTAGTTTATTCATGAGTTAGAAAACTTTAATAATTCAAAGGAGAATATAATTATCATGGGTAACCTTCAGGATATTAAATTAAAAGGATTATTTTTTTTTAAACGTCTAAAAAAAGGTGATTCAGGATATTATAAAAGATTAAATGAACGTTACCAAGACATAAAGAAAAATGCAGTCAAGTATACTTCTATGACTGAACAAGAAATTTTCTATTCATATATTGAACTAATGGATGCTGTTTTAGAAATCCAAAATAAAGATAGTTCAGAAAATGGCTCTTAAAGACAACAAAATTAAATCAATCATTGTTGATTTCGTAAACTATTTTAATAATAATAGTATACCTTATGTATTGATTGGAGGTCTAGCTGTTAACATTTGGGGTCGTATTCGTACAACAATGGATGCAGATTTTATCATTGATCAATCGAAATTGGACATAGAGGAGTTTTTAGCTTATCTACAAGAAAGGAAATATGAAATAACTTCTCAAGATATGATAAATGGATTAAATGAGAGAATTAATATTACCATTTGGTCTGGAATATTTAGAGTCGATCTTAAAGGAATTTATAATAGTTTTGCTAAAAAATCGATCGAGATGGCACATAAAATAAAATTGTTTAATGTAGAAGTTAAAGTTGATTCACCTGAGCTATTAATAATAAGTAAACTCTGCTATGGATCTGAACAAGACTTTGAGGATGCAGCTAGTATTTTTTTAAGACTTAAAAACCAGAACCGATTGAATTTAGATTTTTTAAAAGATTTAATTGAGGTTCTTAACATCAACGATAGATTAAATCTACTAGAGTCTTTGATTAATAAGAACATTACAGTAGAACACCTAGAGAATGAGATCGATGATCTAAGAACTTTCAATTTTGATCTTCTAGATTCAAACTTTTAACATAATTTAGATTTTTGTGAAAAAATGGTCAGGCTATCAGGAAGACTCAAATAAAGAAAAATTCCTTGATTTAAGAAATTGGTTTATAATTCTATTTTTACTAATATTTAAACAAAATAATTGACGAATTTCTTATTAAAATGCGTCTAATTAATCTAGTGAGTCCGTCTATTTTACCGTCTTCACAACATCTTTTTTAAATTCCAAAGAAGCTGAGTTTACACAATATCGTAATCCTGTAGGATTAGGTCCATCATTGAAGATATGTCCTAAATGTCCTCCACAGTTATTACACATAATTTCGGTTCTTACCATCCCATGTGAAGTATCCTTATCTTCTTCTACTTTTTCTTTATCTAACGGTTGATAAAAACTTGGCCATCCACTTCCAGAATCATATTTCGTTTCTGAATCAAATAATTTTTCTCCGCATCCAGCACAAACATAAATTCCTTTTTCTTTATTGTTATAATGTTTTCCAGTAAAAGCTCTTTCAGTTCCTTTTAATCTTAATACGTGATATTTCTCTGGATCAAGCTTTTTTTTCCATTCTTCTTCAGATAACTTCATAATAAATCACAATTTTAAAATTTGCTATTTTTCTTAACAATTTATCGTTTAATTTTGGTTTTTTTAAAAAAGAACTTGAAGCTTTTAATTATTTGAGGATTCTCACAAAAGTTACCAGAAAGAATTTCCAATTGATATCATTATATCTTAGAACTGTCTTGAAAATACTTACCAATATTTTCTCTAAAGATTACAGCAGTCATAGCTCCTTGAATAGGAATTAATAGAACAAAGATTGTTAATAAATCAACGAGAGGATCAGAGGGTGTCGAATTATTGGATGTTGATGAAGTTGGTGTAGTAGAAGTTGTCGTTGTTACCCTAATAGGTGAATTTTTATCTAGTGGATCTGTACCTGGAACAATATCGTCAAAAAGTAATTTAAACACATATTAAAAATATCTAAATTAGCCTTTTTAAAAAAGAAAAACATTTATATTTCTGACCTAAATTTCATGGTTTTTATCTAGAAAAAACAGAAAAATGAAAAAAAAGTATGGAAGATGTTTGTAAGAATTATAACCTATCAAATGACTGATGAAGCAATAAATGAAATAGAGACAATAGGAAAAGAAATATTAGCTAAAACTGGTCCCATATTGCGAGATATGAAAGGATGGATTAAAACAGAATTAATAATTGATAAAAAAAATAAAGTATTTAAAACGATTGCCTACTGGAACTCCAGGGATGATGCCAAGGCTAATAAAGAATATGATCCCAAATTACCAGGATTTCTCTACATGCAAATAGGACGTTACGCTCAGCATTTGGATGATAGTAATTTGATTATAGAACATTATGATTTATTAGAAACTATTGAGTAAAAAACTCAAAATGCTTCAAAATTAATTATTTCTATACCTTTAATGTCCAATTTTACTTGTGTCAAGACTCATCAATTTCATGTACATTTTTATTTGAGCTTGATGCCAACGTTCATGTCCTTTCAGGTTCCAAACTACCCATTCAACTAGGTATTGTCTATCTTTCCAGATATAAGCTTCTTTTTTAAGATCTTCTTCTGTTAATTCATTAATCAGATTTCTAACCATCTTATCTGTCACTTCAAGATCACGAGCAAATAATTCTTTAGTGAAAATTTTAATTTCACTATACTCTGAAGGAGTTTTAACTTCACGTTTAAGATATTTGTTAAACATAAAGTAAACTGATCCTACAGTATGTCTGAGAAGTTTACCTAATTCATTCATGTCAGGATGAGGTTTCCAATTAATATCTATATCATCAGGCATTGCTTGAACAATTTGAAAAGTAATTTCTCTTGTTTCATTCCATTGGTCAATGGAAGATCCATAAGGTTTGGTTTCACTCATTTTTTTACCTCAATTTTAAAAAGTATATAAAAAAAATCAATCAAGAAGCACTTAATCAACAATGTGAAAAATTAATTGCTAAATTTTTTTGTTATTTAACATTCAATCGTGATGTAAATGATAATAATCAGGATAATTTCAAAATAAAAATAGATTAATTTGGTGTACATCTTGAATTATATTTTTTAATAAAAATTATCCAATCATTCCTATTACTAATCCCGATCCAAACGGAATTAACCAGAATATCCATACATATCGTGAAAATTTATGAAAGTTTACTTCAGCTTTTTTAAGTAGTTGTAAGAAAATTAAATAATTATTAGATAAATAAAACAAGGAGAGTTTTTCAAGAAATTCAATGTAATTGTGACAATATTTGGAACCTCAAATCTTATTCATGTCCTAAAATTTGGTGAGGTTTGTATACTTCTTCTAATTGTTTGATATCATCTGTTGTTAGCGATAATTCCAATGCCTCGACAGCCTGTTCTAAATGTTCGATTTTTGTAGCACCCAGTATAGGTGCTGATATATAATTTTTTGAATATAGCCAAGCTAAGCTAATTTGTGCAGGTGTAACTTCTTTTTCCTTCGCAATCTCAATAACACGATCGATCACATCGAAATCTTCTTGTAAGAAATATCTATCTTTAAGCATACGATCTGATTTAGCACGAACTGAATCAGGTTCTTCATTTCTTTTGTATTTACCTGATAAAAATCCTCTACCTAACGGTGACCAAGGAATTATCCCAATTTCTTGATCTTGACAAATTGGTATCATTTCTCTTTCTTCTTCTCGATAAATCAAGTTATAATGATTCTGCATTGTTCGAAAAGGTTCTAATCCATATTTATCTGCCATCCATAGGCTTTTTGTGAACTGCCAAGCCATCATTGAACTTGCTCCTATATGTAATGTTTTCCCTTCATCAATTAAAATATTCAAAGATTTTAATATTTCATCAATTGGTAATCTTTTATCTAATCGATGAATTTGATATAAGTCAACATGATCCATTTGAAGTCTTTTTAAGGAATCTTCCATGGATTTTTTGATGTGATAACGTGATAATCCATGTTTATTAGGTTTTCCACCAGCCTGAAAGCCTTCCATTGGAAAAAATACTTTAGTAGCAATTACTACATCATCTCGATAATCTTTTAGTAATTCCCCAGTTATTTCTTCACTTCTTCCTCTTGAATAAACATTTGCTGTATCAAAGAAATTTATTCCTAAGTCTAATGCTTTATTAATTAATGGTTTAGCTTCATCAAGTTCTAAAAACCAGTTCTGACTATTTCCATACGACATCATCCCTAAACAGATTTTAGATACCTCTAATCCAGTTTTTCCTAATATAGAATATTTCATTAGTTTATCTCCGACTAAATCGGTTGTTGGATAAGGAAAATTGCTTTATTAGAAAGTTTTTTTGAAGGTAATTTAGATTTTTCGTCATTAATTTGATTTTTTAAAGCTTAAAAATAACCTTACAAGGTATTAATGAGTAAATATTTCTTCTTAATTGGAATATGAATGAGAGATTTAACTGGAGGAATGAGTTATAGCATCCGGTAAAAAATTCTTTGAAGTAAATACTACAAAAATTGATTTTTCCAGTCATACACCACGATCTACTATGCTTTTTAGAAATATTCCCAGAAATTCACCTAATTTGAATTTATGGAATGAATTAGATTATGTTATTAAATCAGGCAATCTTGAAAATGCTGATAAAATTTTAGATAAACTTCATGGGAATTTAGTTAATCCTGAAGAAAGATCTATTTGGTTTGATCGTGGGGCAAGAACGCTTTTTCTGAAAGGAGACTATTTAGGATCTGTTAAAGCCATGCAACTATCGCTAAAATCAGCTCTTGAGTTTGACAAGAAATAATCATATTAAAAATTTGTAACTCATATATTTCAATCTGATTCTCACAATTTTTTCTTAATCTAATATCATTCAGTACTTTTTTATTTTGTGAATAGAAAAGAAGTTTCTATCATTTAATTATAATTTCTTGAATTTTTCTGAGGAATTATTAATTTGTGAAAATCAATATAGGTGAATTAAGTGTCAGATGAGGATAAAATTTATAAAATTGTAGAATTAGTTGGATCTTCTCCAAAGTCTTGGGAAGATGCTGTAAATGTCGCTGTTACTGAAGCAAGTAAATCTATTAGAGATATTCGTATAGTCGAAGTAGTAACTCTTGATGCCAAGATAGCTGAAGGGAAAATAGTCTCTTATAGAGCAAAAGTGAAACTTAGTTTTAAATATCATACAAAATAGGTAAAATTCTAAACTACAAACCAAATGAAGAAAAAAGAGATTCAAAAGTTGTTTGATACTCCTTTAATCTTTCTAATCCAATATCAGTTATTGAAATAACGGTACAAGGCCTTGTGTTTACAAAGGTTTTTCTAGTTTTTACTAAGTATTCATTTGTTAA
>MDVS01000059.1 GCA_001940645.1 Candidatus Heimdallarchaeota archaeon LC_3
AGCAGGTATTGATATTACACAATCGAAAAAATTCTTTCGATGGTTAAAGAAAAATAATTTATTGACTTTTAAATTTGAATTAGAACTTACATCGTGCCACAATCGGCGGTATCCCGTCATTGTACAAGCACAATTACTTAAGGTGAAAAAAGGCAGAAAGCCAGAAAGGGTTTATCTTGACTTCTATGTGTACACGACCAATATTCGAGGTTCAGCAGATTACATTGAGAAAATTTATAGATCTCGTTGGGGAATTGAAACCCAATATCGCGTTGTACATCAGTTTCAAGCTCGAACGACCTCACTAAACTCTATTTTGCGACTTCTTCTCATTGGAATTGGTTTTATCCTTGAAGCTATTTGGCTCCGTATTAATGCATTTTTGCATATAGTAACTCATGTTTTAAAGGTTACTTGCAATTATGAGCTTCCTATTAAAATTTATAAAATAAGTACATTAATTTTGACAGTTTCAAGATTCAAACGTCTACTTCAAGCACTTTGGAGACCAAATGAACGGAGTTGATCTAGACTTGCGGAAGTACTGTCCCATTTTATTATTTAAATCATACTAATTATATTTATTAAAACATTTAGTGATCCTCCATGAATTCTTCAAACACAATTTTTGCTGATATTCCTAAACCTTTTCTTAAATTATTTCCTGAAACTCTTAACAAGGTACAACAACAATCGTATCACGACATCTGGAATACTGACAATAATATTATTGTTCAAGCGCCTACTGGTTCAGGTAAGACTGTTATTGCTCAGTTAGCAATTCTCAAAGCACTCCTTAAGCCAGGGAAAGCAGTCTATCTTGGACCACTTAGAGCATTGAATCACGAAAAATTCTCTGAACTCTGTAAGTTCGATTCTCTTAATTGGAAGACTTGTCTTATTCTTGGTGGTTCTTCTCCTTCCGATCTTTCTGATTGTGATATTCTCCTTTCCACTCCAGAAAAGTTTCTTTCACTTCTCCATTCGTTAAATTTTACTTCCTTTCCTCTCTCCGTTATTGTTATTGATGAAATTCATCTGATATTCTTCAGATGCTTGGTCGAGCAGGCAGACCTCAACACCACGATAAAGGCTATGGATATGTAGTAGTCTCTAAAGACCAGAAAGACCAAATTGCTGGATTTATTGAAGGATCAGCACCGGTTCGATCAGCATTAAGAGATTATTTACCGGAACTGATCTTACTGTATTTATCCCATATTCCTCGAAAGACTATTTCCTTTGATGATCTTGTTGAATTCTTTGAACAATCATTTCTTTTGTCTTCTAAATACACTACACTAACTGATCTTTCCGATTCAGTAGAGCAAGCTATTAGAATTCTCTTTTCAGCTAAATTAGTTAAGTATGAAAATTTTCAACTTACAATAACTTCAGTTGGATTAGCTATCCTAAAGCAATAACTATTTATTTAAAAATCATTCAGAAAGATGAAAAGTTCGCCCATGCTTATTATCGTCTTGGAGAATGCTATTTTAATACGGGAGATCAAAGTAATGCATTGAAATATTTTAGAATTGCTCAAAAACTTAATTGGTTCCCACTTGGAACATTATTTTACTTAAGCAAGATTATTGTAGACATTGGAAATCATGCCGAAGCAGCGCCTTTCCTTTTAAAACCATTAGGAACAGGATAATTGACTGGCATTTTCAAAAATTAGTGAACTACTATATTTTCACTACTTGTGATTCAGCAATAATATCTAATGCTTTACAGAAGGTTTTTTTCTTCCGATAACCCTCTAACAAATCTATTACTATCAGTAATGGGAATATTTTACTGAGCGATCTTATTAGTGCTTGGTTCCAACTAATTTTTATTCCTGAATTATCCAATACTTTTAATCTAAACATATATTTCCCAATCGTAGTTGAATACTTTCCTTCTAATATTAAAGGATAAATTACTAAGCTGTATAGTGGAATTGATGCTACAAACAGTATTATTATCATCTGAATATAGGTTCTAATATACATAAAAAATTCAGGCTCAAAATAGGTTATTACACCCATAGGGATAAACATTATCAATATTCCTATTAAAATGCTGATAACTAAATCGATAATATAAGCAATCGTGCGAAAAATAGGATTGGCTTGGTTCACAACCCAATCCTCACCTTGCATAATATCCTTTGCAACTTTTCTGGGTTCACCAAATGATGTGATTAAATCAAAAGGAACGGTTTCTCCTATTGTTTCTCTGAGATCTAATCGAAGTTCAGCAGTTATTTTTTCCTTATTTTGACTTGAAAAGGGTAATAATTTAGAGACTTTTTCGATAAAATCTTCTAAATCATCCAATTCTCTTTTATTAACTACTATTCTCGTCCCCAAAACCATATCAGTTGCTCTTTGAGCTGAAATTTTTTGTCCTATGGCAATTAATGCATCAATAAGAAGTAGTAAGGGTAATAGCTTAGTCATTGATCTTATAAAAGCTTCTTTCCATGTTATTTTTATACCCGAATTGTTTATTACCCATAGACCAAAAATACGCTTACCAATAGTAGTAGAAAATTTCCCTTCTAGTATAACTGGATAAAATAATATTACATATAGCGGTATGGAAATTGTGACTAAGAATATTGTTAGGGCAATATGAGTCACTCTTGTCGTATTAAAAAAATCAGGATCGAAGATATTCACAAAATTAATGAAGATCAATAACAATGCGAATCCGATAAAAAAACTAATAAAAAAATCAATTAGATAAGAAAAAGATCTGAAAAAAAATCTTGAATTTTGAAGTTTCCAATCTAAACTTTGAATAATATTTATTGCAGCTTCTTTTGGAGACCCAAATTGCTTCGAAAAATCAAGATCATTATTATCAATCAGAGAATCTTCTAGGTCGTGTTTCAGATCTGTAAAAATCAGATCCTGGTATTTTTTGTATGGAGGAATAAATTTTAAAATCTCATCTTTGTATTTTTTTATTCGTTTATTTTGTTCAATCGTTGTTATTTTCTTTTCCCCCTTAAATTATGAATTATTGATAAAACATCAGAAAAAAAGTCTTCTAGCGAATTGTTTAACTGGGCTACAAACAATCTTCCAGTTTCTGTTATTTTATAGACAGTTCGAGTTGAATTAGGCTCTTCAAATCTGGTTACTAATCCCAAATCTTTCAAATTTTTCAAAATAGGATAAATATTAGTTGTAGCTATCTCAATTTGTTCTTTAGATTTTTTTCTTATTATTTTTGCTAATTCGTAAGGATGAGAGTCCTGTTCTGAAAGAATCATTAAAATTAATGGTTTAGTAAAACCTTTTTTATATTCAATTTGCCATTTGGGAATTAATTCGTCAATATTCATTATATATCAGCAGTAAATATATTAGATAGAAAAAATAGAACATTTCTTTAAAGCATAAATTCATTGATTATTATAATACTATATTTATGTTATTAAGCAATAAACTTTATTAATAGATTCATAGATATATTTCAAGATCAATGAAACATGAATGAAAAATACTTGTCCAATGAGCATCAAGAAAATGATCTTTCTCAAATCAAAATGACTCATACTCTTCTTACTGTTCAAAATATGAGGAAAACTTATGGGAGATCCTTTGTTGCTTTGGATGATTTTTGCTGTGAAATACAAACTGGAGTTACAGGGTTGTTAGGACCAAATGGAGCAGGTAAAACGACTTTTCTTCGATGTCTTCTAGGCATTTTACCATTCGAAAATGGAACAATCCATTTTAAAGATTTCACATTGCCACAAGATCTAAAAAAAGTTCAAGATTTTTTTGGTTATCAACCTGAGACTGAGACACGAATGTTGAGAACATCTGCCATGAGTTACGTAACTCATATTGGAAAAATAGCTGGATTACCTCGAAAAGATGCTCTTCATCGTAGTTTTGACGTATTACACTATGTAGGTCTAGAAGAAGCACGATATAGAGATATGAATACTTTTAGTTCTGGGATGCTACAACGTGTAAAATTAGCAGCAGCACTAGTTCAAGATCCTTTAATGCTAATTCTTGATGAACCGACAGCAGGTATGGATCCACAAGGAAGACAACAAATGTTATCTTTAATTTATGACCTCGGACATAACCATGATAAAAATATTATAATGTCCACTCACTTATTGCCTGATGTAGAACAAACTTCTGATAATGTAGTGGTTCTTTCTCGTGGAAGGACAATTAAACAAGGGAGTTTGAAATCTATTCTTACTAGAAAAGATGATGCTATCTCATTAATTATTCGCATATCTGGTGATCATAATAAATTTGGTTCGTTGCTTGTTGATCAAGGATTCGTTGTTATAATTAATAGAGATGAAATACAATGTCAATTGAAAACAAATGATCAAGAAAATTATAAAATAATATTCAAAATAGCAAAAAAAATAGGTGTGGACATTAGAACGATGTCGCCACATCGACAGACATTGGAGGAAGTTTTTCTTGATTTGGTAGATGACGATACTAAGAATACCGGAGGTTAGGAAAATATGAGTACTGAGTATGTTGAAAAATTTGGTTATCGAAAATATAGTGGAAAAACGAATCCCCGTTGGAAAAGGGTAATTAATCTTGCTTGGTTTGAAATGACTTCCACATGGCGAAAATCAACTTTTGGGAAAGCCCTCCTAATTATTATCCTCGTAGTGAATTTTATTGGTATTTTTTCTCTAGGAACAGCCAATTTTTCCTTACCGAAAGGATTAAATGAGGTAGAAAAAATAGAAAGGGTTCGAAAAGAACTTAGTAATCTTATATCGTATTATTTAAGTATAACAAGTCAATCATTACGACCAGAAGGTTTACCAGATCCTTATGGTATAATGAATTTGGGTTTTCTCTTAGTACCTTTATTGGGAATTGTAGGTAGCGGAATGTTTGCTGATGATAAACAAGGTCATCTAATTGAGATATATCTTTCAAAGTTAAGAAGATCTGAGTATGCTATCGGAAAGATAGGTGCTGTATTTTTATATAATAATATAATAATTACCATACCAATGGTTATAAGTTCTTTATTATTTGTACAAGCTTTTAGAGAAGATCACCTTAATTACTTAGATGTTTATCTAAATATTGTAATATTTGGATTTGTTATTACTTTATTATTAGGAATAATCATTTTATTTTTGTCAATTATTGTTGAAAAACGATCATACGCAAGTTTAATTTTTATTATACTTTTTTTCTTAGGATCAATTTTTGGTAGTATAATTTACCAAAATAATCCATCAAATGAATTTCTCCTTTTAATACCTAATGACACCTTTTTTACTCTCTTAGGTTTTAGTATTACAGGAATTTGGCGTTTAATTCCTGTTAATCTCGACATAGATCAGAGATATGTGATTGATTTAAATGATGGACTGGGTTTAGAATTTTACCATATTTGGGGTGTTGTTTTAATGTTAATTTTATTTTTTTCACTTCTTCTCTATTTCAGGCTTAAACGATTAACAACTAAAGAATTATAGGAGGTTTACTGTTGAAAAATAATAAAATTGATAATTCTTCTAATAACCTTCTTGGATGGTTAGATAATGTAACAAAAGCATTTGGACAGGTCGTTGCTGTTAGTGAAGTAAGTTTTGCTATACCTAAAGGATCAATTATGGGTTTCTTAGGACCTAACGGTTCTGGAAAAACTACTAGTATCAGAATGATGCTTGGCTTAATCAAACCACAATTAGGAGAGGTCAGATTACTTAATGAAAACCCATTTACTAATTCAAAGATAAAACAAAATATTGGCTATGTTCCTGAATATTCGATTTTTCCAAATTGGATTAAGGCAAAGGACTTTCTCAGTAAATTTAGTCAATTAAATCTTCCTAGAGAAGAAGCGAAAAAGAGAGCCCTTGAAATATTGGAACAATTAATGCTCAAGGATGTCGCAGATAAAAAAATCATTGAATTCAGTAAAGGTATGAAACAAAGGATGAAATTAGCCCAAGCATTGATTCATCGTCCTCAATTAGTTATCGCTGATGAACCCTTTAACGGACTTGATCCAGTAATTAGAAAGCATGTTTTTGATCTTATAAGAGAATACAGAGAAACTTATGATGTGACATTTTTTGTTTCTTCACATATTCTGTTCGAGATTGATCGCCTTGCTGACCAAATTGTTTTATTATACAAGGGAAGAGCTATTGCACAAGGAGCTCCTAAAAAAATCCGATCCATGATTCAGGAGCAACCTCATTCTATAGAAATTAGTTCTCCAGTAATTCAACAAATAAGTTCCTTACTTATTAATCATTTAGATGAAGATATTATATCTTCACTTCAATTTAGTAAGAATCCAAGAACAGAAGAAAAACAATTAATAGTTACAACATTAGAGCCAATGAAATTTTATCATTTGTTTACTGAATTGATAGCTGATAACGAAATCTTTGTTCGAGAGATTCGACCAACAGACGAAGGCTTAGAAAGTCTCTTTCAAAGTCTCACTATAGGATAGGTGTTAAAAATGCAGAAATCTGAAGAATATCCTGGATTATATAGAAAAATGTTTGTTTCTTTTGAATTATCATTTAAATCACTATTTTTTGGACGAAAATGGATTATTTACTTATTATTAGCCTTGTTCCCATTAGTTTTTACATTATTGAGTGAAGATCGATTACTAGGAAGCGATACTGTTGAAGATGCTTTTGTAAATTTATTTCTAGGGACAGCTCTCTTTTTCTTCTTTACTTTTGGTTGTTTAATAATTAGTCTTCCATTTTCTGCTGATGAAATATCTGATCATCTACTTGATTTGTACATAGTTAGACCCATTTCGAAAGAAGCTATTTACTTTTCTCGATGGGTAGCCTATCATTTAGCAATAATTGCAGTAAACATCTTTATTGCGATTATTTATTTTATTTTCTTGCATTTTATAAGTATGAATTTTTCAGGAAACTTGATTACTGAATTCTCTAATACTTTGGAATTGATTATTAATAATTTCGACCTTTTTCTTAATTCCATATTAGCAATATTATATGCGTCAGTTGCATACGGTGGATTATTTCTTATTATCGGATTCATAGGAAACAAAGCATTTACAATTGGAGTGATTGTTGCCTTATTTGAAAGATTTTTCCTTTCTTTATTGTTTTTAAGAGATCAATGGTATCTCCCATCAACAAATTTACAAACCATTGCAGTGGAGTTGTTCAGTCCATTGGTTAGTTATGATCCTATCACAGATGTACCAGATTTTGTTTTGGCTCAGTCTTACCTTATATTTCTATCTGTGGTCTTCTTAGTCTTTGGGTTATTCTTTATAAGGAGAAAAGAGTTTGAATGATTACAGTCAAAATGAATTAGTAATACTAGCATTTTGTTTAGCTATGTTTATTGTAGCAAGTATTCTAACAATAATATTTATATTAATCTCAGATTGATTATACTACAGAAGATAGGATAGGGATATTTTTGTTTAAAAACAAAATTGTCAATTTTAATTCTAACTAATGAGTTTGATATCGGAAAGGAAAAGGAAAAGTGGTCAAACATGATATTCGGTATTGGTCTTTTGAAACAATTAAAAACTGCATTTAGTAAGGACAAATACCTCGGAATAGGCATCATTTTATTCACGGTGCTCAGTGTAGGAGAAGTAATTTTCATAAATTTTCTTACATTATCTGTTGATGAGTTGTATATCTCAATGTCTTTTATCTGGTGAATGTATTGATTATAACATATCATTCTTGTATTCAAAAAGACGAAAAATAAATAGGAATAAACAGGAATCGACTTAATAATAAAAAGTAGTACCCATAGTATTGGCTCATAATGGATCTCAAAATTCAATTTAATGAAAAAACGGGACGAATTGAAATCATTCCTTGATAAATAATTTTCCTTTTTTTTGCTAATCTATTGTTAAATATTTTTTTTCAGTATTTTAATTAATGGTTTTGTTGTACGGTAACATTAGTATTAATGACCTTTCTATAATAATCGCACTTTCTTGTTTATTTTCCTTTTAAATACCATTAAAGGGCATAAAAATGGTATTGGCTATTCATCTGAGAAAAGGAAAGATACTAAAGACAATTTCGATAATTTGCTACTTAAATAATGCTCTTTATGTTCATACATAGTTATCTTAATAAATGATAATTATCTAAAACCTAAACAAAGAATTTTAAAAGTGGGAGTTACGCATGATATCGAATCAGGAATTTTCCCTTGGAATATTAGGATTCATAATTTTCATTTTATATCTTTTTTTCCCTTTTGGACAATATTTAGATATTAGTTTCGAAAATTTGTTACTAATTTGGTTTGTAGCTCTTCCAATGATACTTTTCTTTGATCGTATTAGATTTCGTTTATCTAGTGGTGGTTAATGATGATAAATACAACTTTTTTCTTGTATTTTGTTTCTGGAGTTTAAAAAGTGTTTAAATTTGATTTTATGATTTACTGGGGGCATTTACGTTCTTCAAAAAAAATTATTTTTATTTCGAGTATTGGACTTATATTCGCTTTAGGATTAATTACTGCTTCGATAGTGTATATGGATTCCAGCAGGCCAAGTATTTTTACATCGATGCTTGAAGAAGATTACTATTACTATTATTACAGTAGAACTAGCAATCCTTTTCCGGGTTATAGATCTATTGAACCAGATTTTAGATTACAAGCATCTTCAGGTAGCACTCCTACAAATCTAACTTCATTTCTTATTGATATTAATGAAACAATATATTCTAAAGCTAGTTCTTTAACATTAGGAAATAAAATAAAGTCTGTAAATCAAATTATTGCATTTTCAGGTCCGCGTATCGAAATAAACAGATCATACGAGTATGATCCAGAATTCATTAATGAATATGAATATAGAAATAGAAGCATTACAGCATTTGAAATAAGTGAGGATATTAGAATTGAGCTATCTTTGTTATTGTCACGCGAAGGTTCTGGGTCTCTTCCAAATGATAATTCTGAATTTTTTTTATTTAATTTCTTATTTAGAAATGATGAAATTTATTCTCCATCATTTACTGATCCTTATAGGTTTTTTATCGAAGACTGTAATAATCCGGGTGAATGTATAGAATTCGAACAATCTTTTATGCTTTCAGGATACATTAAATTAGATCAATTACATTATAAAGAAACTCCAAATCTCATTAACCTTTTTTATAGGCAACATTATGATGGCCGAACTTATTTATTTGTTAATAATCTTACTGAATTTTTTTCTTCATTAAATGTAGGTAGTGGAGAACAGGGAGCTTATTTGCCAACAAGATATGAATATTTTGGAGAGATTTTCCTAGATTATCAAAAATTTAATCCGTATGAAGCAAGAAATGATATTTTACAACTTAAGAAACTCAATTCCCAACTGAATGTAAAACTTTCTTCCTTTTTTAGAGAAAAATTTTCTAGTCACTCCTTAAGTATTTACTTTAGTTCTGAATGGAAATTCTTAAACGCTATCTCAGCAACTGAAGGTGTTCTTGCAGGAATGATCCTCTTTGCTTTGCCCGTATTAGTAATAACACTTTTTGTCGCCAATTATTCCTTTGGTCTAATAAATAGAAACTTACAAAGGCATATTGCTGTGTATAAAACACGGGGTGCATCTAGATCACTAATTTTAGCCATGTTAATGCTGGATTTTTTTTTCATAATACTATTGAGTATCTTGGGGGGTCTAATTTTAGGATTTCCATTAGGTAGTTTAATTTATCACAGTAATTCATTCTTATCTTTTGATCGCGTACCAACAGATCCCCTGATATTTGATATAGAGAACATCTTACCTTTATTGTTTTGGGTGGGACTTATTCTAGGAATTATTATTCATACAAATAGAATGACAAAACATGCTAACATGAATATTGAACAAGGCGATAAGTATTTTGAAAAGGGAGAGCCTTATTGGAAAAGACATCATATAGATATCATTTTCTTTGTCACTGGTTTATTCGGGTTTATCTTTTTTTATACCGCTATTACAGATCAATGGTTCTTTTTAGGGCCGTTTATCCTTCTTGGTCTACCTACACCAATATTGCTTATTGTGGGAACCATCCTTATATTTAACCGTCTGGTTCCTGAATTATTATCTAGAATAAGCTTTTTCATTTGGGAAAAAACAGGCAGTCTATTTTCTTTTGCCGTTAAAAATGTTATACAACATAAACAGACAAGCACACGTGCAATAATGCTCATTGGTGTCTTGATAACATTTTTTATTGCTTTCATGTCAGTTCCATATTCTTTAACAGCATGGAATGAATCCAAACTGCTATACGCAAATGGAGCAGAAGGAACTGGCCTCTATTCCACAAGTAATAACGATTTCTTTTACAACTCCACTATAGTAACAGGAATAGAGGAGGATTTTTCCCAAATGAAAAAGCTTATTCTAGATAATAATTCAGGAACCAGACGGTTAAATATAAGGATGGTTCCCACAATAAGCAATATTGGTGTAGGTAGACCAAGAAGGATAAACGGCCCTAAAAAGAACCATTGATCTGTAATAGCGGTATAAAAAAAGATAAACCCGAATAAACCAGTGACAAAGAAAATGATATCTATATGATGTCTTTTCCAATAAGGCTCTCCCTTTTCAAAATACTTATCGCCTTGTTCAATATTCATGTTAGCATGTTTTGTCATTCTATTTGTATGAATAATAATTCCTAGAATAAGTCCCACCCAAAACAATAAAGGTAAGATGTTCTCTATATCAAATATCAGGGGATCTGTTGGTACGCGATCAAAAGATAAGAATGAATTACTGTGATAAATTAAACTACCTAATGGAAATTCTTAAACGCTATCTCAGCAACTGAAGGTGTTCTTGCAGGAATGATCCTCTTTGCTTTGCCCGTATTAGTAATAACACTTTTTGTCGCCAATTATTCCTTTGGTCTAATAAATAGAAACTTACAAAGGCATATTGCTGTGTATAAAAC
>MDVS01000060.1 GCA_001940645.1 Candidatus Heimdallarchaeota archaeon LC_3
GAAACCATAAATTAACTAATTTTTTTATGTCTGGTTCAATTTTTTGTTTTAGATCAGAGATCCATCCATCTTTTTTTGTTTTTAACATGAAATTGATTTCGAAGAAGAACCAATCAGGAAATAAAGGTAAATCAAGGGATTGTTGTATTTGTGGTGATTCAGTCACTGTTTTAATTAGATTATTTAAATTATTTTCAAAAGAATCGAAAAAACCAGAAATAAATTTGTTAGAAATCTTCATCAGATACTTGCTGTAATCGCTAGTTAATTTTTCTCTCATAAAAATTGAAAAATTACTTCCCATTGATAATATTTGATTTTCAAATGATTTTACGTAATTAAAAATTTCTTTTTCTTCATTATCAACTTTCATCTTTAAACTTTTTAGCATTTCATCAAATTGCTTAATAATACTATTCCATTGGTGATCATACAATTGCTTTGTATATAAATAAAGTTGGTTTTTATTTTCTTTTAGCAAATTATTCAGGTGAGACTGATATTGGTTCAAATAATTATTAAAAGATGTTGGAAAATCATTTTCAGAAATTTTTTCTCTCCAGTAATGCCATTTATCAATAATTGCATTTCTTAATCCCCAAATCAGTGAAAAATAATTTAAAATGGCCATTTCGTAAATTTTTATTGTATGATCGTTTGATCCAATTAAAAATTTTCGTTTAAATTTTTTATTTTGTTCATATTCGTTAATATCACCTATCTCTATAATAGTAAAACATGCTATTGGATAGTTTGTTGGCCTTAATTCAAAAATTTCTTCAGGATCTGGTAACAAATACCATGCTTTAATTGTCGTATCAATTGAACTAGACCATAAAATTGGATTATTATTATATAAATCCAAAGTTAATTGGGTTATAGCTTGAATGTGCATTTTTAACTCAAAATTAATTTTTGATACTCTTTTACTATCTAATTGTTCTGATAAATCCCAACTTTGAACAATTCCCATGTTACTTGCAATAATAATTGTGCAATCATTGCGGTTGTCCCATTCTATTGCTGTTATTTCACCTATGTTTGCATTGATCATTTTAATTAAAAAATAGAATTTATCCCCTTCAAAAATAGAAAAGTTACCTTGAACAGTTCCAACAGCTAGTTTAGAGTTTTTTTTACTGTGAAGGAATTTCAATGCTGTAATTGGACTTCCATCGATTGTGAAGCTCCTTAAATTTTTGTGTTTTTTTCCATATAGAATTGTCACCTCCCCTTCACTTGTACCAACGGCTACATACAAGTCATCTGCGTTATCGACTAATATAATGTCTATACAAGTTATTGTCGATGATGATTTAAATATGGAACTTTTTTTTTTATTAAATATATTAATTAATTTTATTGATCTATCTTCAATGATGTATAAGTCATCATTAATTAGTTTTATTGTCTTTATTTCAGATTTACTTGTGTAGAAAATAACTTCTTTATTATTAATTAAGTTCCATTGTCTAATTGTTTTATCTGAAGAGGATGATACAAAATACTTAGGATCTGAGTGTAATTGACTTAATCCTGTTATTTTTCGATTATGTCCAACAAATGACTTAATAAATTCTGGCAAATTTTTCTATCTTCTAATAACCAAATAATTAAATGTTCTGTTTGGGAATATTTAATTCAATTTCTTTTTTTAATAGTATTATTATGCTTCTTGAATTAACCATTGAAGTAAATTCATTATAAAGAAATTTTTTTATCGTCTTATTTTCTTTGATTTTATTACTCTCATATATTAGATCTGTAAGAATGAAAAGAATCTTGTCGATTTCAGGTTTGAGAGAAGTAGAATAGCTTCTAAAATTATCCATTCCAGATAATTTAGGTGAAATACTTTCCAGTTCTTTAGTATATCTTTCAAAAGATAAGCGATAAGCATTAATCTCTTTTTTTTTTTTATCTAGTTCGGCCTTTCCCATTGAATCACCTGTTTCTTATTTACTTTCAGAAACTGATTTAATACTAGCTTTGAATTCAATATTTTCTCCAAAAGCTAGAAAATTCCATGATGTAGGATTTTTAGACGATTTAGCTAGGAATTTTATTTTTTCTGAGAGTGTTTCGTTACAAACTAGTTGATTGAACTTTTTTAATACGGATTTCAACTTTGAGGATTGAGTGGATATCGTTAATATAATTTTATCGTCATAAGGTAAATTTTGATCTCTCCTCATTGTTTGGATTCTCCTTATGAAGTCTCTTGCAATACCCTCAAATTGTAGATCTTCATCTGTTAAGTCAACATTTAATACTAATAAACCATTTTTAAATTCTTCAGCTTCAAATCCTTCTTTTGTCGTAATTTTTATCCTAATATCTTCCTTTGATAAGTCAAATTCTTCTAATATAATTCGATATGAATTATTTTCTTCAATACTTTTAATTATTGATTTTGTTTTGTCTGTATTTAATTTTTCTATGAGTTTTGTAACTTTTTTTGACTTTTTCCTAAATTTTGGACCTATAACTGTGAAATTAGGTAATATTTTGTATTCCTGAAGATCTCCAGCATCGTCTACAATAACTATCTCCTTGACATTTAATTCTTCTTTCAATATATCGAGGTAGTTTTCTAATTCGACATTTAGTTCTTTATTAGGTATTATCAATCTAGCTTGACTTAAAGGCTGCCTATTTTTAATATTAACCTTAGCACGTGCAGCTCGACCTGCTTGTATAGCTCCACGAACTATATTCATTGATTCTTCTAATTTTTTGAATACAAGTTTTGAATTAAGAATAGGGAACTTGCATAAATGAATAGAAATAGGGGAATCTTTTCTGGAAACTCGAATAAACTCCTGGTAAAAGTATTCAGTAAGAAATGGAATGATGGGAGCTAAAAGTTTATTTACTGATTCAAGAATCTCAAACAATGTTTGATATGCTTCTTCATGAGTTACATCATGTTTATCCCAGAATCGTCTTCTCGATCTTCTAATCCACCAGTTAGACAAAATATCATCAATAAAAATCTTCACTGATCCCGTTGCTTTATGAATTTCTAAATTATCCATACTTTCGGTAAATTTAGCTATAGTCGACTGTAATGCTGATAGAACATATTTATCTAACTCACTTCTTTTATTAACAGGCACAATAGATTTTGTATTATATTTCCAATTATCTAATTTTGTATAAGTTCTAAAAAAACTTACTATATTCCATAATAACAATTCAAATGATTTTACTGATTCTTTTACTAAATTAACACCAAACCGAGTTGATTTCCATATTGGTGAAGAACATAATAAATACCGGATTGCATCCGCTCCATAAAGATTAATTGCATCATCAGGAGCAATAGCATTTCCTTTGCTCTTGGACATTTTACTCCCATCCTCAGCGAGAATATGACCCATTGTTAAACAGTTAAGATAAGATGGTGAATCAAATAGAGCTGTGGATGTTGCAAGAAGAGTGTAAAACCAACCACGTGTTTGATCAATAGCTTCTGTAATAAAATCAACAGGAAAATGTTTGTCAAATAAATCATTATTCTCAAAAGGATAATGCCATTGTGCAAAAAATGCAGAACCCGAATCGTACCAGGTATCTATTACATAAGGTTCTCGAGTAGTATTTTCTCCACATTCCGGGCATTTCAATTTCATTTCATCAATAAAAGGTTTATGCAAATCGATAGTTTCGGGATCAAGTTCTTCATCACCAACCAATTCTTTTAGCTCCTCAATAGAACCTATCGCGAACTCATGGTTTTTCACACAAGACCAAATTGGCAATGGAGTTCCCCAGTATCTACTCCTTGATAGAGCCCAATCTTTTGCTTCTTCAATAAAATTACCAAATCTTCCTTCTTTTAAGTGAGCAGGTTGCCAACGAATCTTAGCATTATTTTTCACTAGATTTTTTCTTAATTCTGACATTTTGATAAACCATGATTCTGTTGCGTAATACAATAATGGAGAATCACAACGCCAACAAAAAGGATAATTATGAACAATGGTGTCTGATTTCAATAAGATTTTTCTTTCTTTCAAAGCACTTAGAATATTTTTATCCGCATCCTTGACAAATTGACCTTTAAATAACTCTATTTCATCAACAAAATTACCTTTTTCATCTACTGGATTAAACATAGGGACATCGTAATCTTTACAAATATTATAATCATCCTCTCCAAAAGCAGGAGCTATATGAACAATACCTGAACCCTCATCCGTTCCAACAAATGGAGCTGATATTATAAAATGTTTCCTTCCTGAAATACTGTTTGAATATGGAAAAAGAGGTTGATATTCCTTACCAACTAAATCTTTGCCTTTAATAGTCTCAACAAGCTTACCTTTGGGAAGAACTTTTTTTTTTAAGGAATTTGCAATAATTAATTCTTCATTATTATAATTTACAATAGCATAATCCGCATCTTCCTTAACTGCTAATAACATATTGGATATTAATGTCCAAGGTGTAGTTGTCCAGACCAATAATTTTCTGGATGAATTTTTCAATTGAAATTTGATAAAAATTGATGGATCTCTTGTATCTTTGTATCCTAGTGCGAGTTCATGACTTGACAAGGATGTTCCACACCTTGGGCAATATGGAACTATTTTATGTCCTTTAAAAAGCATTTTTTTATCAAATAATGTTTTTAATGACCACCAAACACTTTCCATGTAAGGTGTTGTCATAGTTACATAAGCTCCTCCTGGAGATGGTTTGGCAATATCCATATCTAAAACAAATCCAATTCGTTCAGACATCTTTATCCATTCATCAATGTACTTGAAAACTGATTCTTGGCATAATTTGTTGAACTTTGCTATTCCAAAAGCCTCTATTTCCTCTTTTGAATTGATTCCTAGACTTTTTTCTACTTCTAATTCAACTGGTAAACCATGGCAATCCCATCCTCCAATTCGTGGTGTTACATCAAAACCCTTCATAGATTTATATCTTAAAAATGCGTCTTTAATCACTCTGGTTAACGAATGACCAATATGTGGCATTCCATTAGCAGTTGGTGGGCCTTCTAAAAAGATATAGCTTTTTTCACCTTTG
This sequence comes from Candidatus Heimdallarchaeota archaeon LC_3, assembly GCA_001940645.1. The sequence continues at coordinate 5,047 of MDVS01000060.1, forward strand.
TTTTGCCCTTGTAACTTATTATTTATGTCATTTTCTTTCCAGAATTCCAAAATATTTTTTTCTATGTCAAGAAATTTTGGGTAACTACTAGAAGTCAAGTCAGAAGCAATAGTGTTCTCATTTGTTGTCAAGAAAGCTTTTCTCCTCGAATAATATTTTTGATGGAAAGATTAAAAATGAAACCTAAAAATTAAAATGAATATCTTAATTTAAAGGATTTAATTATGTTTTTTGGTTCTATTAAATAAGCTATAACAAATTCGATGTAATAAAAAAAAACAAATTTAGTAGTTATTAAGTAAGGAGGAAGCTTTTCACCTTTTAAAATGGTTTATTCTTAATCATTTATTCATAAAATTTTTTATTTTAAGAAATTTTGAACCAAATTTAACTTTCTCGCAAGAAGACACTTTCCTTCACAGTACTTCGTAACTTTTTCACTTCACTCTATTAATGTAGGACTTTCTTAATAATTTGTAGAAAATGTTCTCTTAAAGTATATTCAGCTACATCTCCTACCCTAGAAATAAGCCTTTGTGTAGCAAAACCTCTTCTTTTACCAAAATTATTTGCTATCAACAAATCTGCACCTGCTACTGTAGCACAGGCTAAAGCATATGGATCTCTTCCTCCCCTTAGGTTATTAGATAATTTTTTCAATATTTCTTGACTGGTTTTTCTCAATAAAATTCCATATTCCATATTAGAAATATGTAATTTCTGTAATTTAATTTTAAACTCGTCATCATTGATTAATGCTTGAATCACCCTCTCTAAATATTCTTCAGATGATGTGGATTTCACTTTATAGCCTGTTATTATTCGTATTTGTGTTGCAGCATATAAAACATTCTTCCCTTGTACCTGAATATTCTCATTTTCAAATGATTGAAGTAAATCCTTCACTCTCAAATTGTAATGATTTAACCTGGAGGATAGATATATCGAAGCAGCTATTAAATCAGTTACACGAATATCAATCAATTTCTTGTAACAAATTCGAAATATTCTAGCAGAATCTTCTTTAATTGATTCTGGAAATTCTAATATTCCACTTATTACTGCCAAAATCCGTAATGCTCTATATAACCTTTCTTTTCCTTGAGATTGGCTATAAATATCATTTACTTTTTTTATCCTACGAAAATGAACTGATTTTGTCGGTTTAATTTTTTTTCCATGAAAATCAGCGATATTCCAATTATTATAATATCCTACAAAACTTCCTATTTGGTTAGTACTCGAGACTTTATTGCCTTCCTCAACTGCTTGAGTTCCAAATATTTTATAATCGTTCTCATTTTTTTGATAACTAGAATCAACAATTTTTTTTCCTGCAACTAAGCCACAATTTGGACATACATAATCTGAAACAGTTTCAGTTAATTGTGTAGAGCAATCTTCACATATCATGTATTCTGGTCGAAAATTCAAAATTCATCCCTTTTTTCTCCTACTCTCCGATGTTTAGATACTTTTTCTTGACTGAGACTCTAAATTAAAAGTGAAACTACTTCATAAGGTCACTTACAATTTTGTCAATAGACTGATCTGGAATTGATATTCTTTTTGCAAAAAATTCAATAATATTACTAACATCTAAAGTAAGAATATCTTGAGCGTTTGGATGATTTATATTGACAGATTGTGGCCAATCAATTATATAAGGAAAATATTTATCTCTAATCGAATCAAAAGAGACCAAAATATTGTATGGAGATAAATCCCCATGAATTATTCCTATTTCAAGCATATCTTTAATGATTTGAAGCAAGTTTTGATAAAGATCTCGCAAATACTCTTTTTTTATTCGTCCACACTTGTATAACTCTATACCCTCAATGTAATCCATTAACAAACAATGTCGATTAACTCCCCAAACTCTAGGAACTGGAATAATTCCTTCAACTCTTTTAAGAGACTTTGCTTCATGATGAGCAGCTAACCTAGAGTTATAAATGCTTGATGAATGATGTTTAATTGCTAAATATTCTCTTAATTTTTTATAAGAGCGAAAATTTCCTTTTCCAAGATAGTGAATTTTTATAACACCAATTTTTTTATCATCGTTTTGGATAGTATAAATTTCTGATTCTTTCCCTTCTCCAATTTTATGACCGATACTTGAAATTAATCCCTTTTTCACTAGAGCATTAAATGCTAATACATCATAACCGTTAAAATTTAATGCAGTTTCGTAATATTCGTCATAATTTCTCTTTATCTCAATTAAATTTATAGCGTGAAGACTTCTTAATTTTTTTTGAATATAGGCATATGAATATCCCGTTTCTTTTGGTAATTCCTGAACCCTTGGATATTTCTGAGTTATCATAAGTCTTTCAATTCCTGCTAGAATGCGAAAGTCTTTCTGATTTAATGATAAAAACTCACCTGTAAATTTTGTCTTCATTTTAGCTCAAAATTATTAATTGTTCTTATTTTTACACTTGTTAATTAATTTGTGTGATAAAATTCATACAAAAATCATTTAGTTCTGTTTTAATTAACTGTTTATCTAGAATGATTTGTAACAAATATTTTAGATAGACTGCTAATGTAAAATTTCATTAGTGGCTATACAGAAAAAAATTTTATCATTCAAAAATTAAAGTTCTTTAGGACACTATAAAATCTAATATACATCATTTGATAATATGTTAAAGTATCTTAAATATTACACTTTATTAAATCAGAATTAATTGTAGAAATTATATGAGGTTCATTTATGCTTGATGCTTTCTCAAATAAATTAAAAGACATTGTTAAATCTATAAGAAAATTATCTATTGTGGATATTGAAAAAGTAAACGAATTATTAGACGAATTAACATCAGCATTAATCGAAGCTGATGTTAATATAGATTTAGCTATTGCTATGGTTAATAAAGTCAGAGAAAATGCTTTAAATGAAAAACTTCCACCCGCGGTATCTAGACTTGATTATGTAATAAAAATTATTCATGATGAATTAATTAACTTGTTAGGGAAAAAAAACTATCCTTTTGAACCTGATCAGAATAAATTGAATATATTAATGTTTGTTGGAGTTCAAGGGTCTGGAAAAACAACAACAATAGCTAAATCTGCATTGTATTGGAAGAGAAGAGGTTTGAATCCAGGGATAATAGGTGCTGATACCTTTAGACCTGGAGCTTATATTCAACTAAAACAGCTTGTAGAGTCTCACGATATCGAGGTATTTGGGGAAGAAAAAACGAAACAAGATAGTGAAAAAATTGCTCAAAAGGGAATTAAGTATTTTAAGGAAAAAACAAAAGTTAATCTAATATTTATTGACACATCGGGTAGACACAAAGAAGAGAAGGGCTTATTAAAAGAAATGGAAAGAATTGCAAAAAAAATAAATTCTGATGAAATAATTTTAGTTATAGATGCAACAATGGGTCAAAATGCTTTCAGTCAAGCAAATGCTTTTAATGCTACAACAAAAATAGGATCGATTATTGTATCAAAGATGGATGGTACTGCTAGAGGAGGAGGTGCTTTGTCAGCAGTCGCTGCTACTGGTAGTAAAATAAGATATATAGGCACGGGTGAAAAAACAGATGATTTCGAACGTTTTGATCCAGAAAGATTTGTAGAAAGATTGCTTGGAAGGGGAGATATTTCAGGAATTTTAGAAAAAGTAACAAATGCGGGAATGTTTGATCAATCAGAAGATATTATAGAAGCATTCAAAAAAGGAAAAATAAATTTGAGAATTTGGAGATCACAGATGGAATCTTTTTCGAAGATGGGATCATTGGGAAAATTATTATCAATGTTTCCGGGAATGGGATCTAAACTTCCAGCTGGGTTTGATCAAACAAGTAAGGAAAGTTTGAAAAAAATAATTGCAATAACAAATAGTATGACTGCAGAAGAGTTAGATGATCTCCATCCTAGTAAAAAATTAAAGCAATCTAGAAGGGAAAGAGTTGCCAAGGGTTCTGGAACTACAACCCAAGATGTACAAGGGTTACTAAAAAATTATGAAATGGCTGTTAATGCGATGAAAAGATTAAGAAAAGATCGTGGTAAAGGAAAAGGTATGTTAGGAGGATTAGGTGGTTTAGATGGAGGAAATTTTCCTGGTATGGAATGATCCAAATTTTCCTTAATATTACTTTTAAACCGGTTCTATTAATAATAACAAAGTTTCTACTACATACAAAGGTAACGCATGATGATCCATTGAATTTTTTATTGGAAATTCCAATTTTTTTTTCCATTTTACTTTATAATTTATAATTCGCAATAAATCTGCTAATTTTTTATTGAAATTTGAATGATATTTATGTAAAGATAAAATTGGACATCGTAATTTTGCTGCTTGCCTTAAAAAGACAAAATCAATACCTTTTCTTTGAGTACCAAAAGGAGGATTCATAATAACAATGTTGATTTTATTATTAAGATTATTTAGTTGAAAAAATTCAATTTGTGAATGTATCCATGAAAAAACTGGATTAGTTATGTTTTTATTATTTTTAGATTTAAAATTTTTCTCTTTTTGGCTGTACAGTTGATAAGAGAGAAACAAATTTAAAAAAAATTTCTCATTTTTCTTCAAGGATTGGAAAATTTCTCTATCACTGTCTATACCAATAATAGATTTTGCTCCTAGCCATGCAGCACAAAAAGATAATGATCCTAATCCTACTCCCATATCTAAAACTATTTTATTATTGAAATCAATTGAATTAGAAAAAATTTCATTTAAAAGTGGAATAGGGGTTGAATATTGTTCTAAAGAAATTTTAGGAGATAAAATAGTTTGCGTGTTTTTAGTAAGGAAATTTAAAAAAGAATTAGGAAAAATAGACAACTTTTTTTCCTTTTTAGATGTATTCAACAATTATCTTGCTGCTAATGCCATTCTTTCAATATCTTGTTTCTTTTTTACAGCAAATGATCTGGAATCATTAGTTGAGGCAAAAATTATGCTCTCAGCAATTAATTCTTCAAGTGGTTTAATACTGTTAAATGATTCATTTTTTACTGATTGCGCAAGAAGTTTTAAACCAATATCTACTCTTCTCTGAGGAGCAGAATCTACAGCACTATGAAAAACAATTCCTCCATAGGAAATTCTTGTAGTTTCTTCTCGAGGTGCAGAGTTTATAATTGCATTAACCAACATTTGAACTGGATTATTTTCTGTTCTTAATTCAATTAACGTAAATGCTTTTTCAATAGCTAATAAAATTTTAAGTTTTTTTCCACAATTCCTTCCTGGGGCCATTAGTTTGTTTACTAATCTTTCAACAATATGTAAATATCCTTTATGAAATCTTTTATGTTCATGTCTTCCACCAGAATGAGGTAATAGACTTGGATGAAAATTTATATATCTACTTAAGCCATCATCACTTATTTCGATGTTAGAACAATCCCATTTATTGAATAATAAAATATTTGTTAAATCTGTCATCTTTATTCTCCCAATGTAAACAAAATTTAATTCATTAATTCTATTTCGACAAAAATTGATCTTGAAACATTCAAACGTATAATTTGACGCATAGTTCTTTCTTCTGCATCGATATCAATTAATCTTTTATGAATTCTCATTTCATATTTTTCCCATGTTTGTGTTCCTTCACCACAGGGGGATTTTCTTGTAGGTACAACTAATTTTCTTGTGGGAAGATGGACTGGTCCTCGCATTCGCACACCTGTTCTATCAGCAATATTTCTCATTTCATCACAAATTGCGTCTAATTCTTTGTGACTATTACTCATCAATCGTATTCTTGCTACGGTCATTCGATTCCTCACAAATCAGAGATCTAAAGACATATTTATGTGAAATAAACCAAATACTCTTTCAACTGATTCATTTTTTTACTCCAATAATATATTTAAAAATTTTCAAATGTCATTTTTTTATTATTAAAAATTTTAACTGATGAAAATTTAGCAACATACTTTTAATTAATGACTTTTTTTAAACCTACAATGAATATGTAAGAGTTTTTTATCTTCTTTCTTTTCTCTTTTCTCATAGATCAACATAAATCAGATAATTACACTTTTTTATCTAATAAATAATTAATTATAGATATACATTGAGAGGTTAGATAAACACGATTTCCTACAGAAACTTTCCTTTCTTCAGAAAATAAGCCTATTTCTTCATTGGCAAGTCCAATATGATCACCTAATAAGAAAATATTGTTTATGAATAACTTTTTTTCAATTTTTTGACCCGATAAATCCAGAACATTACAATTTGGAAACAAATTAACAATTTCAGTCCATTTTCCAGGTTTAAAATTAACTCCATTTATATTTTTACCAGAAAATACTTTTTTTAGCATTCCCGCTTGCGATCTTTCATCAGGATTTAATCCTTTAATTTCATTTCCCTTAATTATTATTTTCTTTCCATAAGATTGGAAATAAACTATTAATTCATTATCTTTCCGAAAACTTTCTTTACCCCCTCCTAAGAAAAAAACGCTAGTGATGACTCTACATAATAAATCCAAACGTCCCGGTCCAGATAAATTATTAAGATTTAGATTAGGATCTGGATTCGCTTTTTTTAACAGAAGAACAAAGATCCTTTTTTTTGAATTAAGTTTCTTTTCAATAATTTGAAGATCCTCCTAATAAACGTCAGAAGTTGCAATTATTGTCATTTTTTCATCAAAATCCATCAAATGCCTTGTCATCATACGTTGTTAGGTATCAGAACCAAAAAAATTGAAATATATATAATTATGCAGGTTTTCTTCCTGTTCATAAATAAATCCTTCTAATGTATCATCAGAAAATATTTTCGGGTCTTTAATTAGTTTTTCTTCAAATTCTTGGTAAGTATCAAGATCCATTAAGTTAATAGTCTTGTTATATTTATCCATATTAATTATCTGGAATTTTTTAAATTTGTCCAATGGTAAAAATAAATGATAAGTGTTATCCCAGAAGATATCGTTATTTATTTCGGTAAATTCTCCTTTAAAGTAATTGTATCCAAAAGATCTAGTACCATTAATTGTAATAATTTGAATTAAAGTTTTTGGACCTTTAATTACATCGCCAGGTTTGTATGATGGCAAACGGGCTGATATTACTAATCGTAATTTCGATTTTGATTTTACATGATCATAACTTATTGTTTCATCGGTTTTAATATTTTGGGTTGCTAACTTAGCATTTAATTCATGTGCAATTATTTCAACTGGATTCTTGCTAGAAAAACTTAAATCTATTCCTTCTTTTAATTTATCAATTTTTACAGGTAAAAAATCGATTTTTTTATCCTTAGTATTTCTTCTTACATATTCCTCAAGTATTTCATCAATTTCTTTTTGCCACAGCTTGATTCCTCTTATTTGCAATTTACCCAGTATGGCAGAGGGTTCCCCTATGTTTTGACAATGAATACAGAATTTATATTTAAAATAAACAATTAAAGATTCTTTAAATTCTATTTCAGGTAAAAATGGATCAGGCAGCCCTTTTACTTCTAAGATTATCTCATGTTTATCTTGAAGTGACTCGAAAAAATCATGAATAGTATCAATTTGAGTTATTTTAGTTTTTATTGATGAAATTCCTTTTGAAAATTTATATTTTTTTTGAATAACGCTTCCTATTGTACTTTCTAATTTATCTAATTTTTTTTCAATTGGTAATTGTTTATCCCAGTTTCCTGAAACCCCTACAGGTGTTAAACAATTTTTACATATAGTTATTTTTATTCTATTCCTATTTAATATTATGGGATGAGATTGAAGATAACAATCTTGGCACAAAAAATTAAATCTCTTTTTATTTTTGCCACATTGAATACAGGACATAATCTACAACCCTTGTTTGCTAAATCCTTATCATTAATAAGTGAGGAACTCTCTTTTTTTTTTCTCTATCAATTATCCATAATAATGAATGTTTGTGAGCAATTCCTAGTTTTACAGCATAATATGCTAACGAACCAACAATATTACAATTAGGATAAGATTTAATTAGCTCTAAACCCTCTGGTATTGTGATTAATTCTCCCTGATAAAATGATGGATTCACAGAAAGTGAAACATTTTTTTCTTTATCTTTGAATGTTTTTCCAATTAAATCTGGATCAGCAAAAGCAATAATTTTTTTTTCAAATGTTAAATGAACTTTAAAGTAAACAGATTTGTTTCTTAACGAAACAAATTCTTTTTTATTTTCAACCATGAAACCGAAATTGCCTCTATAAAAGATTATTTCACTGAATGTCTCGCACCACAGGCTTCACATACTAAGATTAAAAGCCGATCATCCTTTACAAGCTTAGTATCTGGTTTATTGCATTCAGGACAAATTACATACATCTTAACATAGGTCGATAATTGTTTATTTATACTGGACCCAGTAAATTTTCCCTGGAAAATAAGTCTTCCTCCTTCTTCAGAAATTGATGTAGCGAATTCTCTAGCCATTAATTTAATGAAGTGTTCATCACGTCTAATTCTTTTTGTAACATCCTTCCAATTAGTAATATAAGTCTTATTTCCTTCAACAAATGATGTTATTTTCGGAATTACAAACCGAGATTTTTCAAATACTTCCTTTGGAAGTTGTTTTCGTGCTCTTGCTAATAAAGTTAAATATTGATCTTTTTCCATAGTAAATCGGTATCCGAGATATGTTGAAATTGTATTTAGATATGTTTTATTACTTAGATTTAATTTAATGTTAATATAACTAATTATAAATGTATTTAGATTCTAATAAATTAGAGATATATCTCTCATGAGATAAGTTCAGAATATCTTTAGTTTTTAAATATAATTAGTTCGAAAATTTATAAATAAAAAGGATTAGTATTAGTAGTGCAAACTGGTTTAAATTCCCATAATGATCTCCCTCGTGAAGAAATAGCTGCAGATTGTTTAGTTCAATTAACAATAAAAAAATATTCTCCAAGAAAAGCACTAAAAACATTAGGAATTATTGATAAATCCATAGAATACCCTGCTGTATTTGCTTTAGTTACTGAAGTTGTAAGACGGGATAATACACTAAAAAGAATTGCAAACTCTATTATTCTTGATATATTTACCAATGAACCTCGATTTAATTCATCCTTGAAATTTTTTCCCCTATTTGTTCAGAAACTAATCATAATTGGAACTTATAGGACCATACTGGAAGATCCTTTACAAAAGTTTCCACTAGTAACTTCATGTATTATAAATATCGTTAAAAGAAGAAATTTTCAACAATGGCTTAAATATATTAAGAAATTCTTTCATGAATTAGAAAAATTCGATTTTCTTAAGTGGGTCTCTCATATTAAAGACCCTTTAGATCGAATTGTTATCGAAACTTCTATGCCAACATGGTTGACCAGATCATTGTTAAAGAACAGTGATTATGAAGAAGTTAAGGATATTCTTTCTTATTTAAATTATCAACCTCCCATTTATATACGGTTAAATAGTTTGAAGGATAAAGAAGTAGTATTTCAGGAATTGAAGGAGAATAATATTCAATATACTGAAGATCCTAATTTTTCAAATATTTTTCGAATAAAATATTTAGGAAAAGCTAGACTTCCCAACCTTAATTCATATAAAAAGGGCCATTTCTTTATTCAATCACGTACAAGTGCTTATATTCCTTTAATTATTGATCCAAGTCCAGAAGATATCATTTTAGATACTTGTGCATCCCCGGGTGGAAAAACTACTCTTTTAGCAGATTTAATGGGAAATAACGGAAAAATTTATGCATTTGAAGTTAATAAAGAACGTTTTAATGAATTAAACAAAAATATTTCTAAATTTAATGTTAAAAATGTCGAAAGCCAATGTGCAGATATTAGGACGATTACTGATTTAGAACAACAAGATATAATAATGATCGATGCTCCATGTTCAGGTACGGGTACACTAGCTTCTAGACCATACATCAAATGGCTTTTATCAAAACAAAAGATAAAATTTTACAGTAAACTACAATTAGAAATAATTACTTCAGCTTCGAAATTTTTAAAACCAGAGACTGGTAGATTATATTATATTACCTGTTCTTTATTGCCAGAAGAGAATGAAGATATTATTAAACTTTTTTTAGAATCGACAAATGAGAATTTTGTACCCATCCCATTAAAATATAAATTTGGTAGAAGTTTACCATATAACGGTCAACGATTACTCCCTCATATAATGGAATCAGAAGGGTTCACTATTTTTTGTTTGAAAAGATTAAAGTGAAATAATAATTTAGGACAGGGTAGTTCACTTAAAAGAATTTTCTGAGATCTACTTTTTTATGTCGTAATCCTTCAAAATCTATCCCCAAAGATTCTAAAATTTGATTAAAAGTTGTATGAACATGACTTTTATAGGATTCTATATCAATGCCTAGACCTTTTTCAGCCAATTCTAATGGATATGGTTCGTTTAATGTTTTTATAAATTGAATAAACATGCCGGGTTGTATTTGATAATTCTTATTTCCTTGACTTCTTCTGTGATCTTCAAGTTTTCTGGCAGCTTCGACATGTTGAACCTTAGATGAATATTCTTTTGTGAATTTAGTCATTTGTATAGTAAAAGCTAATTCAGACGCTGTATAACCTTCTGGATTTTCCTCTAAACTTTTTGATTTATCTAATCTAGAATAACATTCTTTTACAATATTTTCTATTTCTTTCAAATAAAGTTTGAAATCATCTTGCGTTTCAATCTTCTGTAGTTCCATTCCTACTTTGTTAAATGCTTCTTGAATAAACTTTGGAGTATTGCTTTTTTTTCCTACTAAACCTTTGATGTCTAAATTTCCATTCGATAAAACACCTAAGTAATTTTTTTTCCTAGTTGATAATGCTATGAATCTATAAATTTTGTCAATTTCAAGAGAAATTCCTAAATTTTTATCACTCCAAGTGATTAAATCCTCAATTTGGTCGGTACTGGTAGATTTTACAAATACAGAGTCAGTGTCTCCATATAAAACCTCAATATTCATTTCATTACATTTTTCGACAGTTTTTTGAATCACAAATCTACCTACAGAAGTTGTTGCCTCAGCAGCTGCCAAACAATAAAACGCAAAAAATTCTGCTCCTAAAACGCCATATGCAGCATTAATTAGAACTTTTAAGGACTTTTCCACTACACCATAAAAAGATGAAAATGGATGTGTACTATCTTTTGCTAAGATCTTAAACCATTTTACTCTTATATCCTTAAGAAATCCAAATAAAAGTGAGAATATACCAATTTCTTTAACGCATGAATAATAAGATGTACCAGGTATAAGATTCTGTCTACATTCAGTATGACCACAATTTATAGTTTCATAAGACAAATTTCGTGAACTTATTATACTTGGATACAAGCTAGCAAAGTCTAATACGGTTATTTCAAAATGTACACCTGGTTTTGGCTCAAGCACCTCAGCGCCTTGAAATTTTTTATTTTTACTTAAAGCTTCACTTTGAGCATTTACACCTTTAACACGCGCAATTTCTCTACTATTTGGGATTAAATATTTTCTAGATCTATGCTCATAATATAAAAAGTACATTAACCATGAAGAAACTCTTTTGTTAACTAATTCATCTATGGGAATATGGCAGATCCTGCAAAGCAATATCATTAATTTCCAAGTAGAATAATTATCCCCAATTATCAGATCTAATGTAATCTTAGTATCATTCCAACAATAATAGATTAAATCTGATAACGATAAATTCGATATTTCTCCCTCCACTTCAATTTTTTTGTTATTAGTGAGACTAGAAACAATCTCTCCTAAACTTGATTTCTTATATTTTCCAGAATAAGCATAGGTTTTAATTGCGGGATTGTTATACCATTTGAATAGGTCAATATGTATACAATTCTCAATTGTTCCTGTTTTGTTCCTTCCATTATATTTGAATATAGAATTTCGAATGTTTTTGTTTTTCATTCTATTAGTTAAGTATTGAATATCAAAGTCGTCACCATTAAACGTAATAATAATTGGATAATTAATCAATAGAGAATTTAGAGCATTTAATAATTCCTTCTCACTCGAAAACAAACGAATTTCAGCGGAATCTGGTAATTTAGAATGTCGCTCATTAGAATTGCCTGATTTGTCCTCCAATGCGAGAATTAAACTCCTTTTTTTGTTCGAAAAAATTGAAACACAGATTACTGGATATCGTGCTGTATCTGCTCTAGGAAACTGCCTTGGTGGGTTTTCAACTTCGATATCTAATGAAGCAAGCAATAATTCATCAGTAGGGATATGCTCCGTAAAAAAAGGTAGAAACTCTGGAATTAAACTTGAATAGTTTTTATTTTTTTCAAAACCTTTAAGAATATCGTCTTCCTTCTTGTTTACTGGTATTTCATTTTTTCTAGATGTTACTAGAGTAATTTCATTATTATTTGAATAATAATTTAATCCCGGGACTATTTTTGTGTCAAAAATCCAATTTAAGTGGTATCTAATTTCGCTTTCATAAGTTTCGATATTTTTCGATCGAAATATATCTCGAATTGGAGGAACGTCTGCTGGTGTTCTAACAGTAACTCTAGTCATTTGACTAGATGAAAAAATCAAACGATCTTGTAAATATATTTGATCTATGCTAGTTATTTTGGCAAATGATAATTCTTTGTTCTTATAATAATCAATAAAACTTAGTATTTCATTTATTGGTTTTTTTACAATGAAATAGGGACGATGATTAGTATGATCTTCAACAAATTTTAGTGAGTGTAAAATCGTATCATAAAAAACCATTTCTGCCTTGTTTTTCAAACCATTATAACGAACGCTCAACAAAAAAAGAGGATTATTACTCATTTCTGATTTTGGAATTACTTCCTTCTTTTCAAGAACTTCCACGCTACTTTTCATATTTATCTTTTTTTCTTGGATTTCTTCTTTTAATTGAATTTCAGACTTTATTGGGTTTATGGGCTTGTCTATGGGTCGATTTTCCTTTATATTCCTAATTTCTTTCTTTTTGTTTGATAGTTCATATTTTTTAATTGTTTTTTCCTTTTTTTCCTTATTTATCTTGTTATCTAGACTTGGTTTTGATTCCTTCTTTTCTTGAATTTTTTTTTCTTCTTTTTTTTTAGGAATAAATGATAATAGTTTCTTCTTTGAACTTTTAGATGAAGATTTTTTCATATAATCTCTCTTACATTTAATTATAAATAGAAATTATTAAATTTGTCTAGTAAATCTTACTAATTTTTGATTTAATATACTAACAAGTCACTTTTATACAAAATTAAAATGATTAGCATTAATTATGAATGAAGAAATCGAAATTATAAATAAAGTAAATGACGTTTTGAAAACATTTGTCAATGGAATTAATGAGAAATTTAAAGAGATAGACTCTAAACTTTCAAATATAACAAAAAAAATAGATATTTTAGAAGAAAAGATAAAATAAACCATCTTTCTTTATTTCTTGTTAATATAATGGTAAGATTTCGCGAAGTCTTGCTTTTATTTCGGGTGGTAATTTTCTTCCTATCATTCTATTTTTCAAATTTCGAACCCTTTCCTTCCTCCATAAGTTTGTAAATTGATAAACAGGCTCTGTTCCTGTTACCACGCGCTCTATAATTTCTTCTTTCTCCCATTTTGTTAATAACTGTCTCAATTCTAATTTGTTCATTTCTGATATTTGTTCCATTTGTTCAACTGTTAAAGGTCCAATTGATAAGCCAACTAATATCCAATTTTCTGATCTATCCATGATTATACTAAAATAATCAATTATTTTTCTGGAAATTTCGGGATTTGTTAAATTTGATTTTATATGGCTTGTATCTGTCTCGTCTTCTCCTTGTGATACAACATAGTTAAATTCTTTTTCTTGGGATTTGAACTTTGAATCCTGACTACTTATAACATTATAGAATACATTTTTATCGAATTCTGGATCTCCTTCATATTTATCTAGTACTTTTTGAAAAGCGATCTTTTCAAGCTCTTCGATACTAGGTGTTTCTAATCCTTCTTTGAAGTGAGATTTTTTCTTTACTGAATTATCATAGTTGTTGTAAGCGGCTTCTAGATGTTTCAATTCAATCTCCAGTTCCTCTTTGACTCTTTGTAGTTCAATATATTTTTCTCGTAGCTTCTCTGTTTTTTTCTCATAATAATATTTCGAATAGATAGCCTGAAGTCTGTTGTTCTTTTCTTCGTCGAGTTTGTTACTATAATCGCTCAACAAATTCTCTAAAACTACGATTCTATCATCTTTCATTTTAATTTGGACAGATAAACTATTTATTTTTCCAAGCAGTTCTTTTGGATTAGAATTTTTATCGATAAAGGAAAGATTTAATATTGTTTTATTCTCAATTGTATTTTTTACAATATAAGCTGGTATTATTCTTGATCCTTCTTGAATTGAACCATTTTCCCATAACATACCAATTCTTGTGAGAATTTTTACAATTTCATTAGTGATCTCATTTGTTCGAAACATAAACAATATTTGATCTGTGTGCTTCAAATTTCGATAAATTCTTGAGTAAGAAAACCAAATATTAAGAAATTCAATAATTTCTCTATCAGAATGGTTATTAACAATTGCTCGTATGATTTCTGGAACTTCAGCGTTTTCTTTTCCAGTATATATTCGAATAATGGCTTTAACTAATGGTAATGGGATTTTGATGTAAATTCCTCTTTTATTTTCCCCTTTTGGTAACTCTACACTAAAGATATCAGAAAATAATGTTAGAAATACCTTTGCTTTTTCTGGGTTATCAGTCTGAAAGATTCCTGTATTAAAAACGTGTCTGGTTAGACACATAAGAGCTAAAAGTTTTGGAATGGGTGAATTTGGTATTTTTATTGGCAATTTTATGGGTAATTGAATTTTTTGAGTTCCTAATGAAAGAAGTGTAAAAGAACTTACAAATAAATCTTTGTCATTTAACAACAAAGATCTGATAGTGCTTAAGGGTATTGTCATGTCTAAATTTGTCTTGTATCTATTCCATGTTGTTCTCCCTATAATTTGTAAAATGTCATTAGCTTGTTTAGTTGGGGTTTGAAAAACAAATAATCTCCCTCTTTTTGATAATTTTACTCTAGTTTCATCAGGAAAATGAATTAATGATAGCCATTCATATGTTAATGAATCATCAAAAGAATAATCCAAAAGCATTTCTTCTGTGTTTGTATCATCAAGATCTTCTGTATCTTCATATTCAAATGAATAGTCTAGCTCTTCATCTAGAAGACTGTTAGAATTCGATTTTTTGTTTATATAATTGATATCTGAATTTTTTTTATTTGTAATTGGTTGATTATTTGATTGTTCCATTTTTAAGACCAAAATTACTAAATTATTGCATTTAAAACTAACTGACTAAAGTTCTCCTTTAATAGATTACTTGTGAATTAAATTTCTTAAAGGTTGCAATTTTAAAAAAACCGTATTTTCTTCCAATTTAGCAAAAATTAACATTGAAAAAAGATTTTTTAATAATTTTTAATCCATTGACTAAAAATAACAATTTTTATATTTGAAAAATTAAAAAATTGATTTTTATTTTTCGATAAGTATTCCGCTAATCACACCGGATTGTCCTGGTCTACTGGTTATTCTAACTTGGCCCTGTTCAGTTTCTATTACAGCACCAGCTGTCATTATCTTTCTTCTAGCATAGTTTCTGTTTGCAGGATTATCTAGGACATCCAGTATTTTATATCTTTTTGTTCCTTTTGGAGTAGAGACATTTACGAATTGTTCTTGGTATAATCTAGCTTTCATATTTCCCCCTCTTGTTCTAATTAACTTTCTCCTAGTTTCCCCTTGTCTCGTTTCCCCAGAATATCTTCCTAATTCAGATTT
Source organism: Candidatus Heimdallarchaeota archaeon LC_3 (assembly GCA_001940645.1). Next base: position 20,882 of record MDVS01000060.1, read on the forward strand.
CCTTTTTTTACGATCTTGGTGATATTTTCCACCTGTATATTTCCTGTTTGAGCGTCTGTGCCATTGAACCATTTATGCATTACCACTACTATTTTTAAAGGCTTTTTTATTTTGATATAGTTTTAATTAAGAATAATAATAACCAGTTTTGAAATTTTTAAATCAATTTTTGAAACTTAGTAAAGAATATTTTCAAAATTTTCACATATATCCTCGAAATATATTTTATATTTACTTTTCTTTGAAAAATTCGATTGAAATTGTAGAAATAGTTACAATTTACAATTGAAAAATCAGGTGGAAACAATGGACCTTTATGGACGTAATTTACTTACTTTAAAAGATTTTACAACCAAAGAAATTGATTATATATTAGATATTTCTGAGCAACTGAAAAAGCAGCACAAATCCAATGAATTAGCAAAATCTCTATTGAATAAATCGTTAGGAATGATATTTCAAAAAAAATCTACTCGAACACGTGTGTCATCGGAAGTCGCAATGTTTTTAATGGGGGGTCACGCATTATTTCTAGGAAAAGATGATATCCAGCTAGGAGTAAATGAGACTCTTAAAGATACTTCATTAGTACTATCGCGAATGGTTTCAGGAGTATTAGCAAGAGTTTTTGAACATTCTATAGTGGAAGAGTTAGCAGAGCATTCATCTATTCCAATCATTAATGCTCTCTCAGACACATATCATCCACTGCAAATTTTGGCTGATTTACTAACGATTAGGGAGAAATATCAGAAACTTGAAGGATTAAAACTAGCTTGGGTGGGGGATGGCAATAATGTGTTACATTCACTTTTAGTAGCTTGTCCAAAAATGAAAATTGATCTATCTGTGGCTACTCCTAATAATTATAGGCCTAATGAAGAAATTGTCAATTATTCCAAAAAATTAGCTCTGGTATATAATTCTTCAGTAGAGCTTAAAAACGATCCAGAAGTAGTTGTGAAAAACGCGGATATTATTGTTACAGATACTTTTATATCAATGGGACAAGAATCTGAGACTGAGAAAAGAAAAGAGTCATTTAGAAATTATCAAGTAAACGATAATCTAGTAAAGTTAGCAAAACCAGATTACATTTTTATGCATTGTTTACCAAGACACCAAGAAGAAGTTTCAGATGATGTTTTCTATTCAGATCATTCTGTAGTGTTTGATGAAGCTGAAAATAGACTTTATACAGCCATGGGTATTTTTAAAATATTATTATCAAAATAAAAACATTATAAATTCTTACCCACCATGGATTGCTGAAAGAAAAGTAATTTCACTTTTGGGATCTAAAAGAGTATCTAAACCTCCTTTAGCATTATAATCAACTCCATCAACGATTATAATAATTCCTCTTTTTGGAGAAAGATCTTTATCGAAAAATTCCCAAAATTTTTCTCCTAATTCAATTTGACACATCTTCAATATTGTTTTCAAAGTAATCTCATTAGAGGAGATATCGATATTATAGCTTTTTTTCCTCCAATTATCCCTTATTATGCCCATTAATTTAATTTTAATCGTACTAGTACTCAACTTAACACTTATCCTTAATAATTGGTAATTCATGTTCGTAGAAAAATACAAAACAGAAGCATCTTGCATCAGATTAATTACTCCATTTTAAAATGTAATTCAATTAATCATATTATTGGAAATGATGACAAAAAGCCCAAGATAAATCGAATTTTCCTCTTAAAGAATCGATCTTTTTGATTAAATATTGATTAATGTCTTAGATCTTGAGTTCTGATCCAAAATTTTTAACAATGAGTTCTTAGAATTTTCTATAAAATCAGTATCTATTTTCTTGAACAAAATTTATTAATTTAACTTAAAGTAATCCGTTATAGCTTTAATTAAGCGCTGCTAGTCTAATGGCAGGACGGAGGCTTCCCAAGCCTCTGATCGGGGTTCAATTCCCCGGCTGCGCATAAAAATTAGTTTTCATAGAAATTATCATTAAAACTTTGACTTTTGATGGATTAATAATCAGTAATCATTATTAATTAGTTCATTAAATGAATTTTTAAAATTTCCCAAATATTACTAGCGAGGAATAGACTTTTGGATAATTTACGATCAAATAATGACATTATCTTTGACAAAATTGTATTAGGAGGTACTTTTGATCGTATACATAAAGGACATTTGCTGTTATTTCACATAGCTTTTACTTTAAGTAAAGAAGTCACCATTGGTCTAACTTCAGAGTTTTATTTAAATAAATATCCCAAAAAAATAGCTCCAAAAATCATTTTTTCTTATAACAAAAGGAAAAACCAACTTATTCAGTTATTTGATGAGAATCAATGGAGAAATTATAGGGTTATTCCTATTCGACATCCTTATGGGTTAGCACATATAGAAGATTTCGATGCTATTATTGGTTCTGAAGAAACTTTATCTTCAATAATTAAGATAAACGATTATCGATTTAGATCAAGCCTTAATAAATTAAAAATAATTATAATTCCAAAATCTCTTTCTGATGAAGGAGAAATTTACTCATCATCTACTCTAAGAACTAAAAAATGAAAGATTTAAACTGAATTATTATAAATATTGTCAATTTTGATCGAATTTAAGCAAATATTTTTCAAGGACAATTTAAATATAATTTTAGCTATGATAGGCTATTCCCCTATTTGAGGACAATTTTGAGCTTATAGCAGTGAAAAATTGAGCAAATTAAGGGTTACACTTGAGCGTTTCAAGGTTCTTGAATAAATTTGAAGACGGGCTATCTCATGAAATTTGACGGATCGTCATTATAGTTGATGAATGTTGATGCAACCCTTCATTGTAACACAAGAACCCGGGATTGACAACGGATATCACTAGAAGAGCAAGATGAGCATGCCTATGGCTAACGCTATGAATCTGAATTTTGTGTTAGGTGATAACAACAAATCCCATTAATTTTTGTAATTTATGAAGGAATTTTGTGGTTCTTAAAAATAAATTACTTTCCAGTTTCCAAATTAACTGTATTATCTTTATCTACTTAAAAGGACAAATTTTGTAAAATATCATCTATTATACTAATAAAACTATCAATGATTTCATTAAAAACAGAATATAAAATAACAAAAAAGAATAAAGCTATCAATAATAATCCAACTTCTTCAACAAAAGGAGATGCTCTTCTTAATTTGATTTTCGGAAAATTATAATTCAATTTTATTAGGTGATCTAAAATTAAATTCATCAATAGAATTTTAATTCTAACAACTGAACCTAGGATTTTTTTTTTGACATTGAACATATTAATGAAAAAAAGTGACATTATTATTTAATCTCACAATTTTCAATTAAGTTAATTATATGATTCTTTACAGAAATTGATTTACAATATTTTTGAGTTTAAATGAGGAATTATCTATGGATTTAAACCAATTATCAATTAGAATTTCATTTGGGATACTTCTAAATCTTCCTGTGTTAATTTTAGTACTGAAAAAAAAATATCTAACTTGGCCAGGAGGATTAATGTTAGCTGGGTTAACAGGATTAATTCTTTTTATATTTCACCCACTTTTCTGGGTGATACTATTGATTTTCTTTTCAACATCATCTTTTTTGTCCAAATACAGATTTTCAGATAAGAAAGAAATTTCTTTGAACTTTTCAAAAACAAATCAACGAGACGTATGGCAGGTATTAGCAAATAATCTTGGATTTGTTTTATTTGCGTTTTTACATTTCTATTTTATTGATCAATCTTTGATAAATGTTTTTTCCTCTTTCAGCATTGCTGCTTTTACATATCTAGCAGTTATGAATGCAGACACATGGGCTACTGAAATAGGAATAATTTCAAATAAGGATGCTCATTATATTTTAAATTTAAGAAAAAAAGTTCCATCTGGCACTTCTGGGGGAGTTTCAATTTCAGGAACAATATCAGGATTACTCGGATCTTATTTAATATCGTTTTCAGTTGTGGTGGGATTCATAATTAACAATTACTTAATTAATCTGGCTTTAACATATTTTCAATATTTTATTGTTTTTTTAACTATAGGATTTTTTGGATTTTTAGGTATGCTTGTAGATAGTATACTGGGAGGGTTGGTACAGGTAATGTATTACTGTCCTACTTGTGAAAATATAACTGAGGCAACTCTTCACTCTAAATGTGGAGGAACAATTACAATATACGATAAGGGTATAAAATGGATTAATAACGATGTTGTTAATATTATTTCTGGATTGTTATCTACAGTATTATCATTTCTTTTTATTAAAACAACTTTAACAATATAAATATTGTTAACAATAATATTACAAACCTTTTCAGCTTTAATTTGAATTTTAGAAAAGAAATTATGTTTCATTTTCCAAAATATGGATCAAATTTTCTAACTCTATTCTAGTTACGTAAAAAAAAGAAAAATAAAATAACAAAAAAATATATAATAAACTCTAAGTTTCAAATTCATATCTGCTCCGATAGTGTAGTCCGGTATGCAAGTGAATAGCTTGCCCGGTAAGCATCAAGGACTCTCGATTTACATACAACTAAAATTGTATCTATAAATAGAAATCCTTTGACCCGGGTTCAAATCCCGGTCGGAGCATTAACAAATGATCAAAAAATCTTTGACTTGTGGTTTAATTTTATTAATAAAATTATGTTTAAATCGTAATTTAATTATAATCTAGCTAATGTAAATTACTGTATTAATCGTTACATATTAAATATATAAAAACAACCTGAATCCTACTTGGAGATCTGTTATGACATCAATTTTCTTACAAGCCATGAGACCTTTTATGAGAATTACTCCTGAAGTCCTCAAACCTACACGTGAAGTTAGATTTAATGAAAAAATTCTCTGGACTTTGGGAGCTTTAATAATTTATTTCGTAATGACAATTACACCGATTTTTAATTTAGATGGTACTTCCACTCAAGGGACTGCTGATCCTTTCGAATTTCTACGTACAATTATGGCAAGTCAAAGGGGAACACTAGCCGAACTTGGCATAGGTCCAATTGTCACTGCTGGTCTTATAATGCAAATTCTAGTAGGATCTAAGCTAATTAAGGTTGATATGGGAGATCCTGAAGAAAGAGCTTTGTACACTGGAGCTCAGAAAGTTTTATCTGTATTAATGACTATATTTGAAGCTGGAGCTTATATTATTGGAGGAGCTTATGGAACCAGCCTTACTTCAGGTGCTATTTCAATAATAATGTTCCAATTATTAGCAGCTGGAATTGTAATTATATTACTTGATGAAATGATTCAAAAGGGATGGGGATTAGGTTCTGGAATTTCATTATTTATTGCTGGTGGAGTTGCAACACAAATATTCTGGCATTCATTCGCATTTCAACTCTTTCTAGATGGATCAGTAGATTTTCCTGATTTACCTTTACCCATTGGTGTGGTTACTGCTTTATTCCAAGCAATTTTAGAAGTAGGGTTTTTTGATGCAATTCAAGGAATGTTTTTCAGAGTATTCCATCCGACGAATAGTTTACTAGCGATAGGAGCGACGGTAGTGGTATTTTTAGTGGTAGTCTATTTCGAAAGTATGAAAATAGACATTCCGGTATCCTATGCAGATCATCGAGGTTTTCGAGGAAAATATCCCATCAAGCTCCTCTATGTCTCGAATATTCCAGTAATTTTAGTCTCAGCAGTGTTTGCTGATTTATATTTTATTGCTCAAATGTTTCAATCAGTAGCTCCTAATTTTATTTTAGCTGATTGGTTGGGAGATTTTCATGCCGAAACCAGACAACCTACTGGAGGGTTAGTTTATTTTCTGACACCTCCGCGTGGAATTTTTGGTCAAGGGGCAATTTTTCCAACGGATCCCAATGGCCTTTTTAGCTTGGATTTGTTTTTCCTATCAATACCGCGAGCATTTGTCTATGGATTATTGATGATTGTTTTAGCGATTTTGTTTTCTAAGATGTGGATTACAACCGCAGGAATGGGTTCAAAAGATGTCGCTAGACAGTTAATTGATGCTGGAATGCAAATCCCAGGATGGCGTAGATCCCAAAAGACTATTGAGAAAAGGTTAGATATGTATATTCCTGCTGCTGCTGCTTTAGGAGGAGCATTTATCGGTGTACTTGCAGCATTTGCTGATTTTGCAGGTGCACTAGGAACCGGAGTCGGAATTCTGCTCAGTGTATCTATTATGAGACAATATTTTGATATCCTTGTCAAAGAACGTGCAGCTGAAATGCATCCTGCTTTAAGAGATTTCTTAGGAATTCTTTAAAAAATCAAAAAAAAAAATTAATTCAATACTCATTATAGTAAACCGTGATTAGAATGGATTTTGTGTCTGAAATATTTTCAATTTTTAAATACCCACCTTATGCTTCAGTATTTATTATTTTTGTGTCTCTCGGAGTGTCAACATTTTCCACTCTCTTATCTAGAAGATTGATGGATGTTGAGAAATTAAAAAGATATACCCGTGAAACAAAGGAGTACAATAAATTAAAGATGAAAGGATTAAGAAGTCAAGATAGAAGATTATTGAAGAAAATAGAGGATAATAAACCAAGGGCAGACAAAATGCAAAAGGAATTATTCTCTATGCGTATGAAACCAATGATGTATACTATAATTCCATTAATGCTTGTATTTTTTTTAATGAATGGGTTTTTTGGAGCAAGTAGCAATATGGTTGCATTAATCCCATTTGATTTGCCTACTGATTTAATTTTTATACCAATTGGTCGTCCTACTGAGAATGTGGAAAAATATTTTCCTCTAGTGAAAACGCTTGGTGAAGCTAATGGATATATTTTTTATGTTCCAAATTATATTGGATGGTATTTTCTCACATCAATTACCTTTGGGTCGGTTATTCAAAAATTAGCAGGTTTAACACCAGATTAAAGATTTTTCCTCTTTAAATTTTATAAGGAAAAATATCAATTAGTAATAAAATTTATTTAAATCTTTTTGATAAGATCATAATTACTTTAAAATTAATATATAACAATTGTTTATGGGTTATAAATGACAGCTCCAAGACACCGTTCCCGATCATATCGTCGTGAGAAAATTACGACCCCAGGACATAATAAAGTGGTTCATTATCATAGAAAAAAACCTACAAATGCCAAATGCGGTGTATCGGGTGATAAATTAACAGGATTACCATTACTTAGGTCAAGTTATTATAGCAGATTATCAAAAAGTCAAAAAACTATAAATCGTAAATATGGTGGAGTATATAGTCCAAAGGTTGTTAGATCAGCACTAAAAAAAGCAATTTGGCATAATCAATAAATTCTCTCCTCTAAAGAAATATAAAACTTGATTTCTTCCGCTGATTTTTGACTTATTTCAATGGTCTTGTCTGGCAATAAATTTACTTTAAGCAATTGTATAGAACTCGGTTAATTATGTTAATACTAATTGATTAATATAGATTATTATAAGGAATTAATCGTTAAATTTAATAAAGGCGTTGAATTTTGGTAAAAGCCCCAATATGTAGTTTTTGTGCAAAAACTGGAACACTTTGTTCTAATTGTCAAGCTCGATATCATAGAGGAGAAATAAGTGATATTGACATCCAATCCTCAAAAATTTTAGCTAAATTAGAGAAAAAGTTTTCTAATTTATCAAAATCAAAATTAAAACAAACAATATCGACTGAAAAAATAGTCATACTAGTCGGTGATAAGAAACTTAAACTTGCATTTGATCAGTATCCGGATATCTCAAATGCTTTAGAAAAGGAATTAGGAAAATCAATCGAAACTGTTACTTTAGAGGGCTCAATAAAAGAAACAATAAATGGATTGTTCCATCCGGTTGAAGTACTAGGTGTAGATCAAATATTTGTTCCTGATGGCACCAAGGAATTGAAAATTCGTCTTAAAGGTGATGAAAATATGCTACCTATAAATGAAAGCACTCTAAAATTAATAACTGAAAAAATCACTGATAGTCTAGTTCGTATCGAATTTTCATCTTAAATTTCATTATCATATTCTGAATACATTTCAAATCGTAACAAAGCAATAATTTTACCGAATTGCTCTATTTTTTTTCCAGGAGAGGAGTTATAATCAACTAATATTAAATCTGAATTAGTTTGCTTTATTAATTCCATAATATTCTTTAGTTTGTTTTTAATTGGCTCATCGTTAGCCCTAAAATATCTATCGGATATTAAAATTGTTTCAGCTGCTCCAATTTCAAGTACACTAACAATATCATCTATTCCATAACTAATTTTATTGGGATTCGTAGCTAAACGTAGAATAAATTCTTCTATAAATGTTTCAATCTTTAAATATTGATAATCTGCTGCTATCTGATTTAAAATATCTCTATTCATTATTTCATTAATACCACTCATAGTTCCAGAGGAAATATTTTCTAAATGAATCCTTTTATTTTCAAGTGACCAATTATCTGAAAGAAAATCAAAGAATCTTTTTTTAACATTACCAGGTCCTCCGATGATAAAAATGTTAGTCAGTTTTACTACTTGAAATTTTAAAATCTCAAATAATCTTTTAAAAAATATTTTTTCTGATTTTTCTCGAAATTTCTGGTCAGCTTGTTTTCCAGGAAGTTGATAACTAATATTTGCGATCACATTTAGTTTGAAGTTGTCCAAAATTGTTATAGTTGCATCACCACGATCTATTGCCATTAGACAAATAGGGGATAATTTTGTTGCTTTTATTGATTCTTCAAGATATTTCTGATGATGTAAACCCCATTCTGTTTTTTTAATGGTAATTGATTGATTCACAACAATATTAATAGTATGGCTTGACCCTAGTGATATATGTTCTTCTGGACCTTCAGTAATTATGCCTTTGATTCGTAATCTATTATCAACTTCCGATTCTTGAAAATTAGTTTCAATTACTTGGATAGATAAAGTTAATGTTATTCGCTCTCCTTTATCTCCCTCTCTACCCACAATCCCTTTTTTTCTTATCCTTCGATGAGTCTTACTTGTTATAATATCATTTGGGTCAATCAAGTTTTTTAGTATGAAGATATCAGTTAAAGATTCAGGAATTATAGTTTTTGAATTTTGCTTGTGATTTTCCCTTACTAATCTCATAATCAAACCAATTTTCTGATTACAACAACTTATACATATTTGTTAGGGCATCTAGGATTTTTTCCTTATCAGGGCCAATTCCAATAGCAATAAACTCTCTAGATTCTAACTTATTAGAAAAATCTTTTGGAATTTCTACTTCGTGAAAGACGAGCTTCTTGTTTTTTTCAAGGTTATTTTTGAGGTTTACCAATTGAGACAAATTTAAAGTTTTCAAGACAACTTTTTTTTGTCCAGTTTTCAACCATTGGGTGAATTTTTTTGGAAAATTATTTTTACATTTCTGTGCTGAAAATATGGAAGCCCATGCAACAATTTTGACAGTTTCAGATTTTTTTAATTTAATATCATTTCTTATAACGATTACTTGTTTGAACAATTTAAAAATCCTGATTTATTATTAATAATACTCATTAAGAGCATATCAATCCATTTACTTTAAAATTGTATGATGCTTTCAGCGAAGTACATGTTTGTCACAGCAAAAATGAATATTTTTGCTCAATTCAGGTCAGTTTCATCATTAAATTGATTTATATCAATTCTAATTATAATAAAGAAAATGCTAATTTTTCATTGAATTTAAATTATTTTCTTAAAAGTTCTTCGCCTTTCTCTACAACTATGTTTGCAGGCATAGGAAATTTGTATTTTGCCCTGCGTAAAGCTTCTTTAGCAAACGCAAAGTTTTCTGAATCAATTCTAATTTTTAATAGTCTCTGATTTTTTTTTACACGTGCTGCTTTTCCCATAGGACGACCAAAAGCTAATCTCATTCCGTCAGAAACTCTATCTGCACCTGCACCTGTCAAAATTTTGTTTTCTCGTATAATATGATGAGGAAATAGACAAACTTTAAATGACCATCTTGATTTGTCGAGGTTATCTGAAAGATAACGGTTAACTGTTATTCTTGCGGCCTCTAATGCATTCATAGATACTTGTCTATCGGCATTTCCAAACAAACTCACAGTAATGTTGTACTCATTTTGTGGAGCGCCCATATCGAAAATTTTAATCTTACTATCTGGTCCTCCCTTAATATATTTCTTTCGTGTATAAGGTGGTCTGTCTATTTTTGAATAACATCTTGCTGGTCTGCGTCCCATATTAATACAACCAAAAATTTGTTTATAATTTGAAAATTTGCAATATTTTGTTAGTCTTATAAGAATTTAAAAAAAATGGTTAATGTAATATTTTTGATACGAGTAAACGAGAATAAGAATATTATTTCAGATCTCTTTTAAAGTTGAAAATATAAAATAATTAGTTATTTTTGAAGGGTTTTTAAATTTGCCTGACATACCATTGTCATCAATTGATAGAATTATTCGATACACAGGTGCTACGAGGATCAAACCTGGTGCTACAGAATCATTAAGAAACATTACAGAGAATATAATTATAATTATTGCTAAGAAAGCTTTAGAGTTGACACATCACAGATCACAACAAACAATTTCAGAAGAAGATATAAAACAAGCTTTCAGATTAATTTTTCCTGATTTAATAAAATACAGATAGCACTTACTAAGCTTCTTAGTTTCTCAATAAAAAAATTGAATTACCGTAGAAAAGATAAGATTTTCTTTCTCTTTTTGATTATCCAACCTTTTATCAATTTTTCTTATTCTAGTCATATTCTGTAGATATTATTCTACTTTATTCTACTATATGCTGGAATTGACTAAAACATTCTTTTTACATAATGAGGATGCGGTTCATGGATCAAATAATAAATGGTATTTTAGATAATCCTGAGTTTAAAAATAGCTCAGAACAAGAAAAAAAAGTTGAAAATGATATATTTGATGAAGTAAACACAAATGAGGATGTTAATGCCAGTATTGCGGCACTGCTTCGTAGAAGTTTACCTCGGGTTCAGATGATTGGCGTTGGAGGAGCTGGCAATAATTCAGCGGCAAGATTAATGAGATCGAATGTAGAAGATGTAGAAGTTCTTGCAATCAATACCGATGCTCAAGATTTATTAAATACGCTAGCAAATAAAAAAGTTTTAGTTGGATATTCTGTAACAAGAGGATTTGGAGCAGGAAACGATCCAAATATTGGAGAAAGTGCTGCACGTGAAAGTGCTGAAGAGTTAAAAGAATTAATAAATGGAGATTTAGTTTTCATAACAGCTGGCTTAGGAGGAGGAACAGGAACAGGTGCTGCTCATGTCACGGCAGAACTGGCTAAAGAAAAAGGAGCATTAACTGTTTCTATTTGTACGTTACCCTTTAATATGGAAGGACCTGTCAGAAGAGCAAATGCGATGCATGGATTGAAAAAACTTTATCACGCTTCTGATACAGTAATCGTTGTTCCTAACCAGCGACTTTTATCCCTTTCTCCAGATTTATCTTTAATGCAAGGATTTAAAATTGCTGATGAAGTTCTTGTTAGAGCAGTCTCTGCTATTAGTGAATTAATAACAAAACCTCAGATGGTTAATTTAGATTTTGCCGATGTAAGAAAAGTATTAGGTCAGGGTGGTGTAGCTATGATTGGATTAGGAGAAAGCAAAGGCCAATCAAATAAAGTTGAAGAAGCTGTTAATGATGCCTTAAACAATCCTTTGTTAGAAGATTTAGATTTATCTACTGCCCGAAAAGCTTTAATCTGTGTTAGTGGTGGGGAAGATCTTTCTCTAAGAGATGCTGAGCAAATTGTTGCTAAAATTCAATCTCGAATTGACTCTGATGCTGAAATCATTTGGGGAGCTTCAATTGATAATGATTTAAAAGATACTTTACGTGTAATAGCCTTGATAAGTGATATTGACTCAAATTTTGAAAAGGAAGGAGTTTTTCAGCTTAAAAACGATGCAGAAGATCTTGCTCAGGGTTTAACTAAGAAAAATCAAAATAATGGAAAAAACAAGTCAGAATCTTATAGGTCTAAATTTGCATCAAAGAAAAAAGGCTTCTTATCAATTTTCAAGTAAAAAATTCTTACTAATTCATTTTTTTTATCAATTACTTTTTTTCTTATTGTCCCCTGTTTTTCTTAAACAATTATAATTTTAGAATAAATATAATTAGAGTAAATTCCTATCAAGTAATTTAAATTCTTTCCAGAGTGGGTTTGGATGACTTGTAATTTAGTATCACCAATTTTTTAATAATATAAAATCAATTTAATAAATAAAGTAATTAAAAAAAGACAAATAAAGGTTTGGTTGGAATTCTTGGGGTTTTTCTCTGACTCTGCACGTTTATTAAGAATAGCTAGGAAACCATCTCGGAAAGAGTTATGGGTTGTAATTAAAGTAACTGTAGTAGGGATGTCATTACTAGGATTCCTCGGTTTTTTAATTCTTATTGCTGGACAGGTAATCATTACCCCTTTGACAAGAAATTAATTATGTATTTATACATTAGGGATGAATAATGGGATTATCAGCAATTTGGATTGTTCGAGTAAAAAATGGACGTGAACGAGATGCAGCACTCCTTTTAAAAAATAAATCCGAACACCATAATCTTAGAATTCAATCAATTTTAGTTGTTGATAATCTTAAAGGTTATTTGTTTTGCGAAGGTCGTAAACACGATGTTGAGGTAGGAGTAAAAGAAATAATTACCTTTGCTGGAAAAGTCATAGGAAAAGTCACAATTGATCAACTCGATCAACATTTAATGCCCCGTCCGACCATTGAGGCTGTGCAAAAAGGAGATATTGTCGAAATAATTACTGGACCATTTAAAGGATCAAAAGCAAGGATAATATCTATGTCTGTAACACGAGAAGAATTAACTCTTGAATTGTTAGATAGTAGGATCTCAATTCCTCTTGTAATGCATGCAGATAACGTAAGAAAGATTGAAGGTGCCAGTATTTCCGATTCACTTGATAACTATTAAAAAAAGATTATATATTAATTTTAAAAAGTAAATTATTGAATATATTATAAATTTGAAGGATTAACTATGAGTAGCACGGAAACAAAACAAAATCAACACCAATATTCAGGAATAAAAACTAAACAAATTTCAGAATTAGTTGATTTGTCCAGAAAGTATAAGACAATTGGTCTAACAAGATTAGACGGTATCACGAGCAATGTTCTTCAAAATATTAAAAAATCACTCAGAGGGTCAACTATTATCAAAGTATCAAAAAATACAATAAAATTATTAGCATTGGAACAAGCAATAAAAGCTAGACCAGATTTAGAGAAAATCAGACCCCACATTACACATTCCCTAGCTTTTGTGTTTTCTAATGAAAATCCACATAAATTAATGAGATTTTTTGATA
>MDVS01000061.1 GCA_001940645.1 Candidatus Heimdallarchaeota archaeon LC_3
AGGTAAATATTGTTTAAAATCATAATCGAAATATGATAGAGAAGTAATCCAGCAGTCTACTATGATATTCTCAAACTGGGTGCCCCCTCCAACATGATTATGTTGATAGGCAGCACCATGTACCTCTTTTCCATATCTCCTCATTGAAGTATCGTCAAGAGAAACTACTACTCGTTCTCGACCATCAATGTTACTAAATCGCTTAGAAAGGTCTTTTTTCAGAATTTGAAGGTAGGGACGACTTCGAAGAAGCGAATAACGTATCTTTCGTGCGGAAATATTATCTATTCCTGTTCGTTCTAAGCTTTGAATACTTTTTCTACGACCTGCAATTAAATGATCGCATAATGCTGCCATGTTTATATTTTGGCTGCCATAGCTCCAAGGGAATGTTTTTAAACTCTGTTGAATGAATTCTCGTATGGGAGGGAAGAACATGGTTTGAATCACCAATTCTTCTATGTTTTTCTCTCCCTTCTAAATTTTATGAATTTTGTCGGAATACAGAAATTTATGTAAAAAGTATGTTAAGTTCGAAGGAAATTATCGATATAAAATTCAGGAACCAAAGGTATTACTGCAGACAACGCTCCAATTGTTGCATTAGTAATGTTGGTATTTGATCCTACAAAGATCAGGGTCACAAGCTCAACGAATCCTATCAGTACGACCATTACGACTACACTACCAAAAACGAGTATATCTTCATCAACAACATCTCCACCAGCTTCAGGATTTACAGTACTATCTGTAATATTCGCAATAATATCATTAATTATTATTGTACCCTTCTGTTGACAATGTTTCTCCAATAACATAGGTATTATTATTGCCATCAACTTTAATTCCTTGTCCACGATCTACACCATTTCCTCCTAATATGGAGCTGAATAATAAATTTGCTCCATCTTCATCCAATTTAGAAACAAATACATTTTCACTTAAAGGATTAGCGGAGATTTGGGCTGTTTCAGGAAAATTAGTAGAATTATTATTTTCCAACGCAGATAAGACCATTAAGAATTTTCGAGAATTCCAATTATTATTGTCTATACTTATATTAGTCGTCTTTGAAATTAATTTCCAATTATTTATTGATAAACTTGTCAGAGAATTGTTATTTAGGTATATATTTTCCAAATTTTCTAGATTTCCAAGTTCTTCTGGAAGTTTTTGAATTTGATTATTATTAAGATAGAGAGTTTTTAATTTGGATAATTTTTCAACTGTCTCTGGGATATCAGATAAAAAATTATATGCTAAATTTAGACCAGTAAGTTCCTCTAGTTTTCCGATTGAATTAGGAAGATAATTTATTTTATTATCAAAAAAATCAATTTGTTTTAAATGAATAAGATCTCCAATACATTCTGGGATTCTTTGTATAATATTATTGTCTAAATTAAGAATTTCAAGAGAATTTAAGCTACAAATTGACTTGGGAAAATTTCTAAACTTATTAGCCATTAAATCAAGCTCTCGAAGAAATTTAAGATTTTCAAACGACTCTGGTAGTTCAGTGAGATTATTGTTTAATAAGAAGAGAACCTTTAATTTAGAAAGAAGACCAATCGAATCTGGAAGGAAGGAAAGATTATTATTGCTTAAAAATAAATATTTTAATTCAGAAAAGAGACCAATCGAATCAGGTAAATGGGATATTTTCAATCCTGTTAAATTTAATTGTATAACATGACCATTTAACGCCTCTATCATTCCTTTTCTTAGCAATTCTTTTGAACTTATTGATAGGTTGTTTAATTGCACTATTTCTTCCACAATTTCTAGATCGTGAGAACTAATTTCTTTATCCATTATCATATACCTTAGAAAACACTTTAATTAAATTTTTGTGTTATTCTATTTAGTTATTTTAGCTGATTCTAATAGTTTCAGTAATTTCAGAAATTATCCTTTTTATGTCTAAATAATCAGTGATTTCAGTAGCAATCTTCCATATGTCTAAATAATTTAAAAAATATTATGATGAAAAAATAAGAAAAAATGTAATGGATCAATAATTGACACTTTGATCAAAATATCCCTTATGAGAGGAATTAATCATCTTCCATTGGAAATAATAGAAAGAATTAAGAAGGAGGTTTCAAACCAAGGGAAAACATGAAAATTGGATGAATTTTTAGTAAAATTACTAAACTTTGCTTTCAATTACGATTAGAGTAAAGAATGTAATTGAAACGAACAGATAAACCAAATATTTCTTTTTCTTATAATAAAAATTACTTCAAAAAGCTCAGAAAGATATGATTGATCTCTCTATTATAAAACAAATGGGTATTGTCAATGAATTTTTAGAAGGGATTGCAACAAGTCCTAATAAATATATTTACGGTGAATTAGAAATTCGTGAACATATTGAAAAAAAAAGTTATTTCCAAAAGATCATTGTTTAAATCGCGAATATAGTCCTTAGTGATTTCATATATGGAAATGAATTAGGATTAAGATTAGGATGAAAAGATCACAACAAGTAGGTGAATGGATTATTTTAAAGTTTCTCGGAAGTGGAGGACAGGCAAGAGTTTACAGTGTTAAGAAACTCACTGGAGAAACGGGTGCGATCAAAATCTTCAATATTAATAGAAAAAAACAGCATTTAGCGAAATCTTCACTAAAAAAAAAGGCAAGGTTTGATTCAGAAGTGAAGGCCCTTCAGGAATTGAAAGGAAGTCCAAACATTATACAAATATTCGAGTCAGGAATAAATACACAGATCTATTATTATATAATGGAAAAAGCAGATTACAACCTTAACAAACATGTTAAAATGATAAATAACATGGAACAAGTCTTCAACATTTTTTCTCAGATAATAAAAGGATTGAAAGCTATACATACAAAAGGATACGTTTATAGAGATTTAAAACCACAAAATATATTGATAAAGAAAGATGTTGTTAAACTTTCAGATTTTGGTATAACCATTAATATTGCCGAAAGTATGAGGTTAACTTCTAAGGAAGAGCGTGTTGGATCTTATTATTTTATGGCACCAGAATTTGAGGAAGGTAGATTTGACAATATTGATTTTTCCTCTGATTATTATCCTTTAGGGAAAATTTTCTATTTTCTAATAACAAAAGGAACGAAATTCAGCCGGGAAAAATTCACTTATCCTGAATTCCATCTTGCTTCAATTTATGGATATAATTTTTCATGTTTTGATGTTTTCTTTAGAAGGACCATTACACAAGTTCAAAATAATAGATATAAAGATATGAAATCAATAACTGATGCTTTTGAAATGTGTAAGCAAGATTTCATTCTTGAACCTATTTTAATGACATTTGGCATTTCAGATGTCTGGAATGTAGAAGAAAATGATGATGATTCTGAACCAAATATGAATCTTGTTTCTGTTCCGTATTACACACTTTGTGACAGACTAGAAATTGAGTTGTTTACCAATTTGCTTTCACTGACTAAAAATCCCTTTGCTTTCATAGAGGATTATAGGGATGGGGAAAGTTTCTCACTTAGAGGGATTTTTTTTGAGAGCGATGTTGATAATTTGGAAAAATTAATTTCTGGGAGATGGGAGATCTTTGTTCAGCTCTATCATGAACAATTCGACGATTTTGCATGCAAACATTACAAAAACATAACTGAATTTAGACAAGCGACCGAAAAAGCTCTCAAACGCCTGTTAGATAGCAAAAATTTTAAGGAAATTATGAATTCTTCTAAGTATGAGATATTCCTAAAAAAATATCGGTCATTCCAATTGGATCACGGATTTTACTTTTATTTGAACTAAAATTTTCGGATAAATCATATCAAATCTACTATTTTAATTAAAATAATAAGTGAGTATAAATCATATTTTAAAGAACAGCATATAGATATTCTCTTAAGAGGCCAGACGGGAAGTCCTTTCTTTTTTGTGCAAGTATAATACTCTGTATTTGGTACTGGTAATCCTGATCCGTCAGCACAACAATAGCAATTCATCGCTTCGGGACTAACATTAAAATTGGTCATGATGGTGGGAAACATAGACAAAAAATCTACTTCCAGCACATTGAAGTGTAAACCAACTTTGGGTGAAACAATAAATCCTCCACGATCACCATTAAGCAAAGAAGTCCTAGTTCGGAAATTCTCTACACCTGCTTTTTTCCAGGAATCAAGATGTCTGTTTGTAAAGCTTCAAGGATTTGCATTCCAGTAAGCAAAGTTCCTATTGATCCTCGACAACATGATTGGGGAGTCATACAGGATAATCGCGTTAACTCTACCATCCCTGCAAATCCTCCATCAGACCATGTAAAGGAGTTACGCATATCGAAATGATGGCGACCAGCATACAAATGAAAAGACGTCTCTTTATAGAAATGACCACCATAAGACATGAAAGAGTTACCTCGTTCCTTTGAACTCTTAGCAGTACGATGAAAGGGATATACTTTCTTGTCACGATTGAAAAATACTCCTCCCAATCCTAACTGGGTAGCTCTCCTTGCGATAAACTGATAGAGAAACTTGGTTTAATAATAGTTTAAACTATTTTAACAATCATCCTAAAATATATGATATATTTAATAATATAGGAAAATTGATAATTAGACCAGATAAATGGCCAAATTCCCTAGAAGATAAAGGATCAATTTTAACGAATAATTTTATCAATTTTGATTGGTGTTGTTACTTTTCTAGAGATTTTGGAACTATAAACTTTGAGAAAACTCGAAAATATGATAAGGGGAAAGCAAAAAATAACTTCCAATTATATTTTCAAAAAAACATAATTTAAATGTTTTTCCTTTTTTTCTTTAAGGCAAGAGTGTATAATTCCATTCAGATAATATATTCATATATCTAATACTTACTTGTCGTTTCTGAGTTTCTGTATATATAATTTTAGTTTTATACTCCTTATCAATGTATTAAGCTCTTACTACTAGTCCTTGTTTAGTAGTAGTTGCATTCAGTAAATTAAGCATCGTATCAATAGAATCTAATGGTATTCCTGACCAATTAATGCTAATAAAACTAAACACCCGGTGTTCTATCGGATTCCACTTTGAAGTGCCTGGAGGATAGTGACAAACGGTCACTTGTAAATCAAATCGTGAAGCCAATAAATTTTGTAACTCTATTTTCCATCCATGGCGTCTGTAACCATTTGATCCTCCAGCATCACAGAGGATAAGTAAATTACGCTTATCGGCGTAGTGAATCTGTCCCACACCCTCCCACCAGCAGACAATCATTTCCACAAGAAATTTTGAGGTTTCATGTGAATTCCCACAAAATATTTCAGCATTATTTCGTCGAAGATCATAAATTCCGAAAGGAACAACAGTTTCTTCTCCTAAATTCTTAAAATCATGATCATAGACAGAGATA
>MDVS01000062.1 GCA_001940645.1 Candidatus Heimdallarchaeota archaeon LC_3
AAATTCATCGAAGAGCAACATTAACTCCTCAAGAAGCAGTACCAATAAAGAAAATCAGAAGAAAAACCCGATCGAAGATGTTAACTGGATATGGACTCCTGATACAAACTTCTAATCAACCAGCAGGTATAGCACTTAGTTGGGAATCAACCTTTGATAATAAACCTGTTGGAGAACGTCCAGATATTCATGAGATCTATGCATTACTTATTCTTGTCCAAAAAGCCTTTCCAAATTTGTTTATAACTTCCAATCGAGCTGAACAATTTAATAGCGTCCACGATCGTGAAATCAATTATAAAGGTTATAGATCTCCTGATAATGCAAATAGACACCTTAAATCGTGGATATTATTTAAATATCATAGCAAAGGTGTTGAACAATTTCTTTTAAGACAAAAAATGATATTTCCTATGTCTATTATTCAAAATAGCTTTCATTTATCATTAAAAAAAGTTATATTTAAATAAGGGTAAATTTATTATCAAAATGACCTTACAACAATTTTCAGAATGTCTCGAAAATTCAAATCAACCTATTTATTTAGTTTAACTTGGAATTATCAATATATTATGATTTATTTTTTATAGTTAAGATTTTTCATTATATTAGGTAATTCAATATAAATAAAGATTTGAGGATTCATATTTTGACTAATGTACTGATTACTGGCGGAGCTGGTTATATAGGACAAATAATGGCGCAGTATTTACTTGATAAAGGATTTGATGTTAAAATTCTGGATAATCTGCTGTATGACATACCTCCTCAGGTTGATTGCAAGTTCATTGAAGGAGATATTTTGAATTTCAATGAAGTAAAATCAGCAATGACCAATGTAGATCACGTCATACATTTAGCTGCAATAGCTAATGACCCTGCAACAGATTTAGATCCACGTTTATCCCTTATGACAAATTTTGAATCTATTAAGATTATTAAAAAAGTTACACAGAAAGTTAATATTGATCGATTTATTTTTTCCTCTTCGTGTAGTGTTTATGGAGCAAAAGAAGAGGAAATTTCTCATGAAACTTCTGAAAAAAATCCAATTACTCTTTATGGAAAGTTAAAAGTTGATGTTGAAAATGAATTGCTAAATTCTATTCATCAACAAAATTTCAATCCAATTATATTTCGTAATGCTACTGCATTCGGACTATCTCCTAGAACGCGTTTAGATTTATCGATTAATATTTTGACTCTACATGCTTTAAAAAGAAGAAAGTTCACAATTTTTGGAGGAAACCAGTGGAGACCATTTGTACACATTAAAGATATATCACACGCATTTTACTTAGGATTAACAAAACCTCTAGATTTAGTTAATCATAAAATATTCAATGTAGGATCAAAAGAGCTAAACTTTCAAATGAAATCTCTGGTTCCTCTGTTTAAACAGCATTTTCCAGAAGCTGAAGGTGTTATTGATGAAGGATTGGTTGATAAACGTTCCTATAAAGTAAATTTTGATAAAATATCAACTGAACTTGGATTTAAGACCAATTATTCAATTGATTCCGGTATTGAGGAATTAAAAACTTCGGTTAAAGAAGGGAATTTTGAGGATTGGGAAACTAATACACAATATTATTGCGTAAAGCATTTGAAAAAAGTTGGTCCAAAAAAATTTCCAAATCTTTTTATGGGAGAAAAGATATATCCATTGTAAAAATTTCTTTTTGTGATTATTATATGGAGAAAATTGTAGTTATTGGCTCATCTGGTTTTGTTGGTACACATGTTACAGAATATCTATCAAAAAATTCTCAGTATGATACTAAATTAGGATTTTTCAAGAATAAGCCAAAAGAAGCAGCAAATTCGGTTTATATTGATATAACTGATAGAGAAAAAACAGAAGATACAATATTGAAATTGAACCCTGATATTATCCTACATCTAGCAGCAGAAGCGAATGTTGATAAATCGGAAATCCATCAACATAACACTTATTTAGTAAATACCAAGGGAACAAAGAATATAGTAGATTCAGCAAAGAAAATTAACGCTAAAGTGATAATGACTTCTACTGATTATGTATTTGAAGGAAAAAAAGAAATTATCTATAAAGAATCATCAAAGAAACATCCTGTTAATATAGAGGGCGATTCTAAAGCTCGAGCGGAAGAAGTATTAATTTCTTCAAGATTAGAAAGTTGGGCAATTTGCAGAATAAGTGTTCCATATGGCTGGCGTAAATTTGAATATCAAAAGTCGTTTCTAGACTGGGTTGTAACTTCCTGTTCAAAAGGAGAAGAAATATCATTAGTCAGTGACCAATACAACTGTCCCACTTCTTTAAATGAACTTTCTTTATATATCTATGAAATAATTAGACAAGATGGTCATGGAACTTACCATACCGTTGGACCTGAATATCTTTCTAGATACGAATTTGGATTGATAATAGCAGATGTATTTGATCTAGAAAAAAAATTAATAGCTCCTATTACTACTGAAGAATTAATTAAGAGGATACCTTCTTACAAAGCTCCAAGACCCTTTTACTGTAATTTAGAAGATACAAGGCTAGAAAAAGAGCTATCAGTTAATAAAAAATCAATTAAAGAAAACTTAGAAATTCTAAAGAATCAAAAATAGTTGAATGTGGTTAAATGGCAAAAAGGTTTGAAAAAATCAATACAAAATTTGTTGATGCTTTTATTCTTAGACCTAAGGTATATGAGGATTTCAGAGGTTACTTTAAAGAAGTTTTCCGTCAAAATGAATTTAAAGAACTAGGGATAGAAGCTGAATTTGTTCAAGATAATATCTCTCACTCTGTGAAGCATGTTTTACGAGGAATGCATTACGATAATAATGTTGATAAACTTGTTCAAGTTGTTCATGGTAAAACTTATCATGTGATCGTTGATATGAGGAAAATTTCTCCTACTTTTAAACAATGGCAGTCTTTTATACTTTCAGATGCAAATCATAATATGATTTTGGTTCCTAAGGGTTTTGCTAATGGTTTTCTCGTATTAAGTGACTTAGCTTGGGTTTTATATAAACAAGGAACATATTACACTGATAAAGGTAATACTATCCTTAAATGGAATGATCCTTCTATTGGAATCAAATGGCCAATTAAAAATCCATCATTATCAGAACAGGATGCTTAATCAACACAATATTTAAATAATCCAAGGATATCTCGTTTCAAAGTATTAGTTGAAATTTCAAACTTATTCGAACAGAAAGGGATTAATTTGAAAGTAATAGCTTCACCAGCATTTAATAATAAAAATAATCCCTATAATCCCCTCCTTTATTCAGAGATAAAAAAATTTGGTTTATTAGTTGAAGATTATTCTATTAGAAAAGTTTTATTTAACCGAATAAGTATTTGGCATCTTCATTGGCCAGATACCAATTTAAACAGGAAAAGTTTAATCGAAGCTTTCTTTAAAACCTGTATTTTAATTTTTCTGATTGAATATTGTAAAATTCTTGGCACTAAATTAATTTGGACAGCTCATAATATCCAAGCACATGAAAAACGTCATCAAACTTTAGAAAGAATCTTTTGGAAGTATTTTTTAAAACGACTTGATGGTGTAATTAATTTAAGCGCTATTGGAAAAAGAATGTTAATCAAAAAACACCCAATCATTAAACAAAAACTGAATTATATTATTTATCATGGTCACTATCAATCAGCTTATCCTAACATTTATTCACGTTTAAAATCAAGAGAAAAATTAAATATTGATGATAAAAAAAGGGTGATTTTATTTTTAGGTCAGATTGCGAGATATAAAAACGTAGATAAATTAATTGAAATATTTAAAAGTATAAAGGATAAAGAACTAGTCTTAATTATAGCAGGCAACCCTATTTATCCGGAATATGAAGAAGAAATTAAGAAAAGCGTTGAATCTGAGAAAAGGATCAAACTCTTTTTAAAATTCATTCGTAAGAATGAAATACAATTATTCTTCAATTCTGCTAATTTAGCAATTTTTCCTTTTACAAAAATATTTAATTCTGGCAGTGCAATTTTATCACTTTCATTCAATTGTCCTATATTAGTACCTAATATAGGATCAATGAAAGAGTTGCAAAATCTTTTCGGAGAAAGTTGGGTTAAGGTGTATAAAGATAATCTTAATGACAAAATTATTCTTGACTCAATAGAGTGGTCAATGAGGAATAATAAAAACGAATTACCAATTTATAAATTAAATTGGGATAAAATAGCTAAAAAAACAATAAACGCGTATATTAATATTTTAAATCAATAAATTTATTATGAATAACTACAACCAACTCTTCCACCTCCATCTGGCCTCCCAAAGATGGGAAAGAAGGGAAAATTTCTTGATAAAGTCAATTATAAAGCTTAATTTAGAATTACTGCAAAAAAGGGAGCTTTTCAGTTCCGTGCAATAATATTTGTAATTTATCCGTTTTAATTAAGCCTGATAGAGTCCAAAATCTTGAGAAAATTTTATTGAAGATTGAAAGATTTTTTTTAATAATCTCCATAAAAGAGATTTAAAAGAAACATGAAAAGCAGTATTATCTAGAAAGGAAATACTCTACGTGATCTTTTATTAAATCAATTTGAAATGTTTCCATTTTAGGAAAAAGAGGAAGAGTAATCAATCTTTTGTAAATATCTTCGGTTATTGGAAGAGTGTCATTAGAAAAATTATACTTTTTCTTATAATATGGATGATGATGAATTGGGATATAATGAACATTAACACCTATATTATTTTCTCTTAAATAATTAAATAAATGATCCCGGCTATTTTTTTCTAAATCTTTTATTCTGATTACGAACAAATGCCAAGCATGATAAGTGGCAGCATCAATTGGAGGTAGATCGATTGATAGAGACTCTAGTACTTTGAAATAATAATTTGCTAAATAATTCCTTTTTTCTAAAAATTTAGGTAATTTTTTCAGCTGAACACGACCCAAAGCACATTGTATATCGGTAATACGATAATTGTAACCTAGATCTTTCATTTCATAATAATAAGAACCTTTATTTCCAAATCTCTCCTGAGCATCTTTATTTATTCCATGATTTCGTAAAGAATTAATCTTTTTTGCGAACTCTTCGTCATCCGTTGTTACCATACCACCTTCTCCAGTAGTCATTTGCTTTACTGGATGAAAACTAAACGTAGTTAAATTAGCAAGATTACCAACATAGTTTCCTTTATAACTAGCTCCTACAGAATGTGCTGCATCCTCTATTAAATATAAATTATGGTTTTCCGTAATTTCTTTCAATTCATCAATAGGTGAAGGCAATCCAGCATAATCAACTGTTATTATTGCCTTAGTTTTTTTTGTAATAGCTTTTTCCACAGCCTGAGGATCTAATTGAAGTCGATTTTCGGATATATCAACGAAAACTGGTTTAGCTCCCTGAAATTCAACACAGTTAGCTGTGGCAGAAAATGAAAATGATGGAACTATAACTTCATCCCCTGGTTTTATTCCAAGAGTAAGAGTACAAAGATGCAATGCAGCTGTTCCATTACTACAAGCTATAGCATATTTGCTATTTGTGAATTTTGCGAATTCTTTCTCAAATAAACTAACTTCTTGTCCTCCGGTAATCCAATTAGATTCAAGCACTTTAACTACTGCGTTTTTTTCTTCATTTCCTAAACTGTGTAAGCCATAGGGTAAAAATTCGTCAAATTTTGGAGGTTTATTCATAAAAGAATCACATTTTCGAATTAAAAAAAATTTTACCTATTAGCAACTAACAAAATATTTTTAGAATAATCACTTAAGATCTGAAATTGTTTAAATGGTTGAGGATTATTAAATGCATTCCACATTTATTGAAATTAATGGTCGAAAAATAGGACCCGGTCATCCCGTCTATATAATTGCTGAAATGTCAGCAAATCATGGTCAGAATTTTGACGAAGCTGTGAAAATCATTAAAGAAGCAAAAAATGCCGGTGCTGACGCAATTAAACTTCAAACTTACACTGCTGACACAATAACAATTGATTGTAACAATGAGTATTTTTTAATCAAAAATACAATTTGGAAGGGAAAAAAATTATACGATCTTTATCAAGAAGCTTACACCCCTTGGGAATGGCAACCTAAGTTGAAAACTATTGCTAATGATTTAGGAATGGATTTATTTTCAAGTCCGTTTGATTTTACTGCAATTAAATTTTTAGAAGAGATGAATGTTCCAGCATATAAAGTAGCTTCTTTTGAAAATGTTGATTTTCCCTTAATAAAACGAATTGCAAAAACTGGAAAACCTACAATCATATCCACAGGTATGGCTAGTCTATCTGAAATATCTGATGCGATGAAAACATTTTTTGACGCTGGTGGTAAGCAATTAGCTCTGCTCAAATGTACGAGTTCTTATCCAGCAAAACCAGAACAAGCAAATTTAAAAACCATTCCTAACATGTATGATACATTTAAGGTTCCTATAGGGTTATCTGATCATACAATAGGAATAACCATTCCAGTGGCAGCAGTAACACTAGGAGCTTGTATTGTTGAGAAACATTTTACTTTATCACGTGCTAATGATGGACCTGATAGTAAATTTTCATTGGAACCTTCAGAGTTTAAAGAAATGGTTGATGCAGTGAGAACAGCAGAGAAATCACTAGGTTCAGTCACTTATAGTCCAGCTGGAAAAGAAACGAGTAGTAAAAACTTCAGACGCTCCTTATTTATCGTTCAAGATGTTAAAAAAGGTGAGGAATTTACCACAGAGAACATTCGCTCTATTCGTCCTTCTGACGGATTACACACGAAATATTATGAATCAATAATTGGGAAAAAATCAAGGAAAGATGTTTCACGTGGAACACCACTTAAATGGGATTTGATTGATTAAATTACCAAAGTTGATTTAGATTTGGATAAAAAAAAATTTGCTTTTACTTCTGAGGATATTTATTATAGAAGCGCTACAGAAGAGGATGCAAAGATTATTTTCTCATTCATAAATCATGAATCAATTAGATCCAATTCCTATTCTTCTGAAAAAATAAATTGGGAAGAACATCAAAACTGGTTCAATAAAACTCTTGCCTCACCTAATGCAGTCATAATAATCTGTTTAAACGAAAATAATGAATTTCTTGGACAAGTTCGTTTTAATACTTCTAATATAGATAACACAATTACTGTGAGCATTTTTGTTAATCAAAATTTTCACAGTAAAGGATTAGGAACAAAATTATTAAAGGATTTATCTCAAATAGCATTAAAAGCATTTAAAGCTGAAAAAATTATTGCACATATCAAATCTGATAACATCGGATCTATTAAAGCATTTAAAAAAGCTGGGTACGTTTTTTACCAAGAAAAAATTATTAAAGAAATTGAATCTGTTGAATTAGTCTACAAATAGAAGAAAATGATTTTACTTCTAACATTAAACTTTGAACGCTTTAAGATTCTCTAAAATTCTTTTTTTACCTTTGCCATCAATTAAAGCTTGTCCAGTTTGGCTAAACATTTTTCTTATCTCATAATTCTTTGTTAAATTATTTATTTGTTTGGAAACGTCTTCAATAACAATATTACTGCCGTCTCCCAAATACAATCCTAAATTATTCTTTTTTAGTTCATTTACAATCACTTCTTGATTTTCTTCGACTTTCAGGTATAAAAAAGAAACTCCCATAAAGGCTAACTCCCAAATCGTTGTTCCACTAGCTGTTATTGCGATATCTGACCAATTCATCAAATCAGACAAATTAAAATTCCCGGTTATTAAATCGAAATTATGGTTTGACGAGACATTACTATTTTTTACCAAATCATTTATTTCTTGATAATGTATATTAACAGGGCCTACAACAATTTTTACTTTAAAGGCAAAAGATTTTAATTGATTTATCGCTTTTATTATTTTAAAAGTAATGTTGCTTTTGTCACTTCCACCAATAGTAATTAATAAGTTTTCTGCTATTTTTTTCACAGTTTTATGAGTTTTACGTGACTGAATAAATTCATCTCTTAAAATTACATACTCTAATCCATTCAGTTTAATAGTCTTTTTATAAGTTTTATAATTATCTTTATATAAATCTGTATTTTGGTTTAAAATAATATTAACTGGATAATACTCTAGATGCACAAAATCATCAAATAATAAGACATTAGTTAGTGATTTCAATTCTTGTAAATATTGTTGGTCAAAATGGTAACCATCGATGATCACCCATTTAGCTTGAATTTCCAAAATTAACTTTTTAATTTCAACTAGATCCTCATTTGCAGGAAAAATCTTTGAAATAGATTTAAGCTTAAAATTATTTTTTAGTAATTTTTTGATTTTATCGCTTTCAACATTACCAAGAATAGTCACATCGAAATCATTTCTTAACAATTCTTCTGTTAATGCAACACAACGCATAATATGGCCTATTCCGATATCTGTGTTGGCATCAGAACGAATTATTAATGGTATTTTATTCAAATTTTTCCTTACCTCAGTTTAGAAAAGAAATTTTCAGAGATATTATAATCGAACATTAAAACCTTTTTCTGCTAAATATTTCTTAGCTTCTAAAGGTGTTTGCTGAGTGAAATGAAAAATACTTGCAGCTGCAATTGCTGATGCTTTACCTTCTTGTAAAACTTCAACCATGTGTTGATAAGTTCCAGCACCCCCAGAAGCAATTACTGGTATTGAAACTGCTTCAGATACGCTTTTTATTAAAGTAACATCGTATCCTTCCATCGTTCCATCCTTTTCTATTGATGTAAGTAATATTTCTCCTGCTCCTAACCTTTCAACTTCTTGAGCATGTTTAACAGGATCTGTCCCAGTTGATTTTGTCCCTGAATAAGTATAAACTTCATAATCGCCATTATTATTCCTTTGAGCATCAATAGATACCACTATACATTGTGTACCAAATTGAGATGATCCCTTTTTTATTAAATCTGGATTCTCAACAGCAGCAGTATTGATTGTTACCTTATCTGCACCCACTTTCAATAATTTTTTTATATCTTCAAGAGTTCTTACCCCTCCACCTACAGTCATTGGCATAAAGCATTCATCAGCTAATTCATCTATTGATTCAAAATCAGGATGTCTTTTGTCAATATTAGCATTTATATCAACAAAAAATATTTCATCTACTTCCCGCAAATTATATACTTTTATTGCTTGCATTGCACTTCCTGTTCTCCTCCAAGAATCAAATTTTACTCCTTTAACTAAACCTATATCTTTAAATAGCAATGTTGGCATTACACGGATTTTTAACAATTTGAATCACTAAATACTTAAAAAATTCTTTAATAATTGAAATCCAATTTTTTGGCTTTTTTCAGGGTGAAATTGAACTCCGAAAATATTATCTTTTGCAACAGCAGATGCAAAATTTCCGCAATAAGGAGTATTTCCAATAACTTCGTTTTTGTTTTTAGCTTCAAAGTAATAACTATGAACAAAATAAAAATTTTTTCCTGATGGAATATTATTGAATAATTGATGATTTTTATGAGTTTCCACATTGTTCCAGCCTATGTGAGGAATTCTTGTATCATCTTCTGTTGAAGAAAATATCTTTACATCTCCCTCAATCCATCCTAAACCTTCTGTTTTACCACCTTCCCAACCTGTGGTTGCTAGAAGTTGCATCCCTAAGCAAATCCCCAAAAAAGGAATTTTATTATCAAAAACTTGTTCTCTAAGAATTTCGTGAAGATTTCCCCTTCTTAAATTTTTCATTGCATCAGGAAAAGCCCCTACACCTGGTAAAATGATCCTGTTTGCTTTTTTGAAATCTTCTTTTTTTTTTGTAACAATTGGATCTCCACCACACTCCTGAATGGCTCTAACTACTGAATCAATATTACTCATATCATAATCTACAATTGCAACAATATCCACGAGGGAAGATCCTCCAAAGAAATGATTTCTAATCTGAACTTTCTATTGTTTTGACTAGAAGTTCCTCCTCTTTAGGATTATCATAATTAATTTTTGTGAGATTTCCTTTTGAATCTTTAATTAGATTTCCTCTTGAATCTGTTTTAAACAATTTTTTGTTCGTAAATCTGTCACAGATCTTTGTGAATTGATCCAATGTCATATCAATTTCATTGAGAACATCTTCGATTGGTACATCTAAATAATACCATGGAAATTTGCCATCATGCATTTTAACAAGTTTTACAGCATCTTCTCTTGCTAGTCTCCTCCTTCTTACATGAAGACATGCTAAATCAGTTGCTCTTCCAAAACCATATTTTAAAAACTTAAAATAATCATGAATACCTGTTTGTACGTTATCAAGATTTTCATAATTAATTAATGATCCTTCTACTGGTTTATAGTAAGTTTTAAATCCATGAGCCTGTGAGAATAATGCATTTCCATATCCATCCCAAGGAAGGTAATATCCAAGGAAAATACCAGTAATACCACCTCTTTTAAGCTCTTCATCAGTAGGATAAGTATACTGTATCAAATTTCTCTTCTCTATACCTACTTGACTTACTATATCTGATACACGCAATCCCAATAATCCTCCGAATTCTTCTAACCATCTTCTAGTTAACACATTATCATCAGAAGCGGTTGCTGGACCTCCATATTCATTTTGTGAGTTTTCACCCCAAACAATTAGTGAAATATTCATTTGAACTGCTATTCTAACTGGGATAGTAAAAATTAGAACATGCTCTGGCCAAGAGATATCTCCAACCTGTTCCAATGCTAGTTTGTTAATATTTCTTCGAATAACTGGATTTACTGTGACTTCAATGTAATCTACTCCCTGTCGTTTCAAATTTTCTATATTATATCTTCCAATATCTGATAAATGATCAGTAGTTGCAGTTACTGCTAAAGGATTAATACCAAGCTCCAACATTCTAACTACTTGGTATGTGCTATCTTTTCCTCCACTTACTGGGACTATACAATCATAATTGGTTCCATCTTTTGATTTATATTTGTCTAAAACTTCCATCAATTCTT
>MDVS01000063.1 GCA_001940645.1 Candidatus Heimdallarchaeota archaeon LC_3
CTAATTTTTTCTTATTTCCTAATGAAATTATTGCATTGTTAAATAATTGATTTTCCCTTATTAAAACTGAAACTA
Organism: Candidatus Heimdallarchaeota archaeon LC_3; assembly: GCA_001940645.1. The sequence goes on from MDVS01000063.1 coordinate 76, forward strand.
TTTCTACTAAAGTGATGGTTCCCGTAACAAATTGTAGGTGTTTTTGATTTGAAATTATTTTCATCATTTGGAAATTATCATCTTTTGGCCTAAAAACTGATAATATAAGATTAGTATCTAAATATACTCTTTTCATCGTTCGCGGCCTTCAGAAACCATTTCATTAATAGTTTTATCACCATCTAATAATGGAATAGGATCAGAATTTATTAATTCCTTCAATAGTTTTTGATAAACATCAGACTCCTTATCAGGTTCACTTATAAGAGAAAGATTTTCAATTCCTTTTACAATTTGGTCTCGAAGGGCCTCAGATCTATTTTTATACAATCCTTGTTTCACAAGTAGATCAATTTTTTCAACAATTCCCTCGTCAAGGTTAATTGGAATGATTGCCATATTTTAATGGAGTATACAAAATATATAAACTTTCTTATATTTCTATCAAAATTATATTTTATTCTATAAATTACTTTAAAAGAGTTGTTGATTATTTAGAAGAGCGATTAAAGACTCTAGATTCGAGTATACTTACTTTAAATAATTAGATATTGAAATTTACTAAAATTTTTTCAAAATTTTTCCTAATATTACCAATTAGTGAGTAAAATATTTTATATGTTCACTAATTTGCTATTCTTCTATGAATCATTATAATCAATTGTTAGAAATTTCCAATCAGTTGGGAGTTATTCAAGGAATATCATCCCAACTACAATGGGATAGCATTACATATATACCAAAAAATGGTATTCAGGGTAGAGCAGATCAATTAGCATTTATGAGTAAGCTCTTCAACAAAAAATTAACTAGTTCAACTGTTGGTACTCTTTTAAACAGTTTAATGAAAAAATTGGATGACTTTGACGGATTTCAACGACGAAATATTAGTGTATTTAATAAAGAATTTGAAAGAATGACCAAAGTTCCATTAGAATTGCTTTCTGAACTTCGAAAACTTACTAGTAAAGGCCAGAATACCTGGGCAAAAGCTAGAGAAAAAAAAGACTTCAAAATGCTTAAACCAGAACTTGACGAGATAATCAAATTAAAGAAGAAAATAGCTAGTTACATAAATCCATCTGTTTCCCCTTTGGATGTGTTTATTGATCAGTTCGAACCTGGAATGAATTCATCTTTAATTACTTCTATCTTTAATAATTTCCGACCTAAGCTAATACGGCTTTTAGAAAAATGTAATAAATCGGATTTAAATAACAAAAAAACTAAATTCAACATTACCATGCCTCGAAATGTTCAAGAGGCATTTTTAAAAGATATTGTTGCATATTTAGGATATAATTTTGATTCTGGAAGGCTAGATCAAACTGAACATCCTTTTACTATTGGTGGTAAAGGTGATGTAAGGATAACAACGAACTATAATGAAAAGAACTTTGTATCTTCACTTTTTGGAGCCATGCACGAAGCAGGGCATGGTATTCATAACCAAAATATTCCTCAAGAAAATTATTTTATGCCCGTTAATTTATTTGGAGGTTCTGCTGGTTTTGCTGAATCTCAATCCAGATTTTTCGAGAATATAATTGGAAAATCTCCAGAATTTTGGGATTATTATTTTCCCAGATTCCTCGAACTAACAAAAAAAGAAATAAACGAAGATGATTTCGTAATACACATAAATCAAGTTAGGCCTTCAAAGATACGTATATTTGCAGATGAATTAACATATCAATTACACATTATGCTTCGTTATGAAATTGAAGAAGAAATTTTTAATAAAGATTTGCCAACTCATGAATTCCCCCAAATTTGGAATGAGAAGGTAGAAAAATTTCTGGGCCTTGAAATTGAAAATGATGCTGAAGGAGTCCTCCAGGATGTTCATTGGGCAGGAAATTACTTTGGTTACTTCCCAACTTACACTTTAGGAAATTTATATAATGCTCAAATATATAATACTTTGAGAAAGAAAATCGAATTTGAAGAATCATTACTAAACGGAAATATAGGAGTTGTAAAACAATGGTTAGTGGATAATGTCCATTTAAAGACTGGTTACTATGATCCTTCAACATTCTTAGAAAAAATTACTAATGAACCATTAAATTCTGACTATTTCATTAATTATTTGACAAAGAGATATGAAAAATTGTTTCAAATATAGAATTTTAAAGATAAGAAAACATTACAAGGCTGATAAGATTATATCTAATATTCTAATTAAAAATAAACAAAGTACCAGTAGTATCAAGTGATTAAGTCATCGAAAAACCCAGCAAGCTTTTTTGCTACTCCACCATTAGAAAGGATTAAAGAACTATCAACAAACTGATCTATTCCACCAAATTGTAATTCTTCTTTTGGTTTTATATCAATTTCTTCCCATAAGGCTTTGATAACAACTTCTACATTGAGTACTTTTATGTCTCTTCCATGAAATTGTTGGGGCTTAAGATTCATACTCTTAGAGATATTCAATTTATTTTGTCTTTCTATTAATATCAAAATTGCTTCACATAGGTAGTCTTCTCGTTCTCGCCAATTAGATGTAATTAATGCTTTTTCCAGAAGATTATTTAATTCTTCGATATCGGGTAATAAACTAAATCCATGTGTCAGCCATTTTGAATATGGAGGATATTTTCTTTCAAGCAAATAAGCCATTTGAATGATCATTCTGACTAATCTTGTTGTAATTATTCTTGAACCAAGATCATCACCTTTATCTCCTGTTCTACCAATGAACGCAGATTCTTGACTAATATAATCCCAACACCCAATTAATTTGAATCGTAAAACATCGTCAGGATAGAATTTAAGCTTTTTTCGTAATTCACTTAATTCTCCAAGATCATCTCGAAAAATTATTCCTGAAATAAATTCTAGTAATTTTTGTTCAGGTATACATAACCAATCAGTAAATTGTAAATCATGAGAAGATATTCCTAATAAATCATTCAGATAATTGTTAAGTGAAAATATTTCTATTCTATGATTAATTTTTCCATTTTCATGCTTTTGTAATATCTGGGTTCCACTATCTTCCGGGTCAGGTGGTGTCCAATGAGTAGGAAACCCCATAAATTCTGATGGAATGTGATATGAAAAAAAATTATGTAATTCTGTTTCATATTTATTAAAATCTATATCACTAAGAAATATTTGTAATCTAGGTCCCCAATGATGATCAGTAGAGATTTCATCATCAAAACCTAATATTTCTGAACCAGAACCTATTAATCCACAACTATAAGATAATTCAGGATAATTTTCTTTTAATAATGGATCTACAATATCAAAGTAAAATGCTTCTGCCAATTCCAGTCCTTTAATCTTCGAATTCAAACCTATTCACTTGAATGTACCTTTTTAGGAAATATTGTAAAATTATTGAATTTTCATCGATTTTAAATTAGAAGAGTACAGATTTCGATCAGCCAATTACTTAAAGCAAATTAATTAAAACATATCAAGAGATAATTTCAACATTTTATTTTTATTTTAATTTTTTTTTGAGTTATATTTCATTTTTAAGTTCATTATTCTTAATAGGAAGGAATATTAATAAAAATAGTAAGTTAAAAATTAAAATAACTGGAGATCTCAAAATGATTGATGAAAATTTATTCAAAATTTCGTTCTTATTGTTATTAGTATTCTTTTATGTAGTTCGGGGATATTTTTCAAAGAAATATTTGAAAAACGAGTCAAATTTTGGTAAATTTCCAAATTTAATTAAAATACTTTTTGTTACTACAGTCGGAACAATGATACTTTTTCCTCTCATTTATATTTTCACCTCAGTATTCGACTCTTATTCACTATTAATTCCAGAAGAAATACGTATTTTGGGAATTGTTTTGTTATTTATTGTAATAGTAGGTATGTGGTGGATATTAAGGACTTTGAATATTAACTTTGATGAAGATGCTCAGAATAGGTTCGTTGTCTCATCAGGTCCATATAAATACATTCGACATCCTATGTACCTTGTTTTTATAATCCAAGCGTTAGCTCAAGGAATTATCTCAGCAAACCTTCTCGTTTTTATAGGATTAATTTCTATCATAATATTAATAGTTTTGAGAATAAGATATGAAGAAAGGTTACTAATTCAAGAGTTTGGGGACGATTATTTGGATTATAAAAAAGAAACTAAAAGAATCTTTCCAAAGATATGGTAATTTCGTAAAAATTTTAATAAATTAGATTTTAGTGTATTTTGAAATTTAAGAGGTAAAATGATTCCTGAACAAGTAATTATTTACTTTCAAACCCATTATTGTAATTACTATCTTTAACAGCCATTTAAGTATTTATCTTTAGATTTTTCATTCATACTATCTATATTGATTCAGATTTTCATTATTTTCTAATTTTTACAACAATAACGGCTTCTTCTTTTTTCTTAATAGGTAGTCTTTGTGTTTCGAATGTAGCAACCTACAATTTTAAATACTCATAATTGACAGTATGAATCTATCTATAAGTCAATATACTTTATATGTTAAAATGGTCGAAATATTTGTCTATGGATTTGCTTCTTCAAAAATGGCAAACTGAATTCAAAAAAGGGTTTTCTAAACCTTTGATATTATTTACGTTGTCTAAAATTGAAAGAAGTTATCCTTTTCTTCTTACAAAAAAAATTATGGAGCTAACAAAAGGCCAAATATCGATTGCTGGTTCGAATATTTATCCGATGCTTAAAGGACTAGAAGAAGAAGGCTTGATTATTAGTCAAGTTGATGAAAAAGATCGGAAATATTATGAACTTTCTAAAAATGGAAAGAAATTTTTAGCACAATTGGATATATCAATTAAAGAATTTACCGAAGTCATTTCAGATATAAGAAGTTGAACAAAAGGAAAATAAGAAAGTATGAGAAAGAATGATTCTACTGATCCAATCGATAGGTATATCAAAGAAATAAATAAATTACTTCCTTATTCAGAAAATAAAAAAACTCCTATTTTAGAAGAATTAAAAAATGACGTTCAGGATGCAATGGGATCAGATAAACGTCCACCATCCGTTGTTTTTGGCTCACCTCACGAAGTAGCAATGAATGTGAGTATATCTCAAAATTGGGATACTCAAAAAGCAAGTTGGATGCGTCGGACATTAGCTTTCGTAATAGATTTTACTTTATTATCAGCTTTGCTATATATATTGGTAATTTATCCACTTATGGTCTCTTTTGAACGACCGATTGAGTTACCCGATAGAATAATATTCTTCACTATTTTAAACATATTCATAGGAATTCCAGCCTTTGTTGCCCTTTTAAGCTATTTCATAGTGTTAGAAAAAATATATTCTACAACTATTGGAAAAAAGCTTTTGGGATTAATTGTGATTGATGAAACTGGTATAAGAATAACTTGGTCACAAGGCTTAATTAGGAATATTACAAAAATACCCTTTATTGGTCAATTTTTAATTTTTGATGTTATAATTGGTATGTTTTCAGTAAAAACAAGGAAAAAAAATCTTAGAGTTCTTGATTTGGTTGCAGGAACTCAAGTAGTACAAGAAAATAAAGTAATTAATTAGAAAAAATATGGTGTTATCATGGGATTACGATCAAGCTTCAAAACTGCACGATTAGCTTTAACACGCAGAAAAATCAAAAATATGAGTGCAATATTAGCTATAGCACTCGGAGTGACATTAATGGTTGGTATCCAAATTACTACTGATACTTTAGAAAACTCTTTTACAACTGGATTACTTCTAAATGAAGGAGAAGTAGATATAAGAGTTAGTAATGTTACGGGTATTTATTTATCTTCTGCTGATTATCAAAATATATCTTCTCTTGTGGAAGGAGAGGAAGGTATCATGCCGGAACTCTCTACAGTTATTCCAGCATTGATTGGATCGCAATTTGAGCCTACAGTACAAATTGCTGGTATCGATTCAGTTTATCCTGAGGTCTTTGGATCCTTTGAAAATTGGCAAAATGACGAAATATTTGATCTTAATCAGATTTTAACTGACAACACCACCATTCTGATTTCCAGCCATCTTGCTGAGGACATGGATTTGACAAAAGACACGAGTTTTCCGTTGAAACTCTCCACACGATTCAAACAAGAAGTCCCGATTCCATTCACAAATCAAACTACTCTGGTTGATTTCAATGTAAACTTATTTATTCAAGGAATATACGATTCTAATCGTCCAGGCATAGGATCACAGCACCGTGGGGTTATTATGTCATTAGATGGACTCCAAGATTGGATAAAGTTAAGCGATATGGATTTAAGTGATGATTTTGTCAATAGCTATGCAATTTCTTTTAAAAACAATCACTTCAATCAAGAAATTGATGAGAAATTCCTTCAAGAAAAGTTTGATGCACTAACTGAAGCAATTACTGTAAACAAAGGCACAGATGAAGAATACAAGCTCTATAGTATAAGTTCAACCCGATTAATCTTTTTCAGAATTATTGATTTTATTTTTACAATATTATCCGCAATGCTTACTACATTAGGAATGATGATTGTCCTTACTGGAATATTATTAATCACTAATGTCCAACTTATGAGTGTAGAAGACAGGGAATTTCAAACTGGTGTATTACGTGCAGTTGGGGAGAATAGAAGGGGAATTTTTACATCCATTCTTATTGAAACGTCATTCCAAGGAATTTTAGGCGGAATATTAGGATTACTGGGTGGTATTGCCTTTGGACAGTTAGTTGCTCTCTACCTTGCAGATTTATTTGGAACAGGACAGTTTAGTGTTCAACCAGTAATCCAAAATGATGTCATAATCTTTGCAGTTTTTGTAGGAGTATTGATTGGTATTATTACTGGAATTTTACCAGCATTACGAGCATCAAGGGTAAACATCGTCGTAGCTTTACGAGGAATAAAAGTAGCCTTTGAAGAAAAATCAGGGAGAAATTTAGCTTTTATTGGTGTGATATTAAGTATAATAGGTTTATATTTCCTACTAACAAATGGAATTATCAATGAGGACTTAGATTACATATGGGTGCAAGCAGGTTGGAACCAACTCGCTGAATGGAAAAATATCTTACTAGGTGCTGGATTTTTGTTTACTGGATTAGGTATGGTTTTATCTAAGTATATAGATCGAATTAAAGCATTTAATTTAACAGCGATTTTTCTCTGGGGAACACCCACATTTATGTTTGTTGTTGCATTTGATGGCTGGGTTATTGAATTTACTAATATCATGGAAGTTCTGCTCATAAGCTTAGTTGAGATAGTAATTGGTTCAGTATTATTAGTAGGAGTGAATTTATCTCCTCTAATGCGATTTCTAAGAAGTTTTATTATTAATCTTAAGGGATTGAAAGGAGTTGGACAAATCTCTCCTGCTTTGATTTCATCACATAAGACACGTTCAACCTTAACTTTTGCAATTTTCGCAGTAGTTTTAACTTTAAATGTTGTGGTAGCATCATTAGTTGCTACAAATATTGACAGTACTATTGGACGAGCAGAATTTGAGTCTAGAGGTATTGATTTAATGGTAACATTAAGTGTACCTGAAAATACTTCACTAACTACCTATACTGAAGAGTTATATAATTTAGATTCAAGTATCACTGATGTAATTGGTTTTCGGACATATTCACCAATAGAAAATTCTAGATTTGATCAATTTGTTGCTACAAAAGATCCTAATTCACCGGAATTTAGTATCAATGAAGATGTTTTGCCTTTGGATTTTGGGGAAATTAAGCCCGATCAAATTCGCGGTGATTCTTTAAACGCCAATGACGAAGATTGGCGATACGACTTCTATCTTGATGATCTACCCGATAATGTAACTGAAAAAAATTCTATCGATATCAGCAATGATGAAGCCCTTGAATTATCTCGTCTAGCATGGGATAAATTTTTTGATCCAAGTTATACGATGACTGCATATAACATTTCATTTGGATTTGGCAACTTTGATTTTGAAGGTGGGGGTGGATTTGGCTCTGGAGGAGATATAGATGACGATCCATTAATAGAAAACGGTACAATTGTTCGCAATCCTATAGTTTTCACAGATTCGTTTATATTACCTCATGGGATGCAAATTTGGGTACCAATGAACACCTCAGACTTAGATTTGCCAGTCTACCAAAAATTCACAGTTGGGGGGGCATTTGATAATCAAAGAGGAGGAGGATTTCCTCTAGCTGCTTCTTTTGCTGATGGTGGTTTTGGAGATGACGGATTTTCTCAATCTCTCGGAACTATATATTTTCCAGATAGGTTCTCAAATTATACAACCTTCTTTGGTGATTTATATAGAGCTCCAAATGCTTATGATTCGTTTCTGATTAAAACTAGTCATCCTTTAGATTCTCCTGAAAATGATAAAATAGCTCTGAGAATAGAAGAATTTACTAATACATTAGATAAAGGTTACAGGGAAATCATTGGTGATAACTTCATTGTAGCAACTGCTAAATCTTTATTTTCAAGGATAAGTGCTACAATTGAGATTTCTCAACAATTTACATCATTCCTTCAGATTTATGTTAGTTTCGGATTAGTAATTGGCGCTGTTGGGATGGCAGTCATTTCAGTTAGAAATGTCGCTGAAAGACGTAGAGAAATCGGTATGATGCGAGCAATAGGTTTTCCTAGGTATCAGGTGATGTTAAGTGCTTTATTAGAACTTGTAGTTCTAGGATTGATAGGGTTAGCTATTGGTGTTGTTAATGGACTCATTATTAATATCGGATTTGCTCGTATTCAAGATGTTCCTGTGGTTATTCCGTGGGACACATTAGGAGTGTATCTATCATTTATTACGATAGTAGCACTGATAGCAGGAGCAATACCTGGTTGGGTTGCTTCACGTATACCTGCTGCAGAAGCATTGAGGTATGTAGGATAAAGGAGGATTGAAAATGAAAGTTGTAGTACAAACTGAACAAACAGAGGAAAATTTGGAGAAAGAATATGACAGCCAAGTAATCCTCTCAATAAAAAATTTACATAAACGGTATAATAAGGGTAAATCTAACGAAGTTCATGCTCTCAAAGGAATCAATCTTGATATTAAAAGAGGTGGGATGATTGCAATTATGGGACCATCTGGTTGTGGAAAGACCACACTTTTAAATTTAATCGGGCATTTAGATCGAAACACAAAAGGAAATGTCATTATTAATGGCATTGATACAGAACGCTTGTCTGATGGGAAAATGACAGCTTTTCGTCGAGAAAATATTGGATTCATTTTTCAATTGTTCAACTTATTTTCTTTCCTATCAGCAGTTGAAAATGTTGAAACACCATTACTTCTTAGAGGAATGAAATCTGGAGTAGCTAGAGAACAAGCAAAAATGCTTTTAAGAGATTTGGGTTTAGGAGACCGATTGTATCATGATCCACTTGAATTATCCGGGGGTCAACAACAAAGAGTAGCTGTTGCACGTGCACTCATTAATGAACCAGCTATTATTTTAGGTGATGAACCTACTGGAGATCTTGATTCCACAACCAGTGCTGAAATAATGATTTTGTTTAGAAGAATCAATACACTAAATAAACAAACATTTATCCTTGTAACACACAATCAATGGATAGCTAATCAATGCGATGCTATCGTGCATATGATTGATGGTGAAATTTCAAATATAGAATATGGCCCCTTTGAGGAGGTAAATTAATGAAAGTTTACTGTGCAGGATTAATTAATAAACCATTAAAACAAATCAACAGAAATTTACAATCAAAATTAGTTTCCGATATGAAAAAAAGTCTTAATATTTCCGGCAAGTTAGTAAACAGCCAAGAATTGAATACTTTCATTTTGGTTTCCGGAGAAACGAATGGAAAGACGCAATTAAATCAAGAAATGGTCGATAAAATTGAAAAAGGTGCCTTAATAAACAGGTTTAAAGATTACTATATAAAAGATGAGTCCCGATTAAAATCCTATATGAAAAATAATCAAGAACTAAAAGAAGTTTCTCAATTAGTTAAAGATTTTATAAAACAAGTCGATTCATCACTTCCTAAAAAATTCGATAATTCCATGAAAAAGATAAATGATGATTTACCAAAAATCTTTTGTGAACTGAGTGCAAAAAGTTTTATTACACTTTGGGATCTAGATGAATCTCAGGAGTATAGATTTTATCTTTCCGGTCTGGATTTCCCTGTTTTTACTGGAAAATTATCAGAATTACCAGTGAATATAGGAAGATTAGTTGATAAATTTATTATCGTCAATTTCTTTGTTACATTTCTAAAACCAACAATAGAGAAACTGGAAACAATGGAAAATGTATTGATAAAGTTAGAAGAAATTCTTTCGCAAAAACATTATAAGACAACTAATAAGAAATTACAGACAAAGTTTGAGTTATTTTTAAGAATATTAGTAGCTAAACTTAGTGCATTACAAGAATTAGACAATTTAATTTACCGAATAATTAATTTATTTGAAATTCCTAGATTTACACTTTCTTCGTATAATATGAAAGGTGATTTTCAAGACTTCAATACAACATTAAACAGAATCACAGAGGAAATCAGTATTGGACAAAACAAATTACAGTCTGTAAGTGAAAAAATTGACCATTGCCAAGAAAGTCTTCGCGATTATTTAGATCCCAATGTTAATGGATTGATTAAGTTAGATAATGTAAATGAGTTCAAAAATGCATTGAAACCTGTAGCAGAACTTAGTGTAGATCTTTTTGTTGAAGCAGAATTATTAAAAAACTGGGGAGATTATTTTGGTCTTGATATACCTTTCTTTAGTTTTAATACCGATTTATTCGAAACTAAATCTGAGTCAGAAATTGAAATCGATAAAGATATTATCATCTCTATGAAAGGCTTATACAAGAACTATGACCTAGGAAGGACTACAGTCTATGCTCTAAGAGGAATAAACCTCGATATAAAAGAAGGAGAATTTATAGCTATAGTTGGTCAATCGGGGGCAGGAAAAACTACTTTATTGAATTGTATTGCTAGTTTAGATACCCCTGATTCTGGAAGTGTCTATTTTAGGGGTAAAAACCTTAAGAAGATGAGTGATTCAGAAAAATCTAAATTACGCTTATCAGAAATGGGTTTTATTTTCCAAAGTTACGCTTTACTTCCACATTATAATGCACGAGAAAATGTAACGCTTCCAGCAGATCTTGCTGGAACAACTAGGAAATTATCAAAACGTATTAATGAACTTTTAAAAGGAGTAGGGATTGAAAGACAAGCAAAACAGTTCCCAGCACAATTAAGTGGAGGTCAGATGCAACGAGTTTCAATTGCAAGAGCTCTGACTAATCAACCTGCTGTTATTTTTGCTGATGAACCAACAGGAGATTTAGATTCACAAACTGGACGCCAAGTTATGGAATTGTTAAAAAAATTTCATGAAGAAACTGGTACCACCATTGTTATTATAACTCATGACCAAGAAGTATCCGAATTTGCTACTAGAAAGATCTTCATGGAAGATGGGGTAATAATAAAACAATAAAACTTAAAATCTTCGTTCTATTTTTTCTTAATCAATAGTCTATGATTTCTCCCAAAAAGACATAGGTTTCTACATTTTTCTTTTTATTATCTTTATTTTTTCAGAGGTAGCTATAATGACTCAAGAAAATAATATCAAACCTCCTGTTGCTAATATTATTCCTAAAAAAACAGAAATTCATGGATATACGTTAATTGATAACTATTTTTGGTTACGTGAAAAAAATAATCAAGAAGTCATTGAATACTTAAATGCGGAAAATAAATATACTGAATCCGTTATGGCACCGACCACAGATTTACAAAAAACTTTATATGACGAAATGATAGGTCGCATCAAAGAAACAGACATTAACGTCCCACAAAAATTAGATGATTATTTTTATTACACCCGTACCGAGAAAGGGAAACAGTATAATATTTTTTGTCGCAAAAAAGATCATCTAGATAATTCTGAAGAAATAATTCTCGATGTTAATGAATTAGCTAAAGACAAAAAGTATTGTACGTTAGGAATATTAAAAGTCAGCCCAAAGCATAACTTATTAGCTTATGGTGTTGATTTTAAAGGTGACGAAGATTTTACCCTTTATGTAAAAGACCTTACAACCAGTGACCTATTATTAGATGTAATTTCTGACGTAACTTATGGACTAGTTTGGGCAAATGATAATAAAACTTTTTATTATACTAAAACTGATGATGCGAAGCGAGCTTCCAAAATTTATAAACACACTTTAGGAGCTGAGGTTGCTAAGGATGAGTTACTTTACAATGAAAGCGATGAAACTTTCCGTGCGTCTCCCTACTCTACTATGGATAGAGAATATCTAGTAATTGTTAGCAAAAGTATGAATTCTTCAGAAATACGTTATTTAAATAAGAATGAACCCTCAAATACTCTTACAATGTTATATCCTCGTGAAAAAGAAATTGAATATTATATCGAACACAGGAATGGGTTGTTCTATATTATTACGAATAAGAACGCAATAAACTTTAAATTAGTAACTGTTTCTTCTACTGATCCTAAAGTTGAAAATTGGAAAGAATTGGTCCCTCACAACCATAAAATTCATCTTTATTCTGTAGATATCTTTAAATATCATTTAGCTATTTATAAAAGAATCGATGGTCTAAAAAATATAAGTATTTATAATTTTAGTGATGAATCTACTCATGATATTTCTTTTGACGAAGATTTATATACTTTGAATGATGGATCATCAGCACTAAATATAGATTATAATTCAGAGCTATTAAGATTCCAATATTCTTCATTGATTACCCCCAATTCTATTTATGACTATAATATGATCGATAAAACACGTGAGCTTAAAAAACAAGATGAGATAAAAGGATATGATAGTAATAAATATACTTCTAAACGTGAAATAGCCATAGCAGATGATGATGAAAAGATTTTTATCTCAATTGCCTATAGAAAGGATTTAAATTTATCAAAATCTCATCCCGTTCTATTAACTGGCTACGGGTCATATGGATTTTCTTCTGATCCCAGTTTTAGTTCTAACCTTGTATCTTTGTTAGATAGAGGAATTATTTTTGCTAAAGCCCATATACGTGGTGGAGGAGAAAAAGGAAAACCTTGGTATAATTCTGGTAAATTATTTAAAAAGAAAAACACCTTTACTGATTTTATACGATGTGCAGAACATATAATTGAAAGGAATTATACTTCTACTAAACAATTAATTGCAATGGGAGGTAGTGCAGGTGGTTTACTTATGGGTGTAGTTGTAAATATGCGTCCTGATTTATTCAAGGCAATTATTGCTCATGTTCCATTTGTTGATGTAATTAACACTATGCTTGATGAAACAATACCATTGACTATACCAGAGTTTAATGAATGGGGAAATCCTAAAGTTAAGGATGATTTTGATTATATGTTTTCATATTCTCCATTAGATAATGTTACTGCAAAAGATTATCCCTCAATATTGATTACAGCTGGATTAAATGATCCCAGAGTACAATATTGGGAACCTGCAAAGTGGATAGCTAAATTGAGATCATCAAAAACCGATTCAAATCTTTTATTACTTAAAACAAATATGGGAGCAGGTCACGGAGGAGCAAGCGGAAGATATGATTATTTAAAAGAAATTGCTTTCTATTATGCCTATTTATTAAATCAAATCAGTCTAGATAAATAGGAAAATTTAATTTGGTTTACATGTAAATACATAAGAATGACTCTCATCATCAATATCTTTTATTAACAAGCTAAATATTTTTACCAAATCCATTATTTGGTTCTTTCTTCTATAATAGTTTGATATTCTAAAAACAGCTTTATCTTTTATCCAATAATTTCTTGTCAAACGATGATATAGGAAATAATTTATTGCTAATATTCCTGTAGGAGTTATCTTTCTGTCAAATCGAAAAACTTCTCACGTTATTGTGGATTGTCTTTACTCCAGAAGTAGATCCCCTCTTGTTCTTTCTTTAGTCATTTTTTCGGTGATAATATTGTCTGGAAGCTTATGAGATGAAAATATGAATAATCCGTTTTCTGCTAATGTTTTTTTACCGATTTAAGTAATGTTCTAACCTTATTATCATCAAAACTATAAAAGTTGTTCATTGGAAGAATTATAATGTCAAATTTTACACTTTTTAATTTAGTTGTTATAAAAAAATCATCAAAAACAAAATTAATCTTTTCTAATGCTTTATTCTCTTCACTAAATTGCTTATAGTTAGGTTCTAAAAGTGGACAATATTCTATTACGTGTAATTAACTTTTTTGATTTTTTCTTCAAATAATCTTCCAATCTTGTTCAAAAATCTTTCATAAACTGAACCAATTTCTAAGAGATTTTCAGGTCTATAATTTCCAATTATGTCCACTTCTGGATCTGGTCTGTTAGCATGTCTCTCTCGTCTTCTCCAAAATCCATCTGCCCAAAAGCTTGTTTTTCCAAGGTCATATTGAATTTGTGACTGAATAAATTCTTTGGTTAAAAAGTTATAAGCTTTTAGATAATCAACTTCTTTTTCAATCTTATCGATCTTATTGATATTAAATTGCGTATCATTTTTATCTTTATTTGACTTTAATAACTGAGTGATTACTTAAGCCTTATAGTAAAGTAGGGTCATCTAAATAATCACAGGTATCAATATGGCTTCTTCAGTAGCAAATAACCGGATTACTTTAAATCAAAATAAGACCAGTAAAATTGCGTATACTGTCCTAGAACATCTCATAAAAAAAAGTAAGCCTAAGAAACCAGAAGAACTAGTTCAGGAATTAGGACTTAACCTTCGTAGTATACGATATGGCCTTAAAATATTAATAGAAGCAAATTTGGTTGAAAAATATCCCGATTTTGGAGATTTAAGGTCTTTTTATTATTTTCCTTCAAAAAATTAAATATTTATCTTCTTTTTTCTTTTTTGAGAAATTTTTCTTCTCCTTTAAATTGCATATCCTCTAATTGTGGGTTTTTCTTCATGATATAATCCATGATATCTTTAATCCCAATATATCGTATTGCCATGCCTTCTTGAAAAACTGGAAGATATTCTTTTTTTCTTATTTGTAATTCATGAATTGCTTCTGCAACATGATCATTTATATCAAGAATAACATCATTACGGCTCATATAATTTCTAATTGGTTCGTCTAAAGGGATTGGATCCTTAATAAACACATTATTTTGAGCTTCCCATGCACGAAAAATCCCAATTATTTCATTTGGATCATCAATTCTACCGGATTTATCAAGATCTTCTACAACGAATAATGCCCCTCTCCGTCCTTCAACCAGTAATTCTATTGCTTCTTCAACTGTGGTATCTGGTTTAACAAGAAATGCTTTTTTCATGTCTAATTCGAAAATATGATCTCTTAATAAAGCTTTTTCAAGTTGGTTATCAGTAGTCGGTTTTGCTTTCGCATCCAAGTGAAAAAGATCAGTAAAACATTCAACACAAACATCTACTCCTTGAATGTTTTCAAATCCGCAAGCAGGACATATTTTTCCTTTTTGAGAATCATCAGAACTAATATTATGCACCATCCCTTGTAGTAAAAGATTTTTTACTTTGAGCTGTAGATATTGTTTCTGGAAATTGGTCCTCTAAGAATCGTAATAGATCTTCAGCAACAATAAATCCAAAAAATTCATTGAATTCATTAACAACTGGTAAATACTTATAATTATGTTTATACATTATTACAAATGCTTCTTCAAGATTGGAATTATCCAGAATTGAAATTGGATTAGGAGTAAAAACAGATGAAACCAGCTCGTTCTTTTCTCTATTTTGAAGAATCACTCTTCTTAATAAATGACGTTTAGTAAACAACCCTAAGAACTTGTTTGTTTCAGGTTCTAAGATAGCAATTACTCCAGTTTTGTCTTTTGACATTTTTTCTACTGCTTCAGATATAGTACCAGTAACCGTTATTGATGTTTTGATTACAATAACATCCTTCACAGATTTGCTCCTTAATTCACCTACTATCATAAACTTTCTCACTTATTTTATACAAATGAAATAAAAAACTGCATTAAAAGAAGTCTTACTATTTTATATTAAAATAATATTGCTTATCAACCTTTAGAATGCAATTGACCTTTAAATGCATAAATATTATTAAATCTCCATTAGCTACATAGAGGAATTTAAAGATTTATTTATAAATCTTGTACTCCATTTAATTTTTTGTGAAAAAGTTTGGTCACCACAATAGAAGTACCACTTGAGAAGAAATAAGGTGTAAAAAAATTCATTTAATAAATAAACAATTTTTTCCATTTTGATATTATAATAGCAGTTAATCAGAGCAATAATTCTTTAATGCTGAAGATAATGACAAATGCCAGAATTCATTGATATAATCATTAGAAAGAATCTGTTCAACTCCCATGAATGCACTCCATTCTCGCTTTTTATGGGAATTGACATAAATAAGATAATTAATTGGAAACTGACGAGCTAACGAAAAGGTTATTCGCTCATTCATTCCGGGAATTTTTGTAATAGCACCTGAGAGGACAATATTCTCACATAGATCTTTTATTATTTCTTTTGGGCAATTATCAAGAACAAACTTAATAATTTTTTGAATAGACAAGGCATTTATCCTAAATAATGAAGGTTTAAAGAATAATTCTGGTATTTGAAATTGTTCAGGACCCAATTCATATTTTTTCCCGTTCAGAAGTAAGGGTTTAGTAGTTATTTTTTCAATTTCCTTTTCCTTTTCGTAATTTGCTGACACATAAAAAATGTTGTCGATCTCTTCAACTGATTCAAAAACACTCCTAATACTAGTAATTTTCTCATCCTCGAATTTCAATTCTTGATTGAGATTCTTAAAGAGAGTTTCGAAAAATGTTTTAGCTGTTATATGAAAAGGCATCTTAGCAGGAGTTATTTCATAGCCAGACTGGTATGGGACAATTGAAGAATGATTATAACCAATATCAACTACTATTCCGGTATTTTTGTAGCTAGATTGCAATATAAGGTCATTTTCATTAAATACAATTAATTTAGGAATCTGAAAAGCTTCAAATAGTGTTGTTATTAATCGTTTCTTATCCTCGTTTGTGAAATTATAGGGAGGTACAATTGAAACTGGATAAAGTGATGAATCAATGCGTAATTCAGTGTAGATATAGTTTAATAATTCTTCAACAGCATTCCAATCCCAAGGAGAATTCTTAAATGGAAATTTAATTTTGATATTGGGATCAGAAGAATAAAGGACTTCTTCAGCGACAAGAGGATCATATGAACCTTTTTCATATCCAACAAGACTTAAAAAGACTAAGCGTGGTGCACCTTCCAAGGTAAATCCCACTTTAGTATTATAAGTTCCAAAGTCAATAATTAAAGTTTTATCAGAAATATTCTTATCCTTGTTACTGTTTTTCGGAGACAAAAAAGAATCACTATTAAACGGATAGTTCTTTTATTGAAATCTGTAAAATTCAATATTTGAATAACTTTTCTTACGATTCCTTATAGTGACGTGGAATTTGTAAAATCATATTTCTCCAAATTAGGATTTCCGCAAGATCAAGTAGAATTACAGGTAGAATATTACAAGAAATTCAAAAAAGAAAAAATTATTAATTCGAGGTTAATTATGGAACAATTTAATAAAGATGTTATTAATTTAATCCCCGAAAAAATAAAAGGGGAAGATATCATAAAAGGAGAGTAAACTAATAAAGATAATTTATTCAGAAAAAGAAAGGAAAAGGTTTCAGAGTTCTTAAAAACTAAATCGTTTATTATAATTAGTAATTTAGTGTCTGTTCTTGATTTTGGATCAATTAGAGATTTTTTTATAGTGAATTACACACAAGAATTTGGTTCTTAATCCAATAACGGATAAACATATTTATTTCAGAGAAGAAATAATTAAAGACGTATAAAGAAAGGAGAAAAATAAAGATATTAGAGCAATGCAAGAATATTTGGAGGAAGCAACAAAGGTTTTTTATAGGAAATAGAATTCGACATATCACATGAAAGATTTTCCAATTTTCTTAATTGTAATTAAATTAGTATACCTAATTTTTTTTTTTTTCTCCTTAATCTAATAAGATTCAGCAAAATTATTCCAGATTACTCTTACCTTAAATAATTAGTCATTTTCTTATCAGGAACTATAAGAATTGCTATTTATTCCGCTTCTGAAAACATCAATATTTTTATAAGCTAAAAAATGGTATTAAGGATAAGATTATTCTAACTTAGTTAATAGAATATATATTAATTCCAAGTTAAATTCGAAGGAGCAATATAAAAAAATGTATAGTAATCAATATGAAGAACAATATGATTATGATCCAAGAGCAGTTGCTTACCGTCACTTAATGGTGGCAATGGCGATAGCAACTGTAGTAATTGGAATAATGACTTTATTTCCACTTAAGGATCTAATTGTTATTTATTCAATAGGTTCAATGGTAGAAATGGGAATAATATTTTTATTACTTTTTGCTACCTTATTTAGAAAACAATTTTCAGAATCAACAGCAATAATTATTTTGAATGTATTTGCGGTTGCAAGTGCAATAACTTTAGGGTTCATAGTTAATTATGCCTTAGGTGAAGCTCCTGCTGTTGTATTCATGACTTTTGGTATAGCTTTTGTAACAATATTCGCAATTTGGGCTTACACAAGTACGAGAAAACCAGATGTATCAGGAATGTATAAAGGAGTTATGATTTTTGCTATAATATTTATTTTGTTTTCATTCCTTGGGATATTCTTCCTACAAAATTGGCCATTCTTTTATTTGATAGTTAGTGGTGGTGGTGCTTTATTATTTGCATTATTTATGTATATGGATTTTGCTCGTTTGGAAAGAATGGAATTCAATTCACCTGCAATGATGGCTTTGTGGTTATTTTATGATATTATATTCTTCATAAAATACCTTTTAATGTTCTTCTTAGCAATGTCAGGTATGAGTAGAGATTAGGGATCTAAATTTCTAATTTTTTTCTCTTTTTATTATTCCTTTTTATTTAATGGTCTTTTCTTTGCACACGAAAGAAGTAAAACATTTTACAGCAACGACCTATCTTTTTGTTAAAGAAATTAATAAAACCCTTATGATCTGGCATCCGACACTCCTTACATGGTTACCTCCAGGCGGTCATATTGAAGAGAATGAATCTCCTGAGGAAACTGCTAGAAGGGAAATATTTGAAGAAGTAGGAGAGCGTGAAATAAACTTTTTATTCCCCAATACTCAAAATACAAACATTTCTGATGATAGAGTAGAAACATTGATGATGCCACATTTTCTCATCAAGGAAAATATTGAACTTAACCATTTTCATATGGATTGGATATTTTTTGCTACATTAAAGAATAAAGTATTCAATTCACCTGAAGAGCATACAATAAAATTGTTTTCCCAAAAAGAAATAGAATTAGATAAAAAAATATTTACTAATGTTCGTGAGTTAGCGATTCATGGATTCAAACTTCTTAATAAATAGAAAAAAAATAAATAGTTTAAAAATAGCAATAATTAAAGAAAAAAAGGAAAAAAACAGTAATAGAAATTATTTTAAGCAGGTTGCAATGATGTCAGTATCCAGGAATTATTTTCTCGAAAAGCAGTAAATTTAATTACAGTACCGGCCTCTACATCGAATAATGCATACAACCAATGAACTTGGGATAATTCTTCTGGAGAAGCAATCAAATATTCATATAGACTGTTATTTGTTTTGAAAGCAATAAAAGTTGTCCCATTTGCTACATAAGATGCTTTTTGAGTTATATTAACAGTCAATAATTCAGTTACATTAGATGGTATGTCAACTCCTAAATCTGCATTAATAACAGAATTCCTATAATTAGTTTTAGCTGCAGCGATCATATTAGAAGTAGTTCCGTAGTCAGATAAATAAGCTCGACCAAAAATTTCCTGTTTTTTAGCATCAAGAATATATAGTCCTCTAAATTGAACATTAACTGTCGTAAGAAAACCTTCACTATCATAAGTCTGAGTTTTGTGGTAAACTGGAGTAAACCAAGCCATTCGTGTATCATTTCCTACATTCATGGTATAAAGCATGGGTAAGGTTGAATAATAAATTCCTTGTGCGACTTGTGGTTCTTGACTTTCCACATATTGCTCGATAGATTCAGCAGAAATATATCCTCGTTGATGATAGTCATAGTAAGTTATACTATTATTTTTTGACAAAAATACACCAGCATTTGATAACTGGTTCGTTGAAGGATGAACAGGAGTAATTGCTACAGTTTCATTAGTATCAGGAGATATAATATATCGTGTATCTCGTGAAATTTCTAACCTATCAGCAGAAGGAGTTACGAGTCCTAAAAAACCTGATGCAAATATATTGAATCCATTTCCTTGTCTAAGATTTCCCCAATTGTAGATATTGTTTTCTAACCATTCTTCGTCAAAAGGCTGTGATATCCATTCAGGCATTGTCGCAAGATCAGTATATGTATCCAATAAATTTCCTTTCATATCATAAATTTTTACTCCACCATAATGAGTGATCCATTCAAAAAGCTTAGGTGTATTAAATGTTTGAATTTGAACTAGATCTCCATCAGGATCACCATCCTTCCATGTTATATAAGTTCGTCCATAAGAAGACATAGGATCCTGTAACCAAGAAACTCGTTTAGTTTCAGCTCCATAGAATAAATTTTCTGATATAACAGCTTCTCCAGGATCAAAAACAATGTCTTCTGGAATTTTCGTGGGATCATTTGCATCTACAATAAGTAATCCCTTTAATTCTTGATTAAACATATTATCTGGAGCCATTGCAGCAACCCAAACCAGTTTTCCATCATAGGTGGTTATATGAAGGGAACTAGCAAAAACATTGCTTCCAAAGATACTTGCGTGTCTGTTAACTATCGCTTGAGCTAATTCTTTATCTACAAGCCGTAATTGATCATCACGTATCTCATTTTCAAATAAATCTTCAGTACTTGTTTCTATAAAACTGTTAAAATAATTAGCTTGGTTTACTGGAGCAAAAAGTGATGCATGAATGAAACTGAAATAACCTATGATTGCTATTAGAGATCCAAGAATAAAAATGGCTACAAATAATGCAGGTTTCCCTCTCCTTAATACAAGAACCAAAGTTCTTCTAGATCGCCTATTAACAAGAATACGTATTGAGAATATTAATAGAATTATGAATATGAGGGGAATTCCAATCACAAATATGAAACTAAAGTCTTCTAAAAAGATTAACATAAAAAAAGAGGCAAAAATACCAATGAAGACTATAAAGACAATAGGTCCCCCATAAGTTTGGAATTTTTTTGAATTGAATTTTCCTGAAATATTTACTGATTTAAGAAATTCTCCTTCCGTAATGTAGCTTGCATACCATATTAAAACCAATATTAACAATATTGTTAATATTATAACGATTAATCCTGTGCCTCCTTGTAAAATGTCTATGTATGATATCACTGATAATTCAGCTAGGAACATTTGAATAAAGCTAAGAATACCAAATACTATTGTAACTATAACTAACAATCTAGGGATTAATCGATTCTTTAAATCTCCTTCAACAGTGAAATAAGCGAATATGGAGACAATGACACCAATTATAAGTCCTAATACCAATCCAATAATTAAATCCATAACACGATTAATTAAAAAAGCTCCTATATCTAACATGGTCGAATTCCTCTTATGTCTTTGTTTTATTTTTTTATCTAATAAGATAATAATTTTGATATAAAAATGCAATCTACTCCTGTAAATATGTAAGTCAACTTCACCATAATAAAAACAAAAAAAGATTATTTTGAGTTATGAATATAAATAATTAGAAATATTCAATTGATTTTTATAAAAGTATAATAATTGTACCCATAACACAGGAAAATACCCCCAACATTTGTTTTCTTGTAATAAATTCTATTCCAAATAATGTTCCAACCAATACTGCCCAAATTGGGTTAGTACTGGAGATAGGCGTTGGTATTCCGGCTCCAATATTTTGAACTGCAAAGAAGAACAAAGTGGCTCCAAATGTCCAAGCAATTAACCCACTTAATCCAAGATAAAAAATTGAATTAATTTTTTCTTCCCTTGGTCGCTCAATATATTTTTTTACGTTATTTTTTGATAAAAAAAATAATCCTAATCCAATTACTCCAATAAATAAAATTCTTATCCCGGTTAGCGAAATAGGTTCTGCACCAGGAAGCGAATTAAGTACATAATTTACAAAAGCGACAGATGTCCCCCAAGCAATAGCAGGGATTAATCCAAAAATAACTGCTTCAGCTTTTATATTATTTTTGCTATCCCCTCGTGTAACCATAAAAACACCCACATCAATAATCACAGTACCAAATAATATCGATGTTCCAATAAATTCTTGACCAGTTATCATTAAAACAATTTGAGTGAATAAAGGATATATTGATGTAATTGGTAATATTACCTTTACAGGATATTTTTTTAAAGAATATGCAAAAATTCCATCTCCAATTACTAGTAAAATTATGGAAGCAAATACAAATGGGAAAACATCCAAACTAAGATAATTTAAAAGAACATCTAGCCCACTAAAATAAATTCCTAGTATAATCAATATAGGAAAGGCTGTGATTGACCGAAAAAAGAGACTGGAAAAGACATTTTCTCCTATCATCCCTTTTTTCACAAAATGTGAATTAATTCCCCAAAGAAAAGCAACAAAAAGTGCTATTAGGGAACTAAACAAAGGTTCAATCATGAATATTGTTCTTAAATGTATTCATTAAAGGTTGAGCATCAAAAACATTAGAAAAAATCTTTTTTGTAGTCCTTATTACTAATAATTTGGTTTTTTTCATAAATAATAGCTAAACTGATACAAAAAAAGGTAACACTAGTAGAGCTATCTTTATTATTAATTTTAAAATAATTTTCATCTTTTATTTACAAAGAAACATAATTTCTTTATTACATCGAAAAAAGTAGGCAATTATTCAAATTAAATATCAATTTCTAATATCAATTTGAGTTCTACTTTTTCCCTATAAACATATAATTAACGTAGAAAATCCCTTTAGTCTTATTTTTTTTGACTTCTAACGATAATCTAGAAATATTTTTTCTTGTTTAGTTTTCTTTTTTACCTTAGTTATTGCAGATAACATATCTCCCATATCTATCTGTTTTTTATGACATCGAATTGCTAACAATCCAGCTTCTGTGCATACTGCTCGGATTTCTGCTCCATTAAATCCTTTAGTCTCCTTACTCAACACCAAATAGTCGATGTCTGATGTTTTCATTTTTCTTGTATGAATTTTAAAAATATCAACTCTCTCAGATTCAGAGGGTATCCCAATTTCTATTTTCCTATCAAATCTGCCAGGTCTGGTTATAGCTTTATCTAAAACGTCCGGTCTGTTAGTCGCAGCAACAAATTTAATGTTTCCACGTTCATTAAATCCATCTAATTCTGCTAATAATTGTAAAAAAGTACGATGAATTTCTGTGTTTCCCTCAGTTGGTAAATCTGATCTTCTCATAGCAATTGCATCTATTTCATCAATGAATATTATAGCTGGAGCATTTTTTCTTGCAAAATGAAATATCTCTCTTACTAATCTTGCACCATCACCAATGAATTTTTGAGCAAGTTCAGGAGCTGCCAATCCAATAAAGGTAGCTTTAGTTTCATGAGCTAAAGCTTTTGCAATCATTGTTTTACCAGTTCCTGGCGGACCGTAAAGTAAAATTCCTTTTGGAGGTATGACTCCAAGTTCATCAAACACTTCTGGTTTGTTGAGAGATAATTCAATGCTCTCAACAACTAATTGAATTTCGTCACTTAATCCACCAATCATATCAAAGGTTATATCAGGTTTCTTCAATACTTCCATAGCACGAACATAAGTATCTTCAGACTCCTGTAACGTACCTATAATAGCTAATGTCTTCGGATGAAGTGTTACTAATACTCCGGGAGATAATTTTCCGTCAGGAAATTTTTCATCCGAATAAGACACTCTAAATAACTGGTTTGAACCTCGAATCATTACTAGAGCGTAATTATTGTCATTATCAATAATTATGTCTTGTACTGTCCCCACTTGTAAAGGTAAAGTCGATAATGTTTTCATTTCTTCTCTTAATTGAACCAGTTCATTGTTGGCCAATCGTAACTTCCTTTCAAGAAGTTGATTTTTTGTTTCTAGTTTCTGAACCAATTCATCGGGTGCAGAACTTGGATTTGATGGTGTAAAAGCCATTTGAAAATCGCCTATGATGATTATGCTAAATTAAGTAGGTGATTATTTCTATTTAAAAGTAACCATTCTCACGGAAAACCTAAATTAGAAAAAAAAATTCGGTTTAGATAGTAATTAACCTACCAATAAAAAAAAAAAGATTTCTATCAAAAAATGGATTCTATAATTGTCCTGAATCTTTTACAACGACTTTCTGGCTTGTTCTTCCAGATTGGGATCCTACTTTTTCGATATTTTTTACTACATCCATTCCCTTAACTACTTGACCAAATACAACGTGTTTTCCATCTAAATGTGAAGTTTTAACTGTACAGATAAAAAACTGTGATCCATTGGTATTTGGTCCTGCGTTTGCCATTGATAAAATTCCAGGTTCTGTGTGTTTTAATTGAAAATTTTCATCAGAAAACTTAGATCCATAGATACTTTTTCCTGCTGTTCCATTATTTTTTTCGTAGTCGCCGCCTTGAAGCATAAAATTGGGGATTACACGATGAAAGGAGCTACCTTTATATCCGTATCCTTTCTCTCCAGTAGATAGAGCTCTAAAATTTTCAGCAGTTTTTGGAACTATATCTGCTCTTAATTCGAAAACTATTCTTCCAGCATCTTTTCCACCGATTTCCATATCAAAGTAAACTTTTGGATTCGCCATATTTAACCATCTCTATTTATTCAATGAACTTATTATAAATATTTAATATCACATTTTAAATAAAATGTTGTATTAATAATATTTCAAATCGTTAGAGACCTTCTCAAGAAAAAGTCCTTTAACTCTTACGCCTTTAATACTAAATTCGCAGAAAAAATTTATCATATCACCTATACAATATGCTATTCAGATGTTAAACTAAATATCTTGTAAATTAAACATTTCTTTCTTTATTAAGTCCTAAATTTAAAGTCAGAATTATATTGAAAGCTTCAAATGAGAGATAATAGAAATTGATGAAATAAGGTGCTAATATAATTTCACATCAGCTGAATTTAAACTTATTTCAAGATTAAATTCCTTGAAAGCTGTCTTAATAAACATAAATTCCTCTTGTCTTATACTAATCTCAGTTAAATCATATTTAAAATTTTCATTAAGCTGATTAAGGATATTTCTTATTATTAATAATCTCTCCTGAGGAATTAGAAAAGATTCTTCTCGAAAGTATTCAACAACCTTTTTTAGTGGGAACGTTGTTTCTATGCTTGTAAGATAATTTTCTTCAAGATAATACTTTTCATTTTCATTTTGAGTTTCCTTAAGGTCTGAATAGAAATTAATTGAATCTTTTTTACAGATAATCATTACTAAAGATTGATTACTAAATTTTTTGGTCGTTTGGGGTAATAACATAAATCCATTTACATGATTCCTATCTAATTGGATACTACAAGGAAAATTATATTTGTTGAGTGCTTCAAAGATATTATCGAAGCTTTCAAAATATATCACACGACGTAAAAAGAATTTTCTGGATACGTGTAAGTAAGTAGTAGGATTAGCAAAAAGAATAAGTGATTTATTATCAATTCTCAAAGTGATTTCTTAAGTCCAAGTTGTGTAATATGACCATTCTGGACAACATATCCAAACTGAGGAAAAGGTGTATCGATCTTAGGTAAAGGAAATTTAAATTGATATATAAAATCTATTAAAACTTCTCTTTCTTCTGAAGGCAGAGAATCATCAATTAAAAAATCAAGAAAGTCTGATTGGGTATTCATCATTTTTTCTATTAATCCTCTTCTTTATTATTTTGTATAGAATATTTCTTTATTTGAAGCACGATAATATTTCTGTTTTCTTTATCAGTCTCTTCTTGTAAAAATTCATGAAGCAAACTAATGCCATTTGGATTCATTTTGATTTACCAGTTATTTTTCATTCATTTTAGGATTCTTCTTGTTATTCAATAGTAATAACGAATCGAGTATAAATATGAAATAATTCCATATGAAAAATGAAGTCTTAAGGTACTCTCTAAATATGATTTCTTTCTTCTTCTAATCGATAAAAATTGAGAAAAGAAACGAATCCTCCTATAAGCAAATACTACAAAATCAAGAAAATATAAATAGGACATTAATAACATTATTATTATAAAAGTATTAGTAGTAACTAGATTCAAAGATGTAGAGAGTAATAAAAAGAATAGCTTACCAAAGTAATTAATTTGAAGGATAATTAATACACCAACGAACATGAAAGAAAAAATTATGAATAATCTTATAGTTATTAATACCCGTCGGTTGTAAAGTGTATCCTTCAAAGGAATATTGGCAACTTTTCTAACAAGATACTCAATATATGCTTCACCTAAAGTTGGAAAACCTATCATATCAGCTACCAGTCTGTGTCCATCTGAACCAGTTGATAACAAATTCATGTTCCAAATAAGGCTAAAAAATACTCTTAAACTAACTACAAGAACAAAAAATGATAGTTGAATGTCTGGGAACATAACTAAAATCATGGTCAAAGAAATCATTTCTGCCCATAATCCCCCAAATGAAACTACCATTCGCTGATATAATTTGGGTAAAAATAATAGATCAGGAAGATCAGTGATTCCTTGGAAACGAATCAGTCCACGAATGTTAATAAAAAATATTCCAGATTGCTTCCTATACATATAATACCAAAAATTATGACCAAATTCATGAATGGGGGTAAAGAAAAACCTTGAAAAATAGAATATTGGGAGGATCAATATTATATCAGTATATAGAACACTCCTATTGGTCAATAACACAGTGATTATTGATTGCCCAGAACTAGTCCAGAAACCGATAAGAAAAACTAAAGATCCTATTAAAATCAAATGACGGAAAGGAACAAATAATTTTAAGACTTTATCAAATCTTGAAAAATCCATGATTTTCATGATCCGTCCAGGAGTATCTTCCCAGATTGGAGTAACTTTTTCTTGTTCAACATCTAAATATAATCTTGTAATCCATGATTTATACGAATAATCATCCTCTGGACTATCCCAAGATGAATCTAAAGATTTTAAGATATTGATTGTCTCATCAATATCATTATGAATATGATAAGTATAAAGAGAAGTTGTGAGAAAAGGATTTAATTCAATTGACAAAATATTATCTAATTTAACCAAATAAGTCTCAGAAAATTTATTATAGCGTGATTGGATTGAGTGGAAAGGAAAAGAATCGGTGAGAAGATAACTCAACGCAATCACGAATAAGATAATTACTTGCTAATTCAGCAAGTAGGGCAATGCAACTATTAATATCAGGAAATAGATAATAATTATAGTAATACTCCAATAAATTTTTGAGGGATCACGATTTCTTTCTTTGTAAAACCAATAAGCAAGCATTGGAAGGAAACCAAAAAGCATAAATACTATGGAAGTAACATACCATGATTCTAAAGTGTCTTTATAGTAATTAAGGACAAAAGCTTTTGTAGGTTGATTCTTAACTTCACATAATGATTTATAAAAGTCTTGAACATCAGCATTGCGCTTAGGAGTACGGACAACATTACCTTGAACAGTTAAGGACCTACCTGAAGTAAATTTTACCTTAACTACGTTAATAGGATAGAAATTTAGAGCATTTTTAATAGAAAAGTCTTCCACTTCATCTAAAGTAAATAATTCATCTTTAAATTTAATGCCATCCTGATTTACAACTAATTCATCAGGTTTTAGCTTATGCAAAATAATTCCACTAATTTTTCCGCGTAAAGTATCTTTTTTATTACTAAATTGAACTATACTACTCATAATATCACCAAAATGTATAAATCATAAAAAATATTTAAGGTAATGATTTTAGAACTCTTCTAATCCGCCTTCTTCTTCAAAGTAATCCTCAAAGGTAGCAGAACATGATAATTTGTCTGCATCAATACCTTCAAGATCAGTGATACGACCTTCAACAGAGATAGTTGGACCAGCATATTCTTTACCTTCCCAATTACTCCAATCAATGGTCACACGATCACCAGTAATTATACCACCCCAATAACTTAGAGCAGTAGTATCAAAGAAAGCGTATTGACCAGTATATTTCTTATCACTTGTGGGATCCATTTCGATAAATTCTCCTGTATCTTCATCTAGAAGAATAGGTATTTCCCAAGGAGATAAAATCCATTTACCTTTGTGATTGACAGGCATAGGATTTTTCTCAGTCATACCATAACCATCAAGAAGATTTTCAGGTCTTACACCGAAGAACTTACAGATGGCTTCCTTATGATTAGGGGGAAGTTGAGCACCTTTTAATCCACCACCGATGGAAATAATAGAGTCGGGAGCAAATAAGTTGTTATATCCCTTAGGGAGATAGGTCAAAGCAAGCTTGGCAGCTAATGGTTCTGGACCAAAGAAGAATATTCGCTGGTCACGATATTTCTCAACAGCATCTTCAATGAAATTTTTCATCCATTTTCCTAAAACTTTGTTACCAATACCAGTCATGGCTTTAGCTTTCATTTTCTTCAGACCTGAAATTGATCCTTCACGAAGTTGTTTTCTAGTAAGAGCCTGACTACGTTGTCTATCAGCTGACATTATACCTGGCATAGCATAGTGAATTTGTCCTTCAGGAGCTAAGATGGTAGCAAATTTGTTCAATCCTCTAATCATAGCTGTCCTTCCTTCCTTAAATAACAACATGAGGACAGGGATAGTCCCCATTTCTTCCTTTTTGATTTCATATCCTGCAATACCAAGATGATAAATGATTTTATCAAATAACTCAAATTCTTCTGGAGCTTTGGGCAAAAAAGATGGTTTACCACCAGTTCCCGAACTATGAGTAACAAAGAAACCAGCTTCATCTAGACAGTCTAACCAACCATCAATAGATTTAACACCTGTAACATCTACTTGAGTAAAATCATAAGTAGATAAGGAGGATAACCAGTTATTCATCTTATCCCATTTGTTATCTGAAATGTAAGTCTCAGAATAGATCTTGTAGGTACTGTGGGCAAATAATAATGGGACAATATCCTTTTCAGAGTTTATTTCAGAGATACCTTTATCAACAGCTGCACGATTAAGGACTTTGATCTTAGGCATAAGATTATTAAAACGCTTTTTTAGTGTAGCTAGTTGTAAAGGATAGTATTCCGAATACGGAATCATCATTGCATCTTTAGGATCACGATCTAATAGATCAGTGACCTGTTTTGCTTCTAAAATTGTAGTCATGTTTTGTTTCTTCCTGTAAGCTGTGATTATTTGATAATTACTACCAAAAGGCAAGCTTACCAATAATAACTTGTGGGGTTTAAATAACCAAAAAGTATATATACAAGAAGAAATAATTATATAAAAATGAATTATATATAATTTAAGGTGTATTTATACAGTGGAAAGAATAACAAAAGAACAAAAAATTATTCAGATGACCAGATCGAAGGTGGTCTATCTACCAAAGATTGTAGAAAAATATGGGTTTTCTTCAAATCAACCGATTTTGGTCACAATAGAAAAAAATAAAATAATTATTGAACCACAAAAGCTGTATAAATCACGAATAAAAGTGATTAGAGAAGAAAATGGTGCATATAAAGTGATTCCATTCGAAAAAGGAGAAGAAAAGCTCTCGACACAATTGGAGGATCTAGAGACTCTTACTCAAGGACAAAAAGTAATATCTTTTGCAAAAGATCACAAAAATAATAAGATCTTTATGTATTATTTAATAATAAATGAAAAAAAAGAGATTCTTCAACAAATAAAGGGAAATTATGTGTCAGTATTAGCAATGGAAGATATGAAAAAAGGAAAAGCACCAGAATACTATATCTCATAAATAACATATAATATGGATATAAGATAACAATAGAAGCTTTTTTCATAAAACTGGAAGACTCATTCTGAGCAATTAATGGTCTTAATTTCTTCCTCCTGAATCTAAATCTAAATCTAATATTTCTAAATATTTAGGGAGATTAATTAAAAATTAATTTACAATTTATAATTCAATAATGTTAAATACTATATTGATTCTGAAATTATGATTCTAATCAAAATAAATAATTATATGAATATATTAATGTTGGTTATCGTCTATCAAGCCTGTGAAGGTCGATAGGTTAAATGGGGATAGTACGAATAATTAAATATTCATATAATTATTTATTTTGATTAGAATCATAATTTCAGAATCAATATAGTATTTAACATTATTTAATAATAAATGAAAAAAAAGAGATTCTTCAACAAATAAAGGGAAATTATGTGTCAGTATTAGCAATGGAAGATATGAAAAAAGGAAAAGCACCAGAATACTATATCTCATAAATAACATATAATATGGATATAAGATAACAATAGAAGCTTTTTTCATAAAACTGGAAGACTCATTCTGAGCAATTAATGGTCTTAATTTCTTCCTCCTGAATCTAAATCTAAATCTAATATTTCTAAATATTTAGGGAGATTAATTAAAAATTAATTTACAATTTATAATTCAATAATGTTAAATACTATATTGATTCTGAAATTATGATTCTAATCAAAATAAATAATTATATGAATATATTAATGTTGGTTATCGTCTATCAAGCCTGTGAAGGTCGATAGGTTAAATGGGGATAGTACGAATAATTAAATATTCATATAATTATTTATTTTGATTAGAATCATAATTTCAGAATCAATATAGTATTTAACATTATTTAATAATAAATGAAAAAAAAGAGATTCTTCAACAAATAAAGGGAAATTATGTGTCA
>MDVS01000064.1 GCA_001940645.1 Candidatus Heimdallarchaeota archaeon LC_3
ATCCAACGTCTGGTGAACGTATTTTCTATAAAAAAGCATTTGTGACCTTAAAAGCAGGAGGACAGAGCATAATCTATGGATACAAGAGTGAAAAATATAAAAATCCGAAATTTATCATGGTTAACCCTAAACGTAAACATATGCCAGATCCAAGAACCATTTATCGTGATTACACTTTTAGATGGATTATTGAAGTATGTCACAGAGAAATCAAGCAACAATTTAATATTGGTAAGTGTCAAAGCCGTGATATGTGGATTGTTAATGGTTTTCTCATGCTTCTAGGGTTTACGTTCTCTGTCTGGAAAATTTCAGTCTTTTTTGAAAGTCAAGAAGGTGAAAACATTCCTGGATGTCCAACATGGGCTAATGACTTTCATGAAGAATATATTAAACGTAATTGATAAGAGAATTTTGAAATCAAGGAGAAATGAAAGATGTAAATAACCGAAAAATTCAAGAGATTAAAAAGTGCAACTCGAGTAGTTATTCAAATAATTTTGTAAAAAATGATATTTTGTTAGATAAAAAAGACAATTATAATTTTAGGGATTAGATTTGGGTTTTACATCATTTAAATTTACAACAGCATCCTCCAAGGAAGAATTGATCCATTCTGTTACAAATTGGATTCATAACACTGAGTTTGGTAAAAATTATACTCTAATGGATGATGAAATACCTGATACCTTTTATTTAAAAAAATTGAAATCTATTTTTTCATATCCGACCATTATAAAAATCACATTTATAAAAAGTGATCGCAGAGTTGAAGTAACAATTACAGCTTTTGTTCAATTTAATTCTTGGTTACTCACTCCTCAAACAAGAATTTATCTACCGCTGAAAAAGGGATTACTAGCTTGGAGACAACGTTCCAGAGCTTCAAAAGACATGAAAAATCTTTTAGAGCACTTGAAAATCACACTTTTCGAACGCTCTGACGTGGGCGATAGGAATATCACTATCTTCTTTAAAATTTTTGTTGGGTATGGTTTTTTTCTCTTTGTGATACTATTATTCTCAATTCCTGCCACTTTTTTGGGTCTTGGTTTAGTGTCAGGATCTTTTGAACTTATTATTATCGGTGGAATTATTCTTGTATTAGAAACTATTTTCTTAGGATTTTGGATAAAATCTTATTTTAAGTCAGGAAGAAATAATTTAAAATCAATTTGACTTCTGGATATTCACTAGTTTCGGTTAACATGCATTATTAATTTCTCAGCACAATAATTTCTAAATAAAAATATCGAATAAAATTATTTGTCGGTATTAGAATAATGATTGCAGCATGAGATAGACGTTATTCTTGTAATGACGTGGGAATATCAAATATAATCTTTACTTTCAATTAAGTAATTAGAGTAAATTATAACTGAAGGTAAAGAAAAATGCAAATAAAGAAAGTTACAGTCGGAATAACAAGAAAAATTAACTTAGGGAACTACGAGACAAAAGATTTCCAGTTAACTGCAGAAGTAGAATTGGAAGAAGGAGAAAGTCTATTTGATGTCAGTAATAAGGTAAGACAAACACTGGAACATCAATTAGAAGGATGGGAAATGGAAACGAAAGGAATAACACCAAAAATCTCCAATGCTTCAGAGTTATTGCCTCCAAAAATAGTGGATGATACAAAAACTCAACAAAACGATTTTATCTGCCCAGTATGTAGCGAAAAGATGCAGAAAAAAGAAGGAAAGGAATATTATCTTTGCAAAAAGCATTGGGATTATCCTTCAATGATTGAAAAGGGAGAAGTAAAAGAAAGATATCAAAATCAATTGAAGTAAGAATAAAAGGGGTCAAGCCATTGAAGCTGAAAAAAAGACGATTGGGAAGAGGCAGACTTCCTGTAGGCATGGGGAGAGAAGGAATAATTAAAAAAATTGAGGAATTAACATTATCAATAGATCGCTGGGCAAGAGTAATCCCTGGAAGATTTTTTAGGTGTAAAGCAACTCAAGAAGTCGTAGAGATTATTCCAAATATGCAAAATAAAAAAACAAGAGAAAAGTATCAAAACCAGACGAAGTAAGAATAATAAGGGATCAGACCATTGAAACTAAACAAGAGACAATTAGGAAGAGGCAAGCATCAATTAGGAATGGGACAGGGGTTAATTAAAAACCTTGTCAATGGATCACTGGGCACGAGTAGTTCCTATAAGATTCTTTCCGTGTAAAGCAACACAGGAAGTAGTAGAAATTATGTATGATCATCAAAATTCTAAAACTTCATTTGTAAAACTAAAGGTAAGGAGAATATTTCTAAAATGAGTGTTCTACTATAGGATCTGCTATATAAATGAAGGATTAATAACAAACCGTCAAATTAAAAGAATTACTTAGAATGTTAATATCATGACCATCTCATTCAATTAATTTTGCATATGATCAGTTTTTTGATTTAGATCAGTTAGATATTATTTCTTAGCTAAAAATGCGTCAAAACAAATTGGGTAGGATGAATTGACTAAAAGCGTTGCTCATCTCTTTACAACAATAGATGGAATATTAAAAGATTCGATTGTACATTTCATCTCTCATGAATCGAATGGTATAATATTGTGCCAAATACACCTTCCTTTAAAAAGCAAAGAACATTTCACAAAGGATCAAATAGGTCTTGAAGGATATTGCTTTGGTATTATGGAGGGAATAGCGTTCAAAGATTACATAAGTTCTCATAACTTTAAAATCTCGCTGGAGGATTTTGATGGAGGGATAATCTATGACGAAACAATTCAGGAGGACGGAGGAAACTTTACATTTCAGTTTATAACTCGAAGCAAAGGAATTCTGATGGAAGATCAAATCTCTCAAATAGAAAATCTGTTCCCAGAATTAGGATCAATAGAGCAAATCGCAAAAATTCACTTAAAATCAAAATATTCCAGAAATAAGAATGAAGAGTTCCGCTTGACCATCGATGTTTGTCAACTAAACCTAAGTTATTTCAGGAAAGATCTAATCCTAAAGCATTACCTAAATGATTGTGTAAAAGAAAAATTTTCGATTTTCTTCGTTGTAGGTGATAAAAAGTATGAGATTAAAGAAGAGACCAAGATAGAGGATCACAGAACTCTGAAAAATTATAAATTCTTTTTAAGAATAGCTAAAATGAAGGGTAAATATAATAAATGTTCGACCATTGATATAAATACAAATTTTCAACCAACTTTAGAAAATTCCGATTTTTTTCAAAATATGAGAAGATTCTTGGACGAACTAGAAATAAATAAAATTCAACATTCAATAAATCATCAATTAGTCAAAAAATATTGGAAATCTGAATCTACTCAGATTTATGGAGTTCCAGCCTCAAGATTCTTAGATTTAGAATCCTATTCAGATGATCTAGTCCTTGATGGGACATTCTCATCCAAGCGTATTCAAATCATTATTTTACAAGACATTGTTGAAGTCATTAATGAGTTGTTGTTATTAAAAATTCATCCGTATGAGATCCTGCGATCATTCACACTTCGGTTAAAGGGATTTATTAGTCGGATAGATGATTCGCCTTACAATACCCTTGTGAACTATTTAGATCCACTAGAATTATTATCTTCTTGGGAATTCATTCAAAAGAGATTGAAAATAGACGATCCTGTTGTGGGAAATATATTAACCTCTATTTTAAATGAATTAGAGTTGTTTAATTCAATTATCGATAATAAAAAACAAAAAGTCTACCGCCTCTTGAATCAAAATGAAATACATATTCAAAAATATCTTAGCCACCACCTTAAAAATATTGAGCATTTAAGAGAGATTGGATCATTTTCTGGGAGAATAGATTTTGTCTTCTTCTTGAATGTGGACCAAACTCGAGTGAAAATCGGAATTGAAGTGAAAAAAGTCAAAGAAAACAACTCATTCTTCAATGTAATAGGGCAATGCTTTACAAGAGTGATTATTGATGGAGTCACTCATTGTATCGCGGTAATCTTTGATTTATCTGATGACCAAAATTTCTTTAAACGCTATAAGGCACGATCCCAGTTTGGGGAATCTGTGACCGTAATCATTTATAGTTGTCCTCCATTAGCCGGTGAATCCGAATGAGAAAACGAGGAAAATAATCCAAATTGGAAAATAGTAATTAAAAAAATTGTTTTGTCAAATCTGCGATAAAATTATGAGAAAAATAAATCAGATCGATAGATCGACCTTTTATGGATGGGTAAATTCAGATAAATCTCATTTTCGATGGGTATCTGAATTAAAAAATAAAAGTGTAAATGACGACAAAAACAGCAAAATTAATGAATAGAATTTATTATTTTGAATTGGTCGTTATAATGAGTTCAGAAGAAGAAATAAATGGTATTTTTTACCGCAATTTTTCACTTTATATTCAACCAGCAAAATTACTTGAAGATTTAATCATTGTTTTTGCTATGGGATCTGCTAATCTAGATATTAATGAAGGATGGGATTGGGAATTTCATACCCTTTATGTTACGGCTGATCCTAATGCTGGAAAAATGGAATTGATATATACTCCTGAAGAAAATCAGGAAATTAAGGGGCATCTAGTAACTAATTTACAAGGAATAAAACTTTATTCCAGTTTTGCTCCATTTATAAGAGGGATCAATGGTCGAATGGAAATAAATACACCTGGAACAACTGAACCAATTGTAGAAAAATTTAAAATCGGTGAGACATTACCTATTGATCATCTAGTCCATGTCAAAACAACTTCTTATAATTTTTCAGACCCCCAAGTTGAACTAGATTTAAAAAATTACTTTGAAAGACATACTAGATATGAAGACCAAACAATTAGAATAATAGAACCCTATCTATCAGAAAGGTTAATTAATTTAGTCGATCAGTCAGTTGATAAAGGAACTAATGTCAAAATATTAACAGTCCAGACCTCAGGTATGGATGCGTCCTTTGTAAGGTCTAAGATCGCAACTCTTAGTCAAAAAGATATATCGGTCGAAATAAAACAGATCTGTCGAATTAATCAATCTGTAAACATAACTAATAGAAAGACGGACAATCCTTTTCATGATCGAATGGTCATTATTAATAATGGGGTGTTAATGATTGGGGTCTCCTTTAAT
The DNA here is from genome assembly GCA_001940645.1 of Candidatus Heimdallarchaeota archaeon LC_3. The sequence continues at coordinate 5,087 of MDVS01000064.1, forward strand.
GGATTATTTAAAAATAATACTACTATTCAAGAATATTCTGGCGGTAACACATTAAAAAAGCAGTTTGATGATTGGTTTCAAGGAATTAATATTTCATACGAAAATATCACCCTTCAATTTAAAGCTTTTACCTAGTCATTGTAAAAAATTTATCACTGATGTTCCATTTATTATTCTATATTATGAATGTCTACCCCATGCTCTTAATATTCGACTAAATATTTCAATAAGCCTTAATCTCAATTCAGCTAAATCAAACAGACTAAATATATTTGAAAAACTTAAGGATGGGAGATTATGAAGTACTCCTTTATTATCTCGATTCCAAAATTTAATGATATCATTACCCGCAAATGAAAACCCTCCATGTGCAATTGCATGTCTATAAGATCTTGTATCTGATCTTAAAATATCAGAATTCATTGAAAAATTAATAGATAATAAAGTTTCAATAATTCCCGACTTCGATTCATCATTAAGACCTCTACAATAATGCCCTACAAAATCTATAACAATATCTTCAATCACTTGCCATCGAACTATAATTCCAAACATTGTTAGCAAGACTGAGTTAACTTTATCATCTAATGTTAGTTGAATTTTTTCATAAATAACACCTAAACTGCTATCTAAATTACTAAGAAAGTGTTCTAATGGTCGAGAATCTAATGCGTGCTTTTTTAACTCAGTCTTGCTAACAATGTTTGGAATTATAGTTCGATGGCAAGTGATTGAAGATATTGTTATAGATTTTGTAGGGCATTATTGTAGAGGTCTTAATGATGAATCGAAGTCGGGAATTATTGAAACTTTATTATCTATTAATTTTTCAATGAATTCTGATATTTTAAGATCAGATACAAGATCTTAAAATACCAGAATTTAAGGCATCCATTATTTCAGTGCTCATAGCGTCCCAAGTAACAAGATTTGGGAATCGATTACGTAAAAATTCTACTGTTGTTCCATTTTCAGCTGTTTTTCTTCCTTCTATAAACGATAGAAAATCTCTTTCATCTTCGGGTTGGTCTAATATACTAAACACAACAAATAACATATGAGTTACCCAATGTTGATGGTTGTTTCTTAAAAAATGACTCTAAAAATTAAAGTTTTCGAAGTTTAACAGGGTTATAAAGGGAGAAGTATTTATTAAAATCGTTTTTAAAATGGCTAGAAATAGAATTAATGATTTGAAAGTTGCTCAAGATTTATTAAAAAAATTGGATTTTCTTGGTTCAGCTAAATTAGTATCCAAGATGATAGAAGAGGTTGAAAAAAGAAGACCTATTGATTGGCAATTAGTTGTGGAAACTTTTGAATTACTAGAAAATGAATGTAGTAATAGAGATGATTTTTTTAAGACTACTTTTGTTATATTGGAAAAAACGATCTTAGAGACAGTAAAAAATTCACAAACTGAGTTAAAAAAGCACGCATTAGATTCTCGACCATTAGAACACTTTCTTAGTAATTTAGATAGCAGTTTAGGTGTTATTTATGAAAAAATTCAACTAACATTAGATGATAAAGTTAACTCAGTCTTGCTAACAATGTTTGGAATTATAGTTCGATGGCAAGTGATTGAAGATATTGTTATAGATTTTGTAGGGCATTATTGTAGAGGTCTTAATGATGAATCGAAGTCGGGAATTATTGAAACTTTATTATCTATTAATTTTTCAATGAATTCTGATATTTTAAGATCAGATACAAG
>MDVS01000065.1 GCA_001940645.1 Candidatus Heimdallarchaeota archaeon LC_3
TTTCTTATGAAATATTTAACTTAATTTACGTTTTCTTATATTACAATTCTTCTTAAATTTCAAGAAATGCTAAAAACAAATTCAAATTTTTATTTGCTTTCGATATTAGTTAACAATATTACTTATTAAAAATAACACTTGATTGAAAGTTAAAAACTAATTTTTTTTTATAATTTTTTTCACATTATTAAACAAGAAATATTAAATCAGGTTTAAAGAAATGAATAATGTAGCATTTTAATGGTGGTTAAATTGGTTTTAAATGAAATTTCATTGAACATTTCTTTATTATCTGAAAGTTCTAAAAAAAGAATAGATGAAAAATTTGGTTTAATTAAGTCAATTAAATCGACTAATTGGCAAGAAAATAATACCAGACTTGAAATTCAATATGATTCAGATATGATCTCTTCTGAAGATATTAGAAGAATGGTCCAAAACGAAAATTGTCTTTGTAAATTAAGTAAAAAAAATCAAAAAGATATTCAAAATTCAAATCCTGATAAAAGAAAATTAAATGAAGATTTTCGAAAATTAAATCAGAATTTGAATATCAATTCTGTTTCTTGTTGTAGTTCAAGAGACAAGTTTATTTCTATGACAAAAAACGTTCCAGAAGAAAGTTTACATCAAAAAGATCATTTAAAAATAAAAAAAGATGTTTATAAGCTTGATGCTCAATCTAAAAATATGAAAGATGATATGGTTCATGAAATGAAAGATGATATGGTTCATGAAATGAAAGATGATATGGATCATGAAATGAAAGATGATATGGATCATAAAACAGATTCTCGATGGCAACGGTTTAAAATGAACATGAGCATGACAATGGACATGGATCATGGTTCGGGTGGTATTTCCATGCTGAAAATGATGGAGGATAGCATAAAATTTCGTTTTATTTTTTCTTTATTATTTACTATACCTATCGTTCTTTATTCTGATCTAGGAAGAAATGTTTTAGGAATCAATTTACTAATTCCTTTTAACTTGACATTAGCGGTTTTTTTATTTTTCCTAGCTACTCCTGTAGTTATTTACGGTGGATGGATGTTTATTTATGGAGCTTATAACTCCTTAAAAAAAAGAAAACTTGATATGAGTGTTCTAATTGCAGTAGGAATTAGTGTTGCGTATATTTTCAGTATTATCATAAATTTACTTGATCCGGAGGTTGAATCATTCTATGAAGCCTCTGCAATGTTGGTAACATTTGTTTTATTTGGCCATTGGTTGGAAATGCGTGCTAGAAGAGGTACTAGTGATTCAATGAGGGCTTTATTTGAGTTAGTACCACCACAAGCTCGAATATTAATAAATGGTGAAGAAAAATTAATAGCAACCGCACAAGTTAAGGTCGATGACATTTTAGTTGTTAAACCTGGGGACAAAATTCCTGTTGATGGACTTGTGATTGAAGGATCAACCTCTATTGACGAATCACTTGTTACTGGTGAATCAATTCCGGTTGAAAAATCCCTCGATGATCAAGTCATCGGTGGTTCAATTAATCTATCGGGATCTATTAAAATGAGAACTTCAAAAATCGGTTCTGATACAGCATTAGGACAAATAATGGATCTAGTACAAAAAGCTCAGTCTTCAAAAGCCCCAGGTCAAAGAATAGCAGATAAATTTGCAGGTTATTTAGTCATTGTTGCAGTTTCAGTAGGGTTAATTACATTTCTGATATGGTATTTGATATCGGACAACCTAATTTTTTCCTTAACTTTTGCTATTTCAGCAGTTGTAATCGCTTGTCCTGATGCATTAGGATTGGCAACTCCAACAGCGGTTGCTGTAGGTACAGGACTTGGAGCGCAACATAATGTTTTAATAAAGGATGCATCCACATTAGAAGAAGTTTCGAATGTTGATGTTATAATGTTTGATAAAACTGGGACGTTAACAATCGGAAAACCAATCATAACTGACTTTTTTACGGTTAAGGATTTTGACCGTGAAAAATCTATACAATATATGCAATCACTAGAAGCAAAATCGAACCATCCCTTAAGTCATGCTGTGATCAATTTTGCTAAAGAGAATAATTTAATAAATGAAATTAATGTTGAATCATTTAAAAACATCTCAGGTATGGGAATAGAAGGTATTATAGATGGAGAATCAGTTTTCATTGGAAATTTAAAAGCCATAAATGTAATGGGTTTTGATTTGTCAGATTTACAAGAAAATATTACGAAATTACATGCAGATGGAAAAACTTTGCTAATAGTGGCTATAAATAAAAGAGTCGTTTCTGTTGCAGGTGCAGAAGATCAAATCAAAGCAAATTCAAAATATACAGTTGATTATTTACACCAAATGGGTTTAAAAGTTGGTGTAATTAGTGGAGACAATGAAAAAACTGCAAGAAAAGTTGCTGATACCCTTGGAATCGATATAGTGTTTGCAGAAGTCTTACCTTCAGAAAAAGCAGATCATATTAAATCTTTACAAAATCAAGGATATAAAGTTGCTATGGTAGGTGATGGAGTTAATGACGCCCCTGCTTTGGCTCAAGCAGACATTGGTATTGCGATTGGTGCAGGGACAGATGTTGCTATTGAAACTGCGAAAATAATTTTAATGAAGTCAGATCCTCTAGATGTGGTTACATCTATCTTTTTAAGTAAATCAACAGTTACAAAAATGAAACAGAACCTCGTTTGGGCCTCAGTTTATAATATCTTGGCAATTCCAATAGCGGCAGGAATATTGTTTCCCTTTACGAATATTGCACTTAGTCCAGCATTTGCAGCTTTATTAATGTCGTTATCATCGATTTTTGTAGCAACAAATGCAATACTGTTAAAAAAAGTGGAAAGCAAAATTGTGAGATTAAAACAATTAAAACCTGTGGCAATCTAATTTGCTTTACGATCCAATTTCAATTTGAAATTGTTAATTTATGATTAAAACCATGAGTTAACCAAAATTAAGATATGAAGAAACAAAAAGAAACAAATCCAGGACAATTTACAATTGCTGAAACAGATTTCTTTTGATTAAATGATAAGAACTATTGATTTATGCATTAATTACTGACTCATTATGGTGAAAAAACAATGATGATGATAATATTATTTGGAATAACTATTACTATAATTGTAGGATCTTATTTTACAATTAATAATCAAAGTGCTGTTCATTTGCAAGGTAGATCAAAAGCCTTAAACAGCCAATTTTGTACATTTTGTGGTGATTTATTAGAAAATGATTCCAAATTTTGTTCTAATTGTGGCCCGAAATGCAAAAACGATATGATAAATTAAATCTTTAGTATTTTAAAAAGAAAAATTTAAAGGAGAATGATTTTATGGAAGTTAATAACCAAAAATGGCTTAAACCGGATTTTTTAACTCTTGCAATTCTAATTGACATAATTTCTGGTGGATTAGGATTTTTTATTGGAATATATATGATTCCATTTTTACCTCAAATATTAGACGGGACCTATTTTATTGGTCACATGGGAATAGGAAACGATTTGATGAGTTTAATGATGACTTCAATGGTAGTAGGTTGGTTGTTAGTAGGTATCCCAATGATTATTTCAGGAATTGCGTTATATCAAGGATATTGCTGGGGAAAATTATTGCATATTATATCATGGATACCTACACTCGTAATATTTCCAATAGGCACGATTATTGGAGTTTTTTCAATCTGGTTGGTCTTAACACAAGATGTAACTCTGTATTTGGAAGGAATAAAAAAAAACCGATTAATTAAATAAAGATTTTAAACAAAGAAATGGATAATGAAGGTAAAAAAATTCTTCTTTTAAACCAAAATTTCAGAGTAAGGTGAGGAAGAGGAATCATATACAATAATTAATGATATTTGAATCAGACATGATAGAATAATTTTGATCTTTTTTGAATAAGTTTTCTTTACTATTCTGAAATTGAAATTCTAATATCGCTGTAAAAACTGAATTATAACAAAATGTTTAGAAAAATAAAGCAATTTCTTTATTTAGAAATTATTATCATTTCTTTCTAAAATTCCCGAATCTATCTGTTATAAATCCAGCAATGAATAAGAAAAATAATGAAAAAATGATCCCAAGGTCAAAACCAGGTAGTGCTGTTTCAGGAGAACCGTTTCCAACAATAAGTTTACCTATCATGCCAGCTTCTTTGTGTCCAGTTACACTACAGTAATATTCTATGGATATATCTTCATCTGGCATTTGAATGTTTACAATATGTTGGTTAGTTCCATTTAATCCTGCTGTGGAATTTTCCAGAACCAGGTGAATACCATCGAAATCGATATTAGAAACTGGATCGATCACAAAATCGTGGAGAGTGTCGTAAGGATTCACAAAATGAATCATAACACACGCACCCTTGCTCACTTTGAGTTCATTAGCTCCAAAACTTAATTCTCCATTAGTTAAATGTACACTGGGAATAACTCTATGTTCTGTGGAATTATCACACTGACTTTCCGTAATATCATGGTGATCATGGTCATCATCATGATCGTCAGCATTACCAGTAATTGTAGGAGTAATCAGTAAAAAAATTGACATTATCAAAATTCCAATTATAAAAATAGTTTTTATTTTCATTTTCATACCTCTTTTTCAATATTCTTCTATCTAGTTTGCAAATTTTTCTTTTTAATAATTTTTCTTACGATTGTAAGACCTTCTCTTACAAATGTAGTAATATCTCACTTTAATTCAATAATAATAAAAATATGAGTATTCAACATAGAATTATGGAAAATTATGTTGAATTTTGTCTTAGAATATTAGAACGTGAACAAACTCAATTTTATATAGAGAATTATTTAATAAAAAAGTATAATAAAACTGAAAAAAGAGTTCAAGAATTATTTGATGTAAGAACCAAGAGTTATGAAAAATGTATTAACATATTAAACAAAAGGTGAAAATACATATAATAATTGATTTGAAAAATAATGGTAGAAATTGTAGAAACAAGTTAATTTAAAAGCTTAATATAAGGGAATCCAATTAACGTAATAAATTTCTTAACTCAAAACTTTAATAGCTTGATTTTTGGAATAAGACTTGATAAGATAATTTTAATCTTTTTTCTAGTAAACAAAAATATTTGTTGAATGCATTTATAATTCAAAAAGAAAGAATAAGTATAAAGAATTTATAAATCTTAATTGAATTGGAAATTAAAAAGAAAATCTTATTTAAAGAAATTATTTATATCTAAAGAATAAAAGGAGAATAAAATGAAATGGAAATGATTGGTCTAATTGACTTATTATTTATCATCATTCCTTTTTTTCTAGTAAATTTGGTTTTGATCTTATTTTCAACTTCTCATTTTCCGTTAAAATCAAAAATTCCACTAATTATTGTATCTTATTCACTTTTAATCACTAGTTTAATATTTTCTGTTGTTTTAATTTTTCATTTACATTTTGGAGAATCCTTCTTAATTCATATTCATGAATTGCATTCGCCTACAATTTTCAACTTTTTTATGGTAAGAATTGATAGTTTAGGGGTATTAATATTGTTATGGAGTATTTCAGTTTCAATATCTGCCTTTATATTATCTCAAATCGCTATTTTGTTATTAAAAAAAACATACGAAAGGAAATCTATTTCACAAGATGTATTGAATGCTAGAATAAAATCCGAGTTTTCTGAATCCACAAATAAATTAATAACCCAATACAATATTAAATTTTTCTTAATTAATAACCAAAATCCAATTCTATTTTCTTTTTCCCACTTTTTTATTAAGCGTAGACATAACAATATCCTTATTTCCAATTCTTTTTTGGAGTTATGTGATGTCGATGAATTAGAAGTTGGAATATTACATGAGATAGCTCATATAAAATATAGAGATACTATCTTCAAACCAATCTTAAATGCAATCAGTAAATTAATGTTTTTTGACTTGGTCTTAAAAAAAACGAAGAAGAAATATGAAGAGAAAGTAGAATTAAGAGCAGACAACTTTGTTATTGAATTGAATAAAAATTACAAATTATTAGCTAAACTTCTGATTAAGATAGAAGAAAATAACTCAAATCAAATGAAAAAAGATTTCATTATCAAATTTGACGAAAAATCAAAATCTCCTTCCGATTTTTCTAAGTCGTTATTAAAAAATAGAATTCAAAACATATTGAGTTCATAATAACAAAATTGGTTAATCATCTGCCTGTTTTTTCATCAGATCTTGAATGTTCTTATCAGTTAAATTTTGAGTTGTTTCAGATAAATGAGTAAGTCCTGATACCCCAAATGCTTGTAGAAATAACTTTAAAATACTTGTTGTAACTTCCTTCTCAATATTCTTATAACGATAAAATAACCTATTATTTTTTTCAAAATAATCTACTTTGTGATTTTCTGCCAATCGTTTTAATATTGTAGCTATTGTTTTATAATTAGGTACACTATAATCAGGATATTGATTTTTAAATTCTATAAATATTTCTTTTATTGAGAGAAATAGTTCTGGATGGGATTCAAACTTCTTTCGCAAAATTCCAATAATTCTTGCTTGTTGATCTCCAATCATATTAGTACCTTAATTTATTGTTGATGAGCTAGAATAATAATTATTTTGAGCATTAATTTAATCTATTACTACAACTGTAAGAAGTTTTCTTTTTTATGTATCTTTATTAAATGCCAAATAAGTCAAAGATTATTTGTATCTTTACTTTTAAAGGTTAAATATTTGATTATTTTGTTAAATAAGCTATTTAAATGCCTATGTAACAATTTTTGAACATTTTTTTTATGCTCACTTATATTTACAAGTAAATTAAAATAATCTTACAAAAGTAAGAATTGTCTTACAGACGTAAGAAATAAAATAATAGAACAAGGCGATTCTTCTCATTAACCATTGAAAGGTAAGAAAATATGAAAAAACACCTATTAAAAGTTGTTCTCGTTGTTTTTGTTGGATTAATGATTTTTAGTATCCCAGCAATTGGAACAACTGCACAAGATCATGATGATGACCATGAGGATGTCCATGATCATACTGAGAATACTGAAGATCAGTGTACTTCCCCTACAGAAGAAATTACTGTTTTAGCACTTCAAAATGAAGATGGAACACTTAGTTACGACAAAGAAGAATATCAAGTCTCAAAAGGTGCATGTGTTGAAATAACTATTAAAAACTCCAACGATATTCTCCATGATTTTACTATTGAGGAGGATCATGACCATAATTTTGATGGATTCCACGTAGCGATAGCAAATAGAACAGCTATTAACGGAACTGACTCATATTCTGTCCATATACAGTTTCCAGAATCTGATCTTGCCTATGATTTATGGTGTACTGTAGCAGGGCACCGTGTTGCAGGAATGGAAGCGAAAATAATCATTGGAAATCCTCCAAGTACAGTTCCAGGCCTTGGTTTTGATTTAGGAATAATATTATTTGGAATATTCTCTATATCTATGATAATTATTTTAAGAAAAAAAGTCTAAAAGGAAATTTCTTACATTATTCAAAAATTTAACTAATTCTTCTTTGTTCTTTTAAATCAATTCTCTTATTATTTCGCACTAATAACACAAATTTATGCATTTAGGGTTGACTATTTAGGATGTCCATAAATACTACTTATGATAAAGAAATATTACAAAAAATCTTGTTTTCAATAGATAACTCTTTTGATATAGATCAATTATTAAAACAGAGAACCATTTTCGAAGATAAATTTCTTAAAAAATTAAATTTATGCAATATGAATTTAGATTTTCTAAACAAAAAATTATCCAAATTTTCTCAAATTTCTTCAATATATTTAGGGAAGAATAATTTTACAACAATTCCAAAAACTTTATTAAATTTAACTTCACTTGAAAATTTATGGATAAACAACAATAAAATAAGATATTTACCAAAGGGAATTAATAAGTTTACAAAACTGAAAATTTTAGTATTAAATTATAATTATTTAGAATCAATTCCTAAGGAGATTGGAACTTTAAACGAAATAGAATACTTAAATTTAGCATCTAATAAGCTTTATAGTCTTCCAGAAGAAATTGGTAAGTTAAAAGGTCTTAGAAAATTATGGTTAAATAATAATAATCTTTCTAAATTACCCGAAAACTTCGGAAACCTACAAAATCTAAGAGTTCTCGATTTAAAAGGAAATAATCTTTCGACTCTACCTCAAAATTTAAAACATCTTAGAAAATTGCATTATTTAGCAGTAAATTTTGGAGATCTAACATTAGAAATGGGAAATAAATTCAAGGAAAATTCATTTGACAACCAATTAATTCAAAAATTTTTATATCAATTAGATGCTCATGGGAAATGACCTAGTTGTTGGAATGGGAAAAGCTTATTTTTATAAATCGTAATACAATCAGAAATTTATTTTCACATTTTGTTTTTTTTCAATATGGAAATTAATGACTAACCTTCAAAATCAATAATAATTAAAATAAGCCTAATTGTGGTAGTGTTTTATATACCTCTGGTAGAAAAATTTGATGTTTGTTGTCCCGCCGATCATACAATTGAGATATTATGGGAAGATGATCTAAAAAAAGAACAACAACAATTGAAATACGAAATCGCTGAAAAAGAAGTTCTATTAAAAACAATAAGCCATCCAATTCGTCTTAATACACTAATAAATTTAATGGTTAGACCCCATTGTGTATGTGAATTAGTAAAAAAACTGGAAATCAAAAATTCAACAATGTCATATCATCTATCATTATTGACAAAGAATTTTCTAATTGAAATTGAAAACCGTTCAGGGAGAATCTATAATGTTATTACTGATTATGGAAAATCGGTTGTGAAATGGATGAACTCCATTCCTAAAGATGAACACATAAATCTAGATGTAAAATAGAGAAATATTATTTTAAATCAAAATAGAATCTTTATCGAATATCAATAAATTTAAAAACAATTTTACTTTACAAATTGTTTTCAAGTTCAGAATTCTCTTTGGTCAATAAAATTTCTTTTCTCTCATATCCAAATTTCGATCTATAAATGAAATTTGTATTATACACTAATTAAATCTTAATTTTATAATGTTTCAAATTTATTTGAAATAGCTATTCTAGATATTTAAGTTGATTATTCGATATACTAATTGAGAAGGAAAAATATTGGTTAACTTCTCAAATTAAATAACGATTAGGAGATATATAGTATGTCTAAAGCATGTGAAACAAAAGAAATTGATGAGACTAAGAAAACAACAAAAATTGGTAATATGACAAAAAGTACGTTAACGAGTGTTGATAATGAATCAATTGCAGAAAGAAAAGTGCGAATGATTTATGATGACATTAAGAAAACATTAGGAATAGATTTTATACCTAATATGTACAAAGCTATGGCGACTAATCCTGATTATTTGGAATTAACTTGGAATAGAGTTCAGGCAATTATGAACAAAGAAGGAAAGCTTGATAAAAATATCAGGGATATTATAGCTTTTACTGTTTCAATAATGAGTGGATCTACATATTGTATCGATGTTTATAAAGAAGCAGTAGTTCACAATGGTTTGGATGATGAAGCAATAACTGAGATATATGCTATTATTGACGTTTATTCAGGTTTGAATAGATTCAATATTGCTAATCAGACTAAAAAGGATGATAAGCCTTGGTATGGTTGTAGTTCAAAATAGGGTTAAAAAATTAACTAATGATATTGAATTAAAAGTAAAAGAGGTAATATTATGGGCTGTGGTGCGACTAAAAGATACAAGAAAAGATACCAAGAAATATATTCAGATCCTAACAAAGATTTGTTCTCAAACTCTATTTCCGAAGAATTATATTCAAGAAAGACTGAAAAAAATCAGTTAAATGAAACATGTTTAGTAGAAACTACCTCAGCAACTCAAAAACATTATTGTCACAATTGTGGGAATAAAATGCGTCCTTCAGACATCTTTTGCGCCAACTGCGGAGTGCAAGTATGATAATGTTTATTGAGAAAAAAAATTTAGATAGATTTCCGGTGTGGATGATATGAAATTAGAAAAAATAACAAAATTTTTCTTAATACCTGGGGAAAATTATTGCATATTATATCCTGGGTTCCTACACTCGTAATGTTTCCAATTGGTACAATTATTGGAGTGTTTTCAATCTGGTTGGTCCTAACACAGGATGTAACTCAATATTTGCAAGGAATAAAAAAGAAAATTGAATGAATTGGAACAGAAATTATTCATTAGAGTTTGATAAAAGAAAATCGATTCAATATATTCTTATTATCTTAATCTCTTTTTTTTTCACTGATTTTTTAATTTTTGTTCTAAATCTTCGACAGTAATTAGTTGATCCGTGTTAATTAACAAATGTTTTTCATAAAAATTGGCTTTATCCTCATAAAATTCCTCAGCACAAAATTTATTGCATAAAAAGAGAATTTTGCCTTTATCTTTTATATACACTTTCTCTTCCTTATTATTTATACATTTGGTACATCCACAAGCGGCTGTTACGTCTTCTTTCAAAGTTACAGTGAATATTTCTTTATTCATTATATAAAAAAAAAATATTTCTATTTATTAAAAGGCAATTCTAGAGACATTATTGAAAATCGCATTTTAGACGTTTCTTAACAACCATCTTAACAAATTACAATTTTAAAAAAATACTAATTTTTTTTAAGATTTTAAAGAATATAATCAGTATTTTTTAAACTTTTAAATAAAGATCTTTTTAATTATTGAATATTAT
>MDVS01000066.1 GCA_001940645.1 Candidatus Heimdallarchaeota archaeon LC_3
AATTTTCCAAAAAGTTTGTAAAGCTCCTCACAAAGATACCAGGAATCTGTTGTACAGCATAGTTGTTTTGAACGTGCTCCTTTTAGTAATAATTGGGTTATTTGTTTTGTAAAGAGTTGTTTTGCTAGGTTTATTTTTGTTTTAAAGCCTTCAAGGTGTCCTTGGTTGCGTTGTAAAAATTTTTTAGGTAAATATTGTTTAAAATCATAATCGAAATATGATAGAGAAGTAATCCAGCAGTCTACTATGATATTCTCAAACTGGGTGCCCCCTCCAACATGATTATGTTGATAGGCAGCACCATGTACCTCTTTTCCATATCTCCTCATTGAAGTATCGTCAAGAGAAACTACTACTCGTTCTCGACCATCAATGTTACTAAATCGTTTAGAAAGGTCTTTTTTCAGAATTTGAAGGTAGGGACGACTTCGAAGAAGCGAATAACGTATCTTTCGTGCGGAAATATTATCTATTCCTGTTCGTTCTAAGCTTTGAATACTTTTTCTACGACCTGCAATTAAATGATTGCATAATGCTGCCATGTTTATATTTTGGCTGCCATAGCTCCAAGGGAATGTTTTTAAACTCTGTTGAATGAATTCTCGTATGGGAGGGAAGAACATGGTTTGAATCACCAATTCTTCTATGTTTTTCTCTCCCTTCTAAATTTTATGAATTTTGTCGGAATACAGAAATTTATGTAAAAAGTATGTTAATTTTCGTAATTTTTGTTAGCTTTGGCCTTCTATTTTATTCCCCTACCACTAGTAATGCAACATTACCGTTGGCACAAAATACAGCTTGGCAGTGGGAGATTAATAATAATGATACGCTCATATACCATATTGAAGATAATGTATTGGGATCACGCATTGAGGCATATAACATTACAGGTGAACCATGGATTTCTTCTAGTTCCTTAGATGTGTTAAATATAACTAAATTAGAATTTAACCAATTAACTGGAAGTGTTAAGAACTCGGATGTAATATTCCAATGTGCAGTAAGTCCTGTACCAGGATCTGGATTTTGGCAACTATCGTTCTACGATGGAGGAGTCAATACTGGAGGATTTACATTGGCTTTTCCACTAATTCCTGTGAATACAAGCGGTTTAATAAATCAAACTCAGTTGAATGATTGGGGTATCGCAATGACCAACAATTGGGGAGGAACTACTTATGCAAGCGCAATGCAATTACAAGAATATGTTGTAGTAGGTGATAATGAGCTCCATTTATATAATTCAACCTCAACGATTTTTCAATATGTAAACATGACGTTTAATAATAATGGAATACTTGAAACTGCATATATTAATGTTGAATTAGATATGGGTGGACTATTTTTATTTGAACAAACTATAACAAGAGTAACCGGTGACGTGAATAGTCTATTAAACCCAATAGATGAAACTACTGTTGCTGTAAACGTTGGAGATAGTCTAATTTATCAAATTTTTTTGAACGGAGTTCCCTTTGGGTATCGAAGTTACAATATCACATATGTCGGAGAAATTATGGGTGATTATCAAGGTGGCGAGAAATTGTTTTGGGGTGCTAATGCGACAAGATATAATTATGACACATCTACTGCTACTTGGATAATTGATAATGAAGAGTGGACTGAACAAACGATTGGAGGTGGTGATGATAATTATCTTTTTCTACGGATGGAAGGTCCCACAAGTTTAGTTCATCCAGAAGGTACAAATGGTTCAATTTTAGAAATGAATTTAGCTCCTTTGTATGGTTCATGGCAAGGTGGATATTTGGATACATCCGAAACTGGTGATTGGTGGGTAAAATTCTCTAATACAACTACTGGTCAATGGTTACGAATAGAGCTTGAACCTGATACTGGTATTTTACAGAACGTATCCTTTCCTATGGAAACTGGTATTTATAGCGAATATCTAGTTGATCCTGCTGATTTTTCTCCAACTACCGAGGATTTATTACCCAAAGCGACTTTTATAGGCAATACTACGACAATCTTAGAAGGTGAATGGGTACAATTTACTTTTACTGGGGCTCTCGGTGATATGCCAACAGAAGGTAAATGGAATTTCGGTGATGGTTCAGCAGATTCGACAGATGAAAATCCCACTCATCAATATACAACAGCGGGAACTTATACGGTGACTTTAACGGTAACTGATAATGATGGAGATGTGGACGTCTATTCGATGGATATTACTGTGAATCCTATTTCAAGTACAAGTGATTCTACTTCAAGCACAAGTGAAGAAGAAAGTATTAGTGTAACACCTGGTTTTGGTATCAGTATTATAAGTATAATTAGTTTAATTAGTGTAATTATTTTAAAAAAGAAGCATTAGACCGAGAAAACTTGTGGAAATAAGATCTTTCTAAGTTATTTAACTTAATTTCCCTTTCTTTTTTTTTTTTAATAAAAATTGCGTGTATGAACAAAAAAGACTGGAAACGAGTTATTGTAAATTAATCAAGAGGAAATTTCTGATTGTCCGATTAAATGTCCATATTTTTCAAATAAAATCGATATTACCAAAGTGATTCTGATTGAAGAATAAACTCTTTTCTATTGATCTGGATTGCTCATTGCATAAAAAACGTGGGTTTTTTAGTTCGAATAAAAATAGAATATTTTGGATTATTCCCACTTCTTGATCCCGATGATTTCTGATTAATCTTGATTAATTTTCTTGAAACGACCCAAAATATCTTTCGATCAATTCTTCAACACTTTTGAATGTTAATGTCTCACCAGACCAATCTTTTAGTTGATTTTGATATTTATTGACGAATTCATTAGTAAAACGTTGTAATCTAGTAGCTAATTCATCATTATATTTCGATACTAAAAGGATAGTTCTTATTGATCTTTCCTCAACTATAAAGACTTTTATTGTACTCAATTAAATTAGATTTGCCTTTAACGACGAGTAATTAATTCACAAAAAATCTAAAATTTCTTTAGCTATGATTAAACCCTCTTTTGTAAGTTGGTATGTGATATTTCCACTAGTTTTATGTTCGATTACTAATTTGGCAGATAATAAATGAGCTAATCCTTTTTTCTTCCATTTTTTATAAATGATATTACTTGGATTTATTTCTTTTAGTAATAATTTTTTTATTCCCGTATCTGTGCTATAATGAGCATGTAATCCCCAATGATTTAGCTCTGCAATTATTCTTAAGATCATTAATTCTAATTCAGTGAAATTCTCAGCCATATACTTCACTAAGTATATATTTAATAATTAGTTTAAATAGATTTCGATTAATTGAATTATTAGAAATGTTTATATATAGTTGGTATATACTAAGTATGTATGGTGAACACAAAATGAATACCAATAATCGTCCAGATATGCAAGAAAAATGGTCAAAATTACGTGAAGAAAGAATGGAAAAAATATATGATTACTTGGAAGTTCATAAAAATCAAGAACATACTGCCTATAGTTTAGCTAAAAGCCTGAAAATAACATTATCAACCGTACAACAATTATTAGATAATCTCTTTACTGATGGCTTAATTATTCTTGAACAAAAAGTAGAAAAGAATAGAGTGAAAAAAACAGCTAGAATAAAAAGAGTTAATGAATTTGTTTTTACTGAATTGAGTGAAAATAATCCAAAATTAGAACAAATGATCAATAAAGCTCACGAGAAAGGCTTAAGTGTTTGGATTCATAAAAAGGACGGAACTAAATATGAAATTACTAAATCTAAAAAAGAAACAGAGGAAATAGTTCATTAGAACTATTTCAAAACCGCTTTTTTAAGAAAAAAATCATAAGATTGGGGAATACAATTTTAATAGTGATCGCTTATCTGAGAAACCCATTAATTAAATCTAATTTTGTTAATTAGATAAGAAATTACACTACTTTATTGATTTAATCGAATTTTTTCATTCCAAATTTTTTTCTACTTAAGACAATTTTACAAATTGTTCCTATTCCCTTGGGTCATTTTAGATATACTTGAGGTGAAAAATATGGTAAGATGGTTTTATTCCGTAAAAAATTGGATTTGGAATAAGAATCAGGGAGTTCAATTACCAGATTGTAACATTGTAAACAGCTACGGGAGAGAAAATAAGAAAATGTATGGGTAGAGATGGAAAATTTTTAAATTTAACAAAAAATTACTGAGAAAAATAACACGTTATAAATGAAAATATGAATTATTGACTCAATTATTATTTTACCCTTTGAACTTGTCATAACAATGATAATTCTATTTTCGACCCATCTTTACGATGAATATAAACTGAAACTCCTGTTGCTTTTGTTCTTTCTATTAATTTTTCTAAGAATTCATCGGTAATATTTTCTTCGTTATAGTCCTCGAAAGTATAGTCTTCAAATTCCAGGATATTAACAATGTTTTTTGTCCGGCCATTATCCATTATTTGTTTGATTTTTATTAATCCTTCTTCTATTAATTTATTAATAATATTTTCTGTACTTTTTAATGAGTAATTAAATTTCTTGCTTAGACTATAGATTGTTTGGTTTGGTTTATCTTCTAAATAATCATATAGCTCAATTGCTCTCTCTTCTTCTTGTTTCTTCCATTTTTCTTCTGCTTTTGCTCTTGCTTTTTCTGTATTCTTAACCATTTTTTCACACCATTTTAATTGATATTTATTGTTTAAAAAAATAAAGCTAAATCAAGCAAATTTAACAAAAATAAACATAATTTAACAATGATCATCAATATTACTTACTAAGTTTGACAACTATTTCAGATCATTTTGAGTATATAAAGTTTCCTACAGTTATAGGATATACTATTTCTAATAATAAAGTATATAAGTGTTCATACTAATGAATGTTTGAGTTAAATGGTATATAAACCCTTGAAAGCATTAGACAAAACTCTACTGTTAGCTATAGGGAGAGCTAATAATTTTTCACTAAGTAAACATTCTACTATTCATGTAATAAGAAATTATTATCCTAAAGAACTTAAAAAAGAGGGAAAAATAATTAGTAAAATGGAATCACGTTCTTTTGGAAGATTAGAAAGCAAAAAATTAATTAAAAAACATTCTACAGGAAAAAAATTACTTGGGACTTAACAAGAGAGGGAAGAACTAAGGCTTTGGAATTAAATGATATAAAAAATAAAAAGTAATATTTTACATGCCATTCAAACCATTTTTAAATCTCTTAAGCCTTCAAACTTCTCTCTTGTATATTTTTTTAGAAACTCTGTTCTTGATTGACATTCCAAGTATGAATTTACTTCTATAAGCGGAGAAAAAATAGAAAGACAAAAAACTATAACGGATGGTGTTATATTGGATATAGAATCCGCAATGATTTCAGAATTTAAACCCAGACTTAATGAAGTGGGATGAAATTTTCAAATAAGATGAAAATAGTCATAGAATTTCAAATAAGATGAAATATATTGGGGCTGTTTCTAGCAATGAAACCGAAGTATTCATCGGAGTGCTCCTCCTGTTAGCTTTAACCGTTTCAGTTGTTATCATTCCAATTGTGATGTTTCCAATCCTAAAAAGGTATAATGAAAGTTTGGCCCTTGGGTATGTTGGTGCTAGGATTTTTGAGGGCTTTAGTGATGCTATTATGGCAATCAGCGCGCTTCTTCTTGTGATATTAAGTCGAGAATCTGTTAACGCTGGAGCTCCTGGTGATTTTCAAACTTCAGGTGCTTTATTACTGGCATTATTTGATTGGATCAGCGTTCTAGAAAACATTTCTTATTGTTTTGGGGTTCTGATCTTTTTTTATTTGTTACATCAATCAAATCTCGTTCCACGATGGCTATCAGTCTGGGGGTTTATTGGAGCCATTGTGTTGTTAGCAAGAGTTCCTTTGAGCATGTTCGTCTTTGACTCACTATCGACAGCCGTTTTGGCCATTCCAATAATTGTGAATGAAATGGTTCTAGCAGTATGGTTTATAGTTAAAGGATTCAATTCATCACCAATTTCTTCTGAGTCTGTAGAAACATGAAATAATCTCAATATCGCTGTTTAAAATTGTAAAGAAAATTTCTTGTTTTAAAAGGATTTAACTTTTAATTAGGCCAAAATGGATTAAGTTTTGTTTATCAGGTACTTTAAGAACTCATGTTTAATCGCTAAGGGGGCACGAAGAATCACTTAGAGGGCATAGAGTTAGTCGTAGAGATGTTAGAACTTCAAGGACTCCAAGAGCTTCTAGACTCACCAACATAAAAAATAAGATAGAATACTTAATTGACAATGCAAAGGATAATGAAGAATGGAATTTTGTGGGCTACGGAAGAACATTGCTTGCGAAAATATATTTTTATAATTTGGATTTCAAACATGCAGAAAAAGAAGTAGAAAAATCATTAGAACTATCGAAGAGTAAGAATTTCGCTATATTAATTGATTTAGCTGAAAAAGAAAAGGATCTTTATAATAAATATAAACAAAACATTCTCGAAAAAGAATTTGATACAAAAATGAATCAGGAAAAGTTTGATGAATATATTACTCAAGCGATTGAATACTTAAAAGACCAGTGATATAATCTATTTGTTTTTCGTTTGACCTAAATTCATCTTTATCCATAAGAATTTTTATTATGATGATTAATTGTTTTCCTAAATTTAATTTTGTAAATTACCAGAAAATTATACTTTTGAGCAATTATTGATATAAATGAAATTTGGGTTTAGTGTTATTTGACGACAATTAAAATGACAAAACATTTAAGGTATTGCGTCAATAACTTATTCAAGACTTCTGTTACTTTGGTATTTTCTTATGAAAAAAGAGTCCCTTATCGGAATCGTGATTATTTTAATCGTTGTTAGTTTCATTTTTGGCATTCTATATCAAATAAACGAAAGTTATCTTTCAGATATCTACATTGTAGCATTAATGATAATATTTGCTGGTATAGTATCAGGATTTCTTTTAAATGAATATCTTAAATCAGCGTTGATCTATATGTTAGTTATTGGAGAAACACTGATAGGTATAATTTTTATAGCTATGTTTTTTACTTTACAAGATTTTCAGAATCAAGTTTCTAATAGTATTATTGCAGGAGCAGAGGGAATAGCCATCATTATGATAATTATCTTATTTTTTATTATTTTAATAGGAGGAGCAATTTTTATAGGAATATTCATATTATTATTATATTTTGGTGGTTTATTTGGTATTAAAATACGAAGATTATTTATTAATAATAGTAATGTTTGATATCCAGATTTTAATGGTAGAATTGTCAAGTTCGTTAATCGTTGAGCTTGTTTAATATAATCAATTATTTGTGTCTGCTTCATTCGGTCATATATGGAGGTGTTGGATTCATATAACGCTTTCCATTTATCAAGTTGAGAAGTAAGAAATAATTGTTCCTCCAACACCTTTTTTTGAAATCTAATCAATCCTTTTTCCTCTGCTATGATTGAGGCTTGTTGTAGAAGATGTTCTGCTTTGGAGATTTATTCTTCAAGTAAAGCAAATTTAGATTGGAGGATTGGGCGTTTTCCTGATAATCGGACCAATTTTTGGTCTGATAGATCATTTTGCGGTTTTTCTTTTCCTGGGTTATGATTTTTCCATGTTGGTGACATTGCCTTTGGTTATTACGGAATTCTCGACTTGTGAGTGGCTTTTGTTGAAAGGTGCTAAAATACCGGAATGAATTCCTGAAGTTGATTCATTACAGTATTGAAGAATACATCCAACTCTGGAATTAGATTAATTGAAATTATAATCTCCAAATTCTTTAAATAGAATCCTGATTAAGTGAATAGTAAAGAGATTTGATTTATAATCTTTATTGCTTAATGATGGGATTAAATTATGCCTCTTTTAATTCTTAATCGAAATATTTTTATACCTGACAAATAACATATTATCTGGTGATTAATATTTGTCGGATGATGTTGGTATAGTCGGGAGTAAAGGAGAATTATATCCTCCAAAACATATTCGTACAGCTCTTAATCTTCTTCCTAAAAGTAATGTTCGATATAAAATTACTCCTAATGGGTATTTACTGGTAGAAAAAATCGTCTCAATAGAAGAAATTCTGAAAAAAAAACCTATAGCAAAAATTTCTAGTGAAGAGATAGAAAGAATTTCAGAAAGTTATCAAAAATCGGAATTGGGCAAATTTGAAGAAAATTCATCTTGATACAACATTTTTGATGCCAATTTTTAACTTAGAAACTTCAGTTCCAAATCTAGATACTGAATTTTTGAAGTTGCTTAGTGAAACAAATTATTTATTCTCATATTCAACTGTATCAATTATCGAAAT
The DNA here is from genome assembly GCA_001940645.1 of Candidatus Heimdallarchaeota archaeon LC_3. The sequence goes on from MDVS01000066.1 coordinate 8,279, forward strand.
AAAATGGATAATAATTCAACTTGCAAAGAAAGGAGAAATCATAGAGGAATTAGAAAAACAATTTTCTGAATCGTTGGGAGCTTTAAGAAACAACAATCGCTTCAAAGAAATTACAATGATAGATCCATTATTAAATGATGTTTCTTACGTATTAACAAAACTAGGTCACAAAGATTATTTCGATACTGTTATAGCAAGTTCAGCATTATGGGAAGCTGATATGTTTATTACTCAAGATAAAGAGCTGGTTAAAAGGTTGAATTTATTAATAAGGAAAAAATTATTTTCGATGTTATCACCAATTCTACTATTAAACTGGAATCAGTTCAAAAATAATGAAAAAAACATTTCTAATTCTAATAACTCTTAATCTGATCCTATTTCTGAATTAATATCTGAGCTTAATTCTTTGATCTTTTTAGTTTAAGATCATTAAGCTCTGAGTGTGAACTTCTATTTTAAAAAAGGCCGGTTATTATCAAAGATAAAATGTTTACCAGAAATGATAGTTAAACAAAATTTCCAGATTCTTTAAATAGAACTTTGATTATGGTAGTTAATGTTCCAGAACCACCTGAACCGGTAGACTAATTGATGATATTGAAGATTTAGATCCTGATGAAGATATTGAAGCAGAAGAGTTTCGATAAATCTTAATTTTTTGTGTAAATTAATCAATAATTATCTGAAGTTGATTAACAAGAGAAAATTTTTTCTCACCCCCTGCTTTTACTTTTTCACTCTATTAGTGATTTAAACCGTCTAACCAAATCATTATAAACAATTTCCTTTTTAGTTTTATTTAAATGAAATAATATACGCTCAATCATTACTTCTGAAATTGTAAATAGATAATTTGTCTTAATTATGGAGTCTTTAATTGCTCCTTCTGTTTTTGAAAGTGTTATTCCTGTCATTTTTTGATTGCTAGTTATTCCCGCTACTATGATATTATTGTGTTCATGATAAAGTATTAATGCGGGTCGTTTTTTTATTTCAAAGGTATCTGTGAACTGTACTTGTGCTAAAATAACATCTCCTGATTTATACATTTTCCCAATCCTCATCAGCTGAATTATCCCATAATTCTTTCATTTTTTCTTTTTGAACTTTGTGTAAGAATTCATCATATTGATTTTGCTTTTTCGTATACTCGTAGATATTGATCATTTTTTCAATTATCTCTGCATAAGTTTGTCTGGGATATTCTTTCAAATTTTTGATCCTTTCTAATAGTTTAGAATCAACTTGAATGGTAGTTTTGGACATTATAGCTCGTATATAATATATTATAAGTACTATATAAACACCTATATTTTAAGAAATTTATTTTTAATTTAATGACTTCAATTTCTGTTAAAGAACAAACCTGGGAAGAACTGAATGGATTAAAAAAAGCTGGAAATACTATGGATGACGTAATAAGAAAATTGTTACAGTTTTACAGAAAAAAAAGAGGATGATTCGGAAGAATTGATCATATCCGAAGCTGAGTATAATCAATTACTTGATGATCTAATTGTAGATGATAAAGAATTTAATCAATATTTAGAGAAGTCACGTGAATCATTTTCAAGAGTTTAAAAGGGACTGGAAAATGCATAAATTTCTTTTAGATACAAATATTTTTAATGAAAAGAAAATTATGAATATCTTAAGAGATAAAATTTCTAAAAATAAAATGAAAATAATAATAAGTCGTATAACCTTACTGGAGTATGGATTTTATCAAGAACTGCATGATAAACGAGAAAAATTCTTAAAATTGGTAAATAAATTATTCTGTTTATATTTTAAAAAATTATTTTTCTAGTTCCAATGGGTAGAATAAAAATTTTAGTTGCTTTGGAGCATCGGCGGCACCACCAGTACTGAAAGAAGAAGTTTCAAAACCATCATATACAAACATAAAACCGTGTGAATCTGCTGATGAAAGTACTAGGTGACTGTCATAACTACTAGTAATTTTATAAACTGCTCTTTTGGGATTTGATACAGAACCAGAAATTTTAATAGATTCGGAAGGTCCTATACTATATTTTACTCCTTCATATTCTATTAAATTTTCTTTAGGTCTTCGATCATAATATAATATTATTTTTCCATCTAAATGAGCTTTATGTTCGTTATAATTTAAAAATAACTTAGGATCTAATTTGACAACCATAATTTATATCAACTACTAAGGGTAAAATTAACAGTTTTAATAATTATTTATAGCGGTAATTAGTATAATATTCAATTCTTTAACGTCATTTATGTTCAACGTTGAATTTTATTTAAAAAATAGAGATAGAATTTTATGATTTTTAAAAAATTATTAAAATATCGAGATAACCTGAAAATTGTAGGATTCTTAAACTTTTTTTGAATTCATATATAGTGTTGGATCTTGTTCTTAAATTTTTTAAAACTTTGACATAATAATTCCTCTGCTATACGTTGGTCATACTAATATTTATATACTCATTGCTTAGCTCTTTTAGTCATTATGACTGTTACTACTTATTTAGAAAAGCAAAATCAAAATCCCATTACTAAAATTCCATTAACAGAAAATTTAGTTCTTCAGCTCTCACATGAAGATTTAAACTGTCCTTTTTGTGATATTATACCTGTTGCTGTAACTACTTGGGGTTCGTATTGGACACGAGCAGGTGAAATCCGTCGTTATTATTGTTATCATTGTAAAAAAGCTTTTAATCCAGCTAAAGTCCCTTATGTTTATGAGCGGATGAGTAAAGTTATTTTTGAATTAGGTAAAGCTGTAATTAAGAA
>MDVS01000067.1 GCA_001940645.1 Candidatus Heimdallarchaeota archaeon LC_3
CTCATGATCTCGATCACCATAAAACGGATGATCAGTAATATCAACTGCAACAGTAATTTTTGTATTTTTATGAATTTGAAAACCTTGAGCAATATATCTCAGGGAATTATTAACGTGTTGTACTGAAGGGTCAAATTCAAGGTTTTTTATTCGATAGTGGACAGTATCAGCACTGCAGCCTGCAAAATCAAGACAGACATCTTCAATAGAAGTTTTTTCCAAATTAGCCTGTATCAATCGTTGAAATACGTCGTTTGAACTCCAACGAGACTGCTTCGAATATATCCACCCTTCTGTACCTTCAAAATATAATTCGAAAAGTTTATCAACTTCTTTAGAAACTAGCTGCCTGACTCGTTCTTTTGTTTGTTTTTTCATCGTAGTTAAAACTTAAAAAGAACTTGTCATTTAACCTTTTTGTCGGAGAGAGAGAAAGAATTAGATTACAATTAGAAAAATTTTTAGAAGACTTGCGGAAGTACTGATACATGAAAGAAAAAATATTAAGAATTTTTAATATTATTGATTCTCTTTTCTAACACATTTAATATTAGTTGAATAAAAAATTTTAATTTAGGAGTTTTTAAGTAACATTCAGATTAATTATAACAACCTTTCAAGTATCATTTAGGGGATTACAACTTGTTTACAGAGCATACTGGCTTATCTTTTCTTAGATCTTTACCTCTTGATCCCGCTCGTCTTGATAAATCTGTTCAAATGCTTCAACGTAATCAGATTTCCTTGTTCGGCCACGTTACTAACGATACTATTTATGGCGTTGTGAAAAGCCAAACTGATCATAGTTTGGTTTATGGTTGCTGGTTGAGAGCCGATGGAACTTATGCTTGCCATACGCAGAACCTTCGTACTTGTGGTGGGTTACGTGATTCTTTATGCAAACATATTATCGTTGTTCTTGGCCAATTTTCTCATTATCCGGAACTTCATGATATTTTGCGTGATTGGGTTAGGAAATCGTTAGAAAATAGATCTGAAAATAAAAAACAGTTTAACACTAAATATATTTTCGATCAATACATTGATTCAACAGGTTCACATTTAGAAGTGAGTGATTTTGTCGATTCTACACCATTTGAACAGGTTATTGGTGATTATCTTTTTTATGAACCCGTAATTGTTGATGTTATTGAACTGAACCCGAATTGGGAAATACTGGATTGGAATACCCAACGTGAATTTCATCAATTATTACCAGGAAGGCAACCTCCCAGGAGGCCTCGAGAACTTCAAGTTAGAAGAGTGAAGGTAAGAGAAGGCAAAGTAGCAATAATTAGTGTTAATGATGATGTTAATAAAAATAGACCCTTATTAGAATTACATCATGTCATTGATGAAAAAATTGTAAATACTTCTAATTTAGAGCTCAAGTATGTTTTGTGTATCGCTGACCGGAAGCGTGAAAAACTTGAAATTGCTAAAAATAAAGAATGGAAAATGTGCACGACCTGTCATAACTGGATTTGTCTTGAATGCTTTCTTTCATTTCAATCTCAATCCGATCTTTGCGTAGGGAGTATGTTTGGTTTTCAACCTCATGAACCTTCATTTTAAATTAGTGTCATTTAAACTCAACATTATTGGGAATAACTCTATTGGTATTCCTACCTCTAACAAAGGGAATTATTAGATTTGATTAAAAGCGTCTCAAAAGAGTTATTTCATTTTTTAGTTTTTTTAAATCCTTTGTCAATTCTCTTCTTTAATTTATTTGGAATGCGATAATCATGTTCAAAAAATTTTCTGTTCTTTCTGTTAAAAGGTGAAGTAATCAATAGTTTAGTAAAAGAATCTTTTAATAAGCGATCATATTCGTTCAAGGTTAAATTCATAAATTTTTCAAATTCTGAATGATAATTTTTGTACAATTCGATAATCAAATTATGTTGTAAGTTCAGATGAATATATTCTCTAAGAATACTATCAAGGATCATCTTGAGATAATTCTCATTTTTCAAAACATCTATTTTAACCTCCTTTTCTCCATCGGATAAAGAATATTTTAATATTTTATTATTAGTTACATCAGGAAATAATTTATCTAATTTAATTTTAATTTCTTTCTCATTCTTAGGAAAAAATTTATGTGAATCATTATTTATTGTTAATAAAAACAGTTTCCCAAGATTTACCTTGTGGTGAATAATATGAGAAATAAATTTATTAGGATATTTCTTAAATAAGTTAGATTTCCTATATTCAATTTTTAAGTTGTCAATAACGACATTTTTGATAGGTTCAAGATTCTCCGGGGAATAAACTATGTCTTCATTTGGTAAATAGGCATAAAAAACATTTTTTGGTATATTACATAAAACTATGACTAAATCCAATAGGATAACATCATCTTCAATTCTTTCATATGAATCTTTAAAAAAATCTATAATAGGTTGATTGAGTAAGTATTTGAATGCATATATTGTCTTTATTAGCCCATTGTTTAGATGATAATATCGATTAGATAAAGACCTTTGATAAAATGGGAAGATATCATTATTTGAAGAAGAGAAAAGAGGTGACTCCTTCAAATCAACATTAAATTTTGTTCTCCAATCAAATTCAGAATTATTGAACAAAACAAATAAAAGAAATTCGTTAAATGGTGGATCATTAATAAGTTTAAATTTATCAACCCATTCTTGTATTTTATTTATTTCAGAAACAGTTTTCTTATCTATTTTATCTAATTTGTAAAAAAGTTCATCCCAACTTTCTTCTCTAATTAGCATACGCATTTCTTCATTCCAGTTATTTAATGCATTAAATATTCGTACTGTCCTTAATTTTTCAAACGAAGAACTACCATGATATAAAGCTACTAGGAGAATAATAAAAAAAGATAAGAAAAAGAAATCTCTCATTACTAAAGATGAATATAAATTTTCAAAAATAAAAGGTGAGTTTAATATATCCAATGAGAAAAAAAACAAATTATTAGGTAATAAAAATATGAATACAGCTGTTAAAACGCGGAAATTAAAAAGCAATGAAAGTTTATATGATCTATAATCAATATGATCCCAAGCAAATTCATACCTTCCTCTTCCCTCATAACCACCAGTTATATCCCAATATCTAAAAAAAACAATTTTGATTAAGTTAAACATAAATTGCAAAAATAACGCAAATATACTACTTAAAAGTGTGAACCTAATTAAATCTTCAGAATTTCCAACCTCTATTATTCGAGAAACTATACTGATGCTGATTATAATTGTACCAAATGAATCTTTTTGATTAATTTGAAAAAAGTTGAATGACAATTAACGATTCCCCAATAAATAAGATGTATCAAGTATCCGAGTTAACATGACATAAAAAACTTATGATATAGGAAAAAATTCGTAGAAATTGGACTCTTAGAAAAACAATAATTCAATTTTAGTTTTTTTCTTTTTTTCTTATAACTTTCTGTCTGAACACGATGAACATTGAGCAAATGTATTCGTACATTAGAATAAAAGAGATATTAATCAATCAGCCCCGTTATTAAAGAAATATAATAGTATTATAAGTCAATTAATTTTAGTTTTTACATTTATTATTTATTTCATTATTCCCTTTTCCATTCCTCCTATTTCGATACCAGAAGGAATATTTGTTCCGTTATTTACTAATTACTTTCAACCTAATTTTCTAATTACCTTATTTTTCCTTTTTATGGCTTTATTGTTGCTTGCTAAGCTCAAAGTTGAGATAAATAATTTTATTCCAAGAGTGGGAAGAGCAAAGATTTATTATGAAATGTATAATGATCCTGCGATTAACGCTCAAGGAAATTATCAATTTGACAAATTAAAAGAATATGGTGGATATCTTGCCCAAAATGATTGGGTAAATGAATATAATAGTTTTTTAGCATTAAAACGCTTTGCTTACCAAATTTTTTCTGGTAATTTAACAAAATTTAATCAATTTGAAAATAGCATTAACAGCGTTCAAGAAACAGAAAAATTTTACGATGTAAATATTAACATTCAATTCTTAAAAGATATTAATCGAGAAATAAAAAGCACTGGTCTAATAATTATAAATAATAGTAATCCAAGCATTCTGAATTTGATAGATAACTTATTGATAAAAAGACAAGAATTCACTAACCTACGTTCAAGAATTATAAATGAAACAATGAAAATGTTGGGATATTCTCCAGATCAAATGGGTTCAGGAACCAATCAAAACTCCGTTGGAACTTATATTAAAAAAGAAATATTCAATAATTCCGAAAGTGAGCTATTTTTTGCCTTTAAATCAATTCAAGATTATTTTTTTGATGTATTAACGAATTTAGTAAATATTGAGACTAAAGAGAGAGTTAATGCCCAAAAATTACCCGAAAATGAAAAAATAACTTTAGTGAGTGACCATTATTATAATGATTTTAAAAGAAGAATTGAAGAATATAACTCTAAAGAAAAAAATTTTCATTGAATAAACGACATACAATAATCCACTCCCCAAGAATTGTAATAAAAATAGAAGATGTGGAAAAAGATCTTGCAATACTTTTTCATTACATGCACTCAATTGTTCTTACTTTTAAAATAAATGTTTGATTAATGTGAATGATAAAAAAAGTTATAACAAATCAATTTGATAGTTGTTTCCTGAAATTTATCCAGTAAAAGAAAAATGGATGTTAAAAAAATATTAAATAATATTTGGTTCATGTTTCTGAAATGAAGTTATGGGATACCAAGAATAATGTGGAGCACGATAACAAAGTAATTCTTTCATGTCCTATGGTGGACATTATTATAAAGAGACATCATTTCATTAATATACTGGTCGTCATCATTTAGAAAAGAATTTTTTAATCAATTTTGTTTATCAATCAAATTTAATTAATAATTCCTTTAAACTGTTTTTAAAACACCAGAATACCTATCACATTAGTCATACAACAAAATTAAATGAGAGAATATAGAATAATTCAAGGGGTTCTATTTTGAACGAAGAACAATATAAGTCTTTTTTTTATGAATTTCGAGACAACTCCGGTCAACCAACCTATGACATGAAAATCGATAAACTTATTCAAAATAAGAAACGCAGCTTGGAAGTAAGTATCACAGATTTGCAGAATTTCGAAATATTGAATCCTGAAGTCGAGTTAACAAACCCTTTATTGTTCCCCGATGCAATAAATGGACCAAAAGAAGCCATTAAAGAAGCTGTAAAAGCATTAAAATCGATAATTCGTGAAAAAGATGAAGAATACTTACGATTGATAAAACATCGAATCAATCTTAGGTTTTATTCTCCTCCTAAAGGTACAATTCAGGTGGCTCTCAAAGATATTGATGGATCATATATTGGAAAACTAATTGAACTTGAGGCAATAGTTATTAGATCTGATCCAGAAAATACCATTTTGGAAACGGGCCGTTTTGAATGTCTAACATGTAGAAGTCTCATTGATCGCTATTTCTCTGATGGAGAATACCAACCTCCTGTTTTTTGTGAAATACAACAACCAGATGGAAATAATTGTTCTGGAAGATCATTTAATTTATTGAAAGATGATTCTGATTTTGTGGATATAAGAAGATTTGAAATTCAAGATGTTCCAGAAAATATAGAAGTTGGAAGATCAGTTAAAAGTATCTCTGCATATTTACGAGATGATTTAGTAAGAAAATCAGAAGACATTCAAATTCGCGATAGAATTATATTCACATGTATGGTAGATACAAGGCCTAACAGAAAAATGCAACGTGGTCAATTAGCGACTTTTGATAGGTTCTTAGAGATCATTCATTTCAAAATCATTGGATTAGAAGACAAGGATACTTCTTTTATTGAGAATAGCAAAATAATTCCTTTAGAACGTTTTCCTTTATTCGGGTATCATAACGAAATTGTTCTGAACAGAAACATAGGTATTTATGCAATTACTAATATTAAATTAGGAACTTTATACATTGGACAAAGCTCAGATATTAAATCAAGATGGGGTAATCATGTCCAAGAATTAAATAAAGAAAATGGGTCTGCAAATAATTTAAAGGAAGAATTTTTAATGAACCACCCGAGAGATTATGAATTTTGGATAATTGAAGGAATAAAGGATGATTTATTACCCAACACGGAGAATTGGAGTGATGAGAAGAAAGATTATTTTAAAGCTTTCATAAGTTTTTTTTTACTTCTTAGAGAATCTTACTGGCTGAACCAAGTTGTTCCTGATCTTCTTCATAATGTGAATATAAACAAATCTGGAGTATATGGCAATCAAACATTAAAAGAATATTTTATTCAATTATTAACCAAATTAGGAAATTCAACCATTTTTTAGATTTTAATATTAAATCACATTAGTCATATCTTAATTAAAAAAGAACAGAAAAAATTAATTTTTTATTAATATCATATTTATTATAAGGAGTATGAGCAATTTGGGCTTCATAACTAATGTTAGTACTATTTACAATTCTGATATTCGGGTAATTGATTCACTACATCATGAAATAAATTTAGATAATGTGAATATTATTGAAAAATCTGATATGAGATTTGGATTCACTGAAACGTTATTTTCTGAATATGATGCTACAATAATTATAATCAATTTAAGTTTCAATTATTTTATTGAGATTACAGTCCAGTTCACTGATATTAATGGGTCTACTATTTATGAACATCTTACTGATCAAGAGATTACTGACTTATTACAGAATGCAATTCCTATAGACTTATTGGAGTTAATTTATGCTAATGAAGATCATTTGGTCGATTTTACTAAAGAACTGGAAGAAAATTTGAAAAATGACATTTCTAAAATTATAATATAGTCCCTTGATATTTTAAATAGACAATTTTTATTAGTTAGTTTGGAGAAGTGCAATAATTTTGAATACAGATCTGGACAGGTATTTGATTAAGCAATTCTCTTCGTTAAAACAAGCACCTGTAGATACGCCTACATCTGGACAAGGCTTTTTAAAACAAATTACAGCCAATTACTTCAAGATTATGCCATATCCAAGTTATAATCTAACAGATTATCCGCTCTTTGCCTTCTCCAAAGATGTCCCATCATCAAATATCCCAGTATATTATAAAATAACTGGTATGAAAAAGAAATATCAAAAGAAAGATTATCCGAAATTGTACTATGATTTTGTCGAGAATGATGTTCGGAATTTTATTTATTTAATTGAGATAAAATCATATGAGAAATTGCCATTGGAAGATGAATTAAATAAAATCTTTCATATCAGATTCAATAATGGTATTTACAAAGAGAAAACTCCATTTGTTGGAGCCAATTACCAAATTCTCAAGTCTCTTATTTTGAATGAATTAGAGGGTTATAATAAAATCTATGATTATCATGTTGAACCAGAATTACTTGATGGATTAGAAATTGAGGGAATTCAAGATCTGATTCCTTTATCAGTTATTTCTTCAAGTCCCTTATCATTTGCCAATATGACTCATGCAGGTGGATACCATATAGGTCTATTGGGGAAGAACACTTCGACGCTAGAGAATAGAATTCGACGTCTTTCACTTAATAGACTTCTAGTGCAATTGAAAAAATGGAATATATATTCCCCAAAAGTGCGTCATTATCGTAAATGGTATATGTCACGATCTACTGATATATTCCAGGAGTACGACGTATTATTAAAACACCGTATAACCAAAAAGAATACGTTATTTTACCCAATTGATTACCCAATAAATATTTCTAATGCTCCCAAAGCAAAAGATGATAAAATTACCTTTAATTTACAATACGAAGCTGATATTCAAAATTATTTAACTTATGTCCATTTTCTTGACCCTGAACTACCTGGAAATACTGATCAAGTACTCACTGAGACATCACATAAGATCATTAAATATATCGAAAAAGAAAAGATCCCTCCAATGCTTATGGGTGAGGGAAAATTCTTTGATCCAAACTATTATGGTAAACCTGAGACTCTGATACGTATGGCCATTAGCATGGGGAGAATTAATAATTCTGATGTAAGCGATCGTCATCTTTCTGTAGCCAATGATTTTCTTACTTATGCATTAGACGATGTTATCTCAGGATTCCAGGATAACCCCAAATATTATTCATCGATCTACGGTCTGGAGAAAGACCTTTATGGTACCATGTTAGAACTTCAAGAATCCTACCCTGAAGGAATTCCATTTTCCACAATTGAGGCTGATGTTAAATATGATTTGTCGACTCTCAAAGATATTCTTACAAACTTAAAACAAAATGGTGCTTGTTTTGAACCAAATAATGGAGTCTATCTTCCAATTCCTCAATAATAAGCGAAAATCATTTTTCTAAATCAAAAATTTTTCTAAAATTCTGTAAGTGGTTTTTTCTTTTTACTAGTTTTTAATTGTCTAGGAATGGGAATGAAATCATAATAACCTATTTCTTCTAATCTCTTTTCTATTTCGTCCCTAATATCTTGTCTTATAGTTTTATCTATATCTTCTGGATTAGGAGTGCTCTTCAGTAATTCAAAGATTGTTTCGATCGTTGAATTACCTAATGATGAATCTTTATATGTATTGATTAAATATTCAACTCCTTGAGTTAATTTTTCGTTTCCAAATGTGAATTTTCTTCCCATCCCAATAAATCCCATTTTATCTCCCGTATAGTTATTCAATAATTCGGCTATTAACATGGATATGGCCGTATACGTTAATATTTCTTGAACTTTTATTTCAGCAAACTCTGGTAGATGAACATACGCATTGTCTATGATAACAGGATGATCGGTCAATGATCTGTGTCCAATAGCACATGACCATAACCCGTAAAGTAATTCTGATGGTAAATTAGGAATTTTCAATTCTATTTTGATATTTTCTGGTATTAATTCAGACCCACCCTTATCTATTTTAAGATGGATCATTTTTGGGGCTGCAACATTAAAACGATCATTTCCTTGTACTGTTATTTCTCCATGTACGTATTTTCTAGTATCATATCTCCAACCTTCATTTAATAATACCATTCGTTTGAAATTTACTGATTCTCCCTCGAAAATAAAATTCAATGATTCGTGATCAGTATTAATATTTGGGGTATATTTCCAGATCGTAAACGAAATGGGTTTCTTTTTACTAACATCGTGAAACTTATCACCAGAGAAGACTTCTCCATATAAAAATTCAAAGTTCTTCAATATTTGAGTCAAAAGTTTATTATATCGTAATCTACCACAAAAAATACCAAATGGAGAGAAAAAAGCCAAATATCCTTTTCCTAGAGTCTTTATAGTTTCAATCATTTTTGCGATTGCAGGTATCACCAAATCTCCTTTACCATATAGTTCATCTAAACCTCCATAGTCAATCTTTATTTTTCTACTTATACTTTGCTTTTCATTTTTTTTCATTGCTAACCAATTCGTTGCCGATGTGCCAAATGGAGGATTAGAATATACAAGAATCGGTTTTTTCGCGCTTTTGGGGATAGACCATTCATCAATAATTTCATTTATTGGTGTGAGAATGAAATCTCTAGCAAAAAAGGTTATTTTGTTTCCCGCGAGCTTCTTATGCAATAAATCAATATGACCTTTACTGATATCATTGACTGTCATTTCTATGTTATAAAGAAGAAAAGGCTCAATGAGTGATCCTCCTCCAACATACGGTTCTAAAATAAAATCAGGATCGACATATTCCATGATGTATCTTGATGTAATGATTCCAACATCTTCTTGAGTGAAATATTTTCCCTTCTGGCGACGAATTTTTGTTGGTGTTAGTTTATCAATCTCATGCAAGACTCCTGTTACATCATCCCGTTTAATTCTTGAGGATTCAATCAATTGCTTATCATGTATATTCCTAATAGGTCTATAATCAGGACTAAATGATGGTAATATTTTTCCCTTTCTTCTAACTTTCCTTTCATCATCATTAATATAAAATTTACCATTATTAATATCGATTAGGTATCCCTGATTATTTACTTTTATCTCACTGTTATTTGCGTACAAGTTAGCTATATAAGGAAGAAATCGAGCTGGATTTATTAAATATTTATCAAAGATTATTTTAAAATAATAATAATTATTTGGAGTAATAAATAAATGCTTTTTTGGATTTTCTAGATCCAATTCTCCGTTATATGTATAAATTGAATAATGATTTCCTAATAATTTGAATCCTTCATCGTCGAATAATTTCTTTCGCGCTTTTGATGGGGGAATTTCTAAGGTTGGATCGATTTTTCTAGCGAATTTGTCTATAGATTGAATATTTGGGGGTTTATAAAATCTTATTTCATATGAGTTTGCTAGACCTATATAACTGACATCACTGATTTTTTCTTTTGCGATTCCATATAATAATTGAGAAGGAGCAAATTCATCTAGTTTGACCTCTACATATATGTTTTTGACCTTATCTATCAAATCACAAAATTCCCCTCCTTTTGTCTGCTCGAAATTAAATCCAAATTTATTTAATTTTCCGGCTATTTTTCTTTGAAGATCGTACTCATCATCATATATTATTGCGTTATTGTTCATTACATCCCCTAATTATATAGAATAATAATTTCTTTAAAAGTCATGACCATTATTTTCATGAGAAGTACAAAGTTGATTAGTTCTTCTTCTGAAGTGATGGAGTCTTGACGATTTAACTAGACGATGTAATTGTTTATGATGATTCAAGAGTTATAAAAAAGGTGTTGATCATTCTTGATAAAGTGGGAATTAATTGAAAAAATAAAATATGAGAAATCAATCTAAGAGAAATAGAATTCAAACCTGTATTACCTTTATATTCTAGTAGGGTGTTACCTAATGGTACGGAAATTCCACCTACGCCAAATAGAATTCAGACTCTTGGAATATGGGGTGAAAAGTTAGCATTTTATTATTTGAAGAAAAAATATAATGTCTTTACTAACAATAAATTGAAATTTGATATTAAAAAAGATTCAGAATGGAAAAATAAATTTCTAATGACTGAATATTTTAATCCTTTTAATACTTTAATTTTTAATAAAATGGAGAATCAATTAAATAGTTTTTTCAATCCTTTTAAGAAAGAATTCTTTACAATTAAAGATAAATTAATAACTAAAGGTCAAATCGATTTTTTTTGCAAATCCAAAGACATCCCAATTTCATTTTATATAATTGAAGTGAAATCGTCAGATATCAATTGTGAAAAGCATGATATTAGAGGAAAAATCGGTTTGGGAGAAAAACAGAGAAAATATTATTCATCCTTAAACAGAATAGTTGAATTCCTTCATATTCATTTCTTGAAAGTGAATTTTTGCAAAGATTGTGACAAAATATTTCTTTGGGAATTAAACTTAACTCTAAAATAAAATAATTAGATAAAAGTCAATTTTGATACTTGTAGTGATAGCAACACTTTCTCCTCAGTAAAACAATTTTTAAACTAGTAATGTCCGTTCCTCTTAGTGATTTACCATGAGGGGAACTTATCATTTATCACTATCATTAGTTATAGGTTTAGCTATTTTTTTTCCTTTGATATCTCTTGGTACAGAAGGTTTACTTCCTACATTTTTATCATTACTATTTATACTAACCATTCTATGGGGAAGTTTAGTTCCGGATGTGGATACTTCAGGACACAGCAAAATATTTTATAATTACCCAACAGTAGCGAATTTTTTCAAATTTGGAATTTATAAACCACTAGCAACAATATTGAAAGAAGAAAAGCATAGAGGATTCATGCACTCTTTAGAAGGAGCAATTTTAACTGTTGGGTTATTCTTAGGATATATTTTATTAGGATTAACAGGTGTAGGCGTGGTCTTAATCATTTATCCTCCAATAATTGAAAGTTTGGTTACCAGTTTTGGAAATGTTGAGGGTATGATAATAGATATTTACTATATTTTAGCAGCATTATTCATTGTAGGATTAGGGTTATTTATAGGAATAATATTACATTTATTTGAAGATTCAATAAAAAGACTCACCTGATTCAAGAAGTCCTAGTGATTAAGTCATTAGCACTAAGTCTTTAACTTTTATTATTTACCAATCTCTTGATTCAGTAATTACTAAATTTTCTATCTCGTTTTCTTAAAAGTCTTTAAAAAAACCAGAGAGAGCTTCCAAAAAAGCATCTTCAATAGATTCTCTGGGATAAGTACTCCTATAACCATTTACTTCAAGATTAGTTACACCCGAAAAAGACTTACCTCTTATATCAGGATATGATTCTACTTTTATTTTGAGTAAATTTCAAAGTTCTGTTCTTTCTCCACATTGACTACAGAACACATCTGTTACCTCAATTACTGAATTACATTGAGCACACGATTCTTTTGTTGAATCCGGTTCAGTTAGTGCTTCCAAATTTCCAATTTGTAATTCTTCTAATAATTGATCAGATACGCATTTTCCACACCATAGTAAATATGGATCAAAATTCCTTTCAATAAGTTCATCCTTCAAATCTAATGAATTTATTAATGAAACTGGCCCAGTTATTCTGTGATCGTCACAAATTCCTCTCCCACAGTATTTACAAATTCCACTACTTACCTTTCTACAAAAATGACACTTCAAATAAATTACCTTGTGATTTTATTCATAGTTGTTTTTTAACAATACAAAAAGGAAGTTGAAAATTATACCTTTTTTTGCTATCAAGTAATTCTTCTAGCTTTTTCTAAACTTTTTTGAATTTTCTTCTAATTATAATTACTATAACTGGAAATAAAAGAAAAATTGTAAAACTTTGACTAAAACTAATGGTAGATGTTTTTGTAAGGGAAAATTCTTTAACAATATTAAATAGGTATGTTTTATAGAATAACATAGCTTCTATTACTTTCGTATCCTGAGGTACAGACCTATCGTTTGCTCCTCCATACCGAAATAATTCGTTCGAGGAAGAATTATATACTGATCCATTAACAAGTGTGATAAATAGGTTTTCATATGTTTCTGGCGCATCAGTGACAGTCCAAGGTAGGTTGGTGATATTATAGTCCCAAGAATTTATTTCCATAATTGGAACAAGTAACGCATCCCAATCTTCTATTACATTAATAAGAGTTGAATCAAATTCCCTTTGATAAGGTCTTACTGATTCTAACCAACCCTCGTTTACAAATATTTCATATTTAACTCTCACAGAACTATTTTCGAATAACCATCCCTGAAAAATCGAATAACCCACCCAATGAGAAGACCAATGATATTTATAGTAAATTGACTTTATTTCTTTCTCATTTAAATTGGATTCAATCTCATTATCAGCATATTGAAAAACACCAGATGATAGAGTAAAAAATTTCAGAGTAAATAACATAATAAATAAAAAAATCAAATATTTGAATCTTAAATTTATCATTTTCGACAATTATTTCATTTTTGAATTTAATAAGCCTTTTGTCTAAGGAAATAGAAAATATAAATTCATTTTTGAATTCACAAAACATTGATTTTGGTCTCGAATACTTGACTTTTCTCTGAACCTACTGAGGCATTGGAGAGTTTATTACTACCAAAAGCAATCAAATAATGACAATGTTCTGTTATTATTCTTCCTTCTTTACTAATTTATTCCATTCAGAATCATCAAGTTCTTCCCCCCATTTTTTTGCAATAAATTCCTCTAATTTTTCTTCAGCTCTATTTAATCCTTGCGATTTAGCAGTAGTCAACAGCAATAATTGCTTAATTTCTACTACTTCTTTCTGTATCTGATTGAGTGTTGTTACCACAATAGCAATACTAACTAATATTCCGATAAATATTAGTAATCCAACTATTTCGAGAATTTGAATAATTTGCATAGTTTTACTCACTGCCAAAAAAAATATAACTTAATCTAATCAATGCTCCATGTATGGTTCATCCAATACTTCAGGGAACATTTTTGTTATGTCATGACTGAAGTTTTGGTGAATATTTAAATATTTAGAAGAATAATTTTCAGTTATAAAATTGCTTTCTGAGTCTTTTTTGTTTTTCTATGAACGAATCACTCATAATTGATCCATTTTCTAGATATTGTTTAATAAAATCATGTTCACGATATTGAAGATAAATACCATTGAGGGGCTCTTTTTCCATAAATCTATAAAAGTCCTGTGTAATAATTTCATAAATATCTGAATAATATTCATACATGAATTGTGCTACGTTATGGGGTATTGATCTGGTTGTAATAGCTACTGCATAACTATCACTACCTGTTTCAATTAAATGTATGCGATTCTTCACTTTTTCCTGATTTTTCTTCAGATTATATAGTTCCCAGGTAAATGTATCAGTGTATCCAATTCCGTTGGTTGAATTTTCAATAACTGATTCCCGCACATCTTTTATAATTTCTTTCATAATTTCTTCTGTTGTTTCTGTTTGTTTGTTATTGGTATAATTTCCTTTCAAATCGCTTATTAAACAGTTTATTATTTCCTCATTGATAAGAGATCTGTATTCATACATTGGATGATCGATATAGTCAAAGATCATTTCTTTAATATATTGTTCACCAAATACGTCAAATGCTGAGATTTTAAAATCCATTATCAAACATAATCTTTGAATTATGAATGGATTAAGTGCAGTTTTCCAATCAACAGAATTGAATACTATATTTAATTTTTCTAAAGATTGAGGAAGATCAAAGGGATTGTCCCTAATATACTCTTTTTCCCAGATTTTGAAGTCGAAATTGTATATTTTTTTTTGTTCTTCTTCTGGTAGATAATAGTTTTTTATCCAATTCTCTAAATTTTCTTGTAATTGCCCAATAGCGTTTGAATCAATTTCGAAATGCTTTTTAAATTTTAATTCGTTGCAACAACCATATCCAGGAGCATCTTGTTTAAAATCAAGCTTTTTCTCTATAAAATGTCTTTTATATCGATATTGCAATCTTCCTATAGGAATGTTTGTGAACATTGCCATTATTTGTAGAGTTAGGAATCCTCCTTCCCGCTCCCATTTTTTTGAAATCAATTTATCTGCTTCTAACAGGATACCAATAACAATTATCTGTTCATTTTTTTCGGTTGCCATAGATAAATAATTTCGATCAAATTTCAACAGAGTCTCTATTAAATGTCCTCTAACATAATTTTTTAAGTAATTAATATATTCTTGGATCTTTTCTGATTTATTATTGAAATAATCATCATTTCTAGTTTTGAATTCTTGATTAATAAACATTTTATCTAGTAATTCTTTGAGATAATCACGATCTCCTAGCTGGATAATTTCAATACCAGAAAAATGTTCAGAAATATTAGAAACGTCGTAAATTTTGTTTTGAGTAATGTTCAATTGTTGTAATGTTCGTAGGTCTTTGATCGAATCTGATAATTTCTCCAAACCATTGTTTGAAATGTTCAAATGTGTTAGATTTTGTAGTTTTGTTACCAACTCAGGAATTTTTTTCAAACCATTTGCCTGTAAGTTGAGATATCTCAAGTATTTTAATTGCAATAATTCCTCTGGTAAGCCTATTGTGTTTATTCCTAGAGCTGATAAATCAATTCCAATAATTTTATTATTTTGAACCTCTATATATCTTGAACTAAGTATTATCTTTGTTTTTTCTGCTATAGTAGTAATAATTTCTTGTTCTTCCTCATTGAGAGTATTTTTTATCCATGCATAAAAGGGATCAATAGATAATCGAAAGAATGGTTCTTCCTGATCCCTTTCATATTCCCCTTTTAGATTAAAATAAGATAATTTCTCTAATTTATTGAATAATGTCTTTCCTCCTTTTTCTGATACATTGTAGTATTTATTAAATTCTTGTAAGCTTAATCTTAAATTTCCTCCAGAATGGATAAATTCCTGTTCAATTTTATATAAATCTAAAGGATTCATTCAATCACAATTTTATTTAATTTACCAATTTATAGCCACATTTGTCACAATAATTCAAATTTTGGCCTGGACAACCACAATTACCACAAAATAGTGATATAGGCTGATTTGTATCTTGTTTTGGTGATCGATCATTCGATCTTTTAAGAAATAATGCTATTAAATGAACTATAAAGATGATTAGAAAAATATATGACGAAAGGATAGCACTTGATGTTTGAATTGATCCTATATTATCAAAAAAGTTACGTAACTGATTGCTAAAGACTATAAAAAGAATAGAAAGTAAATACACTGATGTTATCATAACATTAACGATTTTTGGATATAAATTTTTATTCATCAGTAATTCCAAGAATAAAAAAGTTCCTAAATAACAAATTAGGATGAGAATTTGAAACAAAAAAAATGCAATAACGTAAATATAAAAATCCAAAATATCAATTCCACGTAGAAGAAAGGTAAATAGATTCCACTCAGCATGCAACAGAATCGAAGCAAGCAATCCAAATTTGAAAACTGCCATTATCAAAAGTATTCCATGAAGAAATACTATAATGGGATATGTTTCCCCATATGATCTGTGACTATTGGCCCAAAAAAAATTTACAAACAAAAAAATAAGGCCAACAATAATGAACATCTTAGAAGGTTCAGTTTCCACACCATGAAACATCCTTTGAAATTCGAGTTTTAAAGTCTTGAATGTATCATCGTTTTTTTGATTGAAATAATAAATTAATGGAAAAATAACAGAAAAAATTACTAAAACGAAGAGAGATCGAAAAAAGAATTCTTCAAGGAAAGGAGCGATAATAACTATATCTAAAAATCTGGTAGTGACATTATTCCATTGAAAAGGACTCTCAATGTAATAGTTTAGGTAAATAAAAAAAGAAACAATAGAAAAAATCACAAACATGACTATAAATGGTTTGTAAATTCGTGAGAATCTAGGAAATTGCTGGAGTGAAGGTTTATTAGAGAAAATCATAAAATTTACCTAAACATATTTTTTCGTAATATTTTTTGTTCTTCAATAAAAGAATCATCTAAGAATTTTCCTGTTGAACGATAAAAGTTCATGAGAGTGGAATCTCTAATAAGAGTATAGATACCATTGTAAGGTACGTAATCAATGTCATAGATTTCTTCATGGATGATGGAATAAACTCTACTATAATAATCATACATTAATTGAGCCAAATCGTGGGGAATTGGTTGAGCAGTAATCATAACCGCGTAAGAATCAGATCCAGTACCAATTAGATGAATACGATTTTTAAGAATTGATTGTTTATTATTTAATTTTAAATATGGGGTTAGATCAAGTTCATCTAAAAAAACCATTGGAAAATTAGGACTAAACTTTACGGTATCATTGAAAATTCCATCATCAAAGCATAAGAGTCTTTCTATTTCTTCCTCAATAATATCTGGGATAATAGTTTCTTTAGTTGAGTTTATTGAGGAGTTAGATATGAATTTTTGCAAATTATTACTCAATTCAGTGAAAACACCTCCAAATCTAGTGTGACTTCGTATGTGAATGTTCAAAAATTCAATATAAAACTCCAAAGGAAAAATATCAAAGGGAGATATATTGAAATCCATAATTAAACACAATTTTTGAATAATGAAAGGATTAAGAGCATTATGAAAATCACATTCATAAACTAAGTAATTCAAATCATTCAAAAATGACGGAAGAACAAATGGCTGTTCATAAGTTGAGGGCCATTCTTTGATTCTTTTTTGGGTATTCGATATCACACTTGATAGGTTACGGGGAAACATGTCTGAACTAGAATACGACCAATTAGTGCTCAAAACACTGCAACAAGAAGCTATTTCATAGAAGTAATTTTCAGTATTAGACTTTTCAGACATTTTTTACCACTTTGAAATTATCTATTCATTCAAATTTCTATTCTTTCATATAATTATTTATTTTAAATATAACGCCATTTTTACATAAAAGCATATTATACACAATCAAATCATGTGATCATTGTTACTATCCAATAATTTTTAGCCATTGGACTACTAATAATTTTGTTTTTGTATCAAAAGCAGAAATACCACCCCAATCATTAAGACCGGCAACAAATGTAATAATCTCGTTAAATTTATTTGACATGCCTTCTTGAAATTTCATGTTTCGGGCATATTGAAGGTCTGTATAAGCGAGTTTTAACATCGTATTAGTAGATTCACCCGTTCCTGTAGCTTTGCTTTCGTAAAACGTTAAACCTTTAATTAAAAAATCAGGAGTCGTATAAAGTGTTTTATTCCCGAACTTTTTACTAAATAAATAAATATCATACAAAGCTATGTCAGTAAAATTAAAACCAGCTGCTTGAGTTAAATACAGAAGAGAATTGATTTCACCTATATCACCCACCTCCCAATCTTTTAATGTTTTATCTATCCTTCCGAAAAGAAAGATCTTAGCAAGACTAAGTGATCTAGTTAGTATTTTTGTAGGAAAACTCAAGATATATGCCACAAGATTCATATAGGACATCAAAGTTATGGAAAGAGGTACAGGATCGAATGATTCTCGTGGTTTCCATGGCATACCTTTAACGGTGTACCCTGGACTCGAAAAAACAGGTAAACCATATTTACCTTCAACTTTAACTTTTATACTAGCAGTTCTATCACGAAAATCTATCGAATGAACATCCATTGAGGTACAAATTAAAAATAGATCTGAAATCCTCTCTTAAGACTAATTTAGAAAAAATAACAAATAATTGTATTCAATTAGGAAAAGATATTATAGAACACCGGAATAAACAGCTAATTGGAGGATTAACATTATTTTTTGAGAAAAATAAGATCACAGGACCAATTTTTTCAATCATCAATATCAAAGAAGTAAAAGAGGAAAAAGAAGAAGATTGGAATATTTTGAATGCGTTATTATCTATGATCCCCAATACGGTACAGGAACTAAACAATGAAAACTTAGGAATAAACGTTGCTAAAATAAACACGCAGAGAGAATATACAATTCTTGATGTAAAAGAGGAAAAAAAATATACGAGTTATAAAGATATAACTTTACCAGATTATTGGAAAATGTGTTTAACTATTTATTCACAGTGGAATCTACAAGGATTACTAGATATTTCAAATTATTGGGAAAAAAGACAAAGAAAATTGTAGATGCTTTATTTATGACATTCTTCTAATTTCATTGATAACGAATCTTCATTTAGTTTTTCTAAAAATTTCATTTGATTTTCAATTGGTCTAAATAATAATTAAGTTTAAAAATATCACCAGATCTTAAATTAAAGCGAAGTTACTGGTAATTTTGAAAATAAATTAATAAAATTTATCAATTATTAATCTTAATTTTTAATATATCTTGCAATACCATTTTCTATATCTAAATTAAAATTTGTTAGATTTAGAGAGCGATTTAAAAGATTAAAATTATTAAATGTTAGTTCAATTTCAGCATCTGGATTTTTTTCCTTAAATTCGTCAATCTGTTCAAGAAAATAGCTAACAGCATTTCTCGGAATATGAATAAATCCTAATCCTTGTTTTTCTTCTTCATTAGTAAATAAATGAGCAATCGGATACATTATAAGGCTGTTTTTAAAATTAGAAAATAAATCTTTATTATCAATTGAAAACCTAACTCCTATTCTAAAATCCAATCCTATAAAGTTAATTGAATTGTAATATTGAAACACATTCTTTTCTACAAATTCCTCTAAAAATTTCATAATCGCATTAACATGTATATCCGGGAACAGTTCTTCTAAACTGTAGAGAGATAAATTACTGGTTCTACTTAAGGTCTTTATTACATGTATTTCCCATGGTTTATACTTTCTTTGTAAAGGACTCATTAAATCCCAATTTACATAATTTGAACTTTCTAAACTTGCTGTTTGCAAAGTAGGAGTTTTGAAGTTTTCCCAAGTGTCGATTTTTTTATTATCAAAAGCATTCATGTTAGAATTCCAAGACCAATTTGTCAAAGGAATATAATCAATTCCCTGTAGTAATTCTTCAGTTGAATCGAATGGAATACATAGAATTCTATACTCATTATGAGAAAATTTAATATCCCAAAACAAAAAAGGTTTTAATTCATCATTAAATGGAAATGACGAATCAATTAAAACATAATAAAAACCAAATTTGCTCGCATTAACAATAACTCCAGTATACCAACATATTTTATAATTTAACAATAAAGTGGTTGCTCTTTCAATTTTTTTTAAATTTTTGTTAGATAAACTTAATCCCTCAAGAATATGACGATCACTAATTGGTGATATATGAAAACCTCCGTCGCTTTTTATTTTCAAAAAATTAGGATCAGAGATTAATTTTAATACATCTACTTCTCGTTTCCTTAATGGAATTGTTATTTTCTTTAACCGACTGAAAAATCCCTTAAAAAATTCGTTTAATCCCTCACTTATTTTGAAATTCTTGAAATAACTATCTATGGAGGTGAAATCGGGTAATTTTACTGAAGCTACATTAATATCTTTTATCAAATCAAAATAGACCACAAAAGATTTTGGGTATTCAAAACCTCCATTTTTAACTATTAAAGGAATAAAATAACTTTTCTTCATTGTTTTTAATATATAACTTTTATCCACCGGATATAAAAATGAAAAATCCCCAAATTTCTCATGAAAACGCATACACAAACTTAATAAAAAATTTTTCTTCTTTTTAGTATAGATTTCATAGTCTTTATTGGTATAAGTAGAAAAAAAATCCCTACATTCAAAATAACCCGAAGCTATCTCATTAATTACTTCTTCTTCTATTGTTAAAAGTTTTGATTGATTATATTCAGAATTCATAATTTTTTCATCTCTCAAAATGTTATTTTTTCAAAATACATTGTTTCTTTTCTTTATGACAGGTCTAATGACACGCTATTTTTGAGTTTTTGTGTGTTTCATTTTTTTTGGTTTTCAAAAATGAACACAAATAATACACTATCAAAAACAGCTAGAGTTCTATTTCTCTCTGCTATTTGTTTAACAGTTGTAGTAATGAGTTTTGAATATTCAGTTACTGAAGAAGAAATTTTAGTAAATAATGATCTATATTCAGATATAAAACTTATTTCTGACCCACCAGGTAATTTATTAGAATGTAAAGTAGACGTAGGCTGTTCTATTCCGGACTAACTCAACAAACTACTATTATTAAATTCTAAAGTATCATAATCCAGATTAAGTGACTTAATTCAAAGAATAAAAATAAACAAGTGATTTATTTGACTGATTTCGATAATCCGCTTGAGGCTTTACCACCATCTAAAAAAATTAAAGTTAGAATAACAAAATTACTTAATAGACCACCAGTATATCTTACTGCTGAAGAAAAATGGATATTGATTGGTACTTTACTCAATTTATTTGGTGCTAACTTCGATTGGGAAAAGTTGGATCTTTTTCTAATATGGGGTCAAAAAGATTTAGATCATCTTAAATTAATTCAAAAATTAGTAAATGCAATTTCAGGTGCTCAATCAAGAGCTTATTATGATGATTCAGAGTGTGTTTGGAGATTAGAATACAGTTAATTTTTGCTTAAGTATTTTTGATTCAATAATTGTTCAATTTTTATTGATCATTTTGATGATGGAGTATGGAGATTGATATCTATTTTTTAATAAACTTTTTTTTTTACATTAATTCAATAAACAAAAAAAACATAGAGAAAATACTTATAAAAAGTAAAACAGGGGTCAATTTATTCTAAAAACAGCTAATTGTTCAATAGAGGTCCTAGCTATTCCTTCAACTTCAATAATAATCTTTGATCCATTAATTATAACAGGTTTTGTAATTTGCATTATTTTTATACGTAAATCAAGGAATAAACCTTAATACTCATTATTATAGTTAAAAGGCATTAATTTTGAAAAAAGAATAGCGACCTCAAATACCATTTAAAAGAAAGGATCGGGTATTTTTTTTCTATTAAAAAATGAATCCAAAAATCGCTGTTATAATACTCGAAATTAAAGTAATAATGGGAATTACGGCCAGCATGGAAGAATTAGGAAATTTATCCATATCTTTCAATCTTTTTAAATTATTCTGGTTAATTGTTAGCTCTATTAAATCAGCATGCTCTAAATGACTTGAATAGAGAGAAAATTTTTGTTTTTCAATCATTAAATTTCTAACAGACAAATAAATTTGAATTTTAGAAATAATTAAATAAACAATTAATATAATGATTGTAAAACTGATGAATGCAATTGTAAACATTGTAATGTATCATTATTCTGTTCAGAAAGTTGATCATGATGCTAAAAAGAAAGCCAATGAACAGACAAGAGGTCGTAAACGTACGCCTTTTGTAAAATACGAACAAATAGTCAAGTTTATGGGTGACTTTGAAAAGTGGTCTTTTTTTACTCATCCAACGTCTGGTGAACGTATTTTCTATAAAAAAGCATTTGTGACCTTAAAAGCAGGAAGGCAGAGCATAATCTATGGGTACAAGAGTAAAAAATATAAAAATCCGAAATTTATCATGGTTAACCCTAAACGTAAACATATGCGAGATCCAAGAACCATTTATCGTGATTACACTTTTAGATGGATTATTGAAGTATGTCACAGAGAAATCAAGCAACAATTTAATATTGGTAAGTGTCAAAGCCGTGATATGTGGATTGTTAATGGTTTTCTCATGCTCCTAGGGTTTACGTTCTCTGTCTGGAAAATTACAGTCTTTTTTGAAAGTCAAGAAGGTGAAAACATTCCTGGATGTCCAACATGGGCTAATAACTTTCATGAAGAATATATAAAAAGTCATTGATAAGAGAATTTTGAAATCAAGGAGAAATGAAAGATGTAAATAACCGAAAAATTCAAGAGATTAAAAAGTGCAATTCGAGTAATTAGATATTCTTGAATCTAAAACAAGTCTCAAAAATTAACTTTATATAATTTTTTTTTCTTATTTAAACTCTAATTCTCTATTGTATTAACAAGAAATGACTATTAGACAAAATTCGACGTATTTAGACAATTGTTCTTCTATACTAAATTATCCAGATTGTCTCCTATCTACTTTGCAGTTATTATCTCCTTGTTATTTATTATTTCTTTTCTCTTTGTCATCATTACCAGAGCAAATACGAAAAATATAATTGAAAATTCTACAGTTTGCAACCAAATTTATTGCTATTTCAACATTTTTAAAATAAAAAAACATAGAAATAATGAAAAAAATGATGATTACGTTTGGAAGAATTACAAAAAGATCAAGATGAACACGACAAAATAACACTAACACAGTTAAGTATGTTTAACCCAGGGGTACAAACACATTTGTTAAGAATTAGCGAATTAGTAAATATAGAAAAATTATTAGTTGAAGAGTCAATCAAGCGCATTATACAAAAGTTATTTTTTTATTGTCAAATTATGATTTTTCTATTGAACAAAGTTTTTTTAGCAGCCTAGTTTTTATTTAAAATTCAATAATTAATTTTGGGTCGACATTCTAAATAATGTAAGAAAAATTTTAAACATTGGAAAATTTTATAAATACTTATTCAAATCACTACCTGTCTAATTTTTTAAGCAAATTTAACAAATCTATTGTTCTATTTAAAAAAGACAAAAAAATATAAAAAAATGGTTTTTAAGATGAAAACACATATTTCTAAAAAATCGATACGATTAAAAATTTTATTTCTTTTTGGAATCTTCACAATTTTGTTAATGGCTAGTTCTCCAGGAAGTGCAGTAAGTGACATTATAGTTGATTACACGTATTTATCAATTTTCGGAGTTGAAAATGACGGAGATAGTGGAGATGATTCTTCAAGTTGTACAATTCCATGGGAAACATGCGGAAAGGGTGAATTTAAGATTTTTCATCCTAGTGGGTCAAGTTACGATGTAACAGATCTAGCTTCACCAGACACAAAGACATGGGGTTATGGTGATGGGGGTAATGGATTGCGAACAAGCGATGTTTATCATACTTATAATGTATGGTATACCTATGACCTAAAAGATGACGATGGAATTTGGGGCTGGCAAAGTGTATTTAAATTTAAGATAAAACTTCTAAATGTTGGTTATACAGGCCTCTTAACCTTCAATATGGATAATAATAAAAATACGGGTCAAAATTATCCTATTCAGATTGGTGGAAATACATACGCCTATTTTAATATTATAAGTCGTCTTACTGATAGTGGTGGAAATCCAAACTATATATTTTTCAAACTTTATCAGATTGGTACGTCCTGTCCAGAATGTTCACCGGAATAATTTCTGTTTATTTGAAAATTATTATTTCCTAGACCTTTTTTCTCTAGAACGTGTCATTGCACACCTCGTAAATAATTGGCATCTCGAAACGCCCAACACACTTAGGAGCAACTTTTGCTCAATTTCATCTTCAAATGGCAGTTTTGTGTGATCTCTTGCAAGTATGTTTAAATCTTCAATTCGGTAATTATGGTCGTCCTCATAGTCTTCAAACAATTATAGCTAAAAAAGTTAAAAGGAGGTTTTGAAGAAATCAGTTAAAAGAATCATTGATGTATTTAATACAAAAATCCAAAATATTAAAAAAAATTGAATAATCTTACTATATAGATGAATTTAAAGAATAAATAGAAGAATTTGCATTAAAACACAAGAAAAACTTTTTAACGCATTTTATATCATTTGTGATCAAGTACATGAATGATTAAATGTAATAAAGATAGATTTTTAGAAGAAGAAAGTTAAATAATTTTCTTTATTATTTTGCTGTTGTAGAAAAAAAGTTAAAAAAAGAAAAATGGAATTTCACTAAATCTGTTAATTTGTGCTATTAAAAAGCTAGAAACTGTTAAGAATTATTTTTGTAAAAATAGTTCAGTGTCTTTTAAGGTAAAATAGTGATTATTATTGAATTTTCTTGTCGAAATTACAAATCTCGTTAAAGTTTATGGTCAAGGAAAAACAGAAGCTGCTTTAGAAGGTGTAAGTGCAACTTTTTTAAAAGGTATATTGAATATTGTCGTAGGACCGAGTGGTTCGGGAAAAACAACTTTATTAAACTGTATTGGGGGTTTATTACGACCTACGTCTGGAAAGATTTCTATAGAAAATTTCCTTTTGTCTAATGCATCAATAAATGAATTACTCTATCATCGAAGATTTACAGTTGGGATAATCTTTCAAGATTACAACTTAATTCCAGGTCTAACTTGCGAAGAAAACATCTTTTTACCGGGGTCATTTAAGTATAAATCAAGGAATTCACTTAAAGAAGCTTCTGATTCTTTATTGAAGGAATTAGATATTTATGATTTACGAAAAATAGATGTTTCTCACCTGTCTGGTGGTGAAAGACAAAGGGTTAGTATTGCTACCGCTTTAATTAATGATCCACCTATTTTATTAGCAGATGAACCAACGGGACAGCTAGATACTAATAATACTGAAAAAGTCATTACGATATTGAAACGGAAAGCACAGGAAGGTAAATGTGTTATCGTGTCTACTCATGATCCACGTGTAGTCAAACATGGTGAGAAAATATTTAAATTAAATCGAAAAGAATTAAAAATTTCGAAAGACATTTCAGAATCATTTCATTTTAATTGATTATTGATTAACAAAATGAAAGAGATAAGCAACGATGTTATACTAGAACAGAAATTAAGAATAGATTGGTGGAGAATTGATCTTCTTTAATAAAAAGTTATTTCTCAAATATATTTATTTAGGAAGCTTGTTTCAATTATGTTTATCAATAATATTAATAATAGGATTTTTTGCAAGTTCCCAGTATATAATTGCTGCTAGTAATAATAGTTTCTTTAATGGAGGATTAGAAACTAGGGTTAATTCCTTTTATGGTGGAGAATTTGGATATATTCCCTTTATCGAAATTGAATGGAATTATAGCGATCAAAATCAAAGCCCCATTCTCAATCGTACAATTGCAATAGAATATTTGGAAAATTTGTCCCAGAATAAGAACATAAAATCCTATAATCTTGAAATAACTGTTCCTATTAAAATTGACAATAAATTGGTAAATTTAATTTTTGATTCAAATTCTTTAGGTTCAGAAATAATAATTTACCCACTTAATCACTCTTCTGTCTATGTTTCTTCAAATACTTATGAATCTCTTCAAAATAATAACATTTCAGAACTAAATTCAGACATAATAAATCTAGTAACTAATAATCTTAGCTTGAAAGAGTACGGTCTACTTGATTCAAGATTTTCTAATGAGACGATGATTATCCCATTTCAATCTCTAAACCTAACAAAACTATTTGATTATTCATATTCTGCTACATTGGAGTTGTGGATTGCGAGTGAAACTTACTACACTGAGTTTACTGAACATGAAAAACAAATAAATCTAACTGTAAATCAATTAAAATCCGAATTTAAAAATTTCATAGCCTTAATTGAATCAAATGATACGACCTTCAAATTCCAATCAAATGAAGACCTTTATTATAACAATATTATTAACCTTTTCAATTATAATTTTCTTGTTTATACCTTACTTGTAATTATCATTTTTTATTTAATAAGTATTATTTGTTTTATTATTTTAATGTTTGACCTAATTAAAGCGAACAAAAGGATAATTAGAATTTTTCTTATTAGGGGGTATAAAATAAATGATTATCGTTTTCTGGCAAATTATTACTTTACCCTTGGTTTTTTTGGTTTATTAATAATAATTAATTTAATTCTTTTGTTAATTCAAACAGGATATTTTCCATTAAGTAAATATATCTCTCAATTCATTATAGTTGAAATGTTTATTTTTATTTTATTTCAGTTAATGCTTAAGATCTCATTCATTTTGATGGACAATTTTTCTTTATCTGTTGATGATGAACCTTTATTACTCGATTCCTCAAATGCTTTAATAATTAGACCAACAAAAGATATCATTAAGAATCCTGATTTTTCATTTTCTTCCATAGATAAATTACTGGGTGTAATTATTATTCTTTTAGGAATCTACATGATAGCTAAAATTATTATTAGTTCTAAGTTTTTGTTTAACCTAAGTGATATTGACACTTTCATAGGATTATTATTATTAATAATAGTTATCATCCTAATTCAACGCTTTGAATTTTATCTTGCATTTTTTAATAAAAAAATTCATTATCTAAGAGGGTTGATAATCTTACCTAAATTTATGAAAATGAGTAAAAATCATTTTATTTTATATTTATTAGTCTTCTTAATTTTTATTGCTTCCTTTCAAATTTTATTAATGACTCATGGGTTTAAATATGAAGAATTACAAAGAAATTATAATTATGCTGGAGATATTGAAATAGGTGATTCTTATAAGAATATATCTATGAACTCCATTAATACATTCATAACGAAACAAAAGTATATTACGTCTTTCTATCAATCTTATCATTATCCTGTGACTTTAAAAGCTCAGTTTTTAACCCCAGGGGGATTAAACATTTCTCTTACAATGATTGATAATGTTTCATCATTTTTAAACATCCGTACATTTCCAGAGGAAAATTCTTTCACAAAAGAAATGTGGATTAATTTCTTTAATGGTCATCAGAAAGGAGTTATTATTAATAACGAAGTAGCTTCTAGGAACGGTATACGTATTGGTGATCAAATTACTATTGAGAATCCTTTTTTAAATTTAAATTTTTCTGTTAGAGTTATGTTTTTCTTTCATGGGGCTATAAATCCTTTTCAAAACCCATACATTATGCCTTCTAACATTTTATCAAATAACGGTAATTTTTATGATCGTTTTGAAAATATTTATCGAAACATTGGTTTATCTGTTGATCTACCAACTGATTTTCCGAGTGATCAATATCCCGACCTAAATTCTACTTCTTTTTATAATCAAAATGTGTATTTAAAAGTAGATAACAGTTATTTTTTACCACATTACGTTTCCACTCTCCAATCACAATTCCCTTCTTTATCTATAAATTTTAAAAAGGATTTACAAGGACTATCATATGATTTCTATCAATCACTAATCTTACGGGAATCATGGATTAATTGGATTGGAATAGTAATTTCAATCTTTTTATTTTTCCTAGTATACATTCTTCATTCGTTTAATACCTTAGATTTTCTCTCCCCCTCCTTTCATTTGTTACATATTCGAGGCTTAAAACAAAAAGAAATGCTTTTCTCGTGGATTGCTTGTAATACAGTTAGAGATGCATTCCTTTGTATTTTAATGCCCTTAGTTAGTTTATCCTTTGTTTACTATCACGTGGGTAACTTACCTAGCAGTCTTCTATATTTTGAAGAGCGTGAAAGAATCTATAATATTCAGTGGGGGTATTATGCCAATATTAATGTTCTCGAGATTGGAACATTTTTTATGTATTCGTTCTTGTGTTTATTATTAATTTTGATTATTCAGACTATTCTTACCTATTATAAGACTAAAAACTTATTCGATTACCATAAATAATAATATAATTCTTTCTTAATAAAATCTGGAGAATGTTCAAGTTGACTGGAGTTTTAAGATCAAGCAACTTTTTTCATATGACTTTCAAGGCAAATTATAAAATTTTTAAAGTGTTCTTTCTCCTAGGTTTTTTCTTCCAAATCTTTCAAAACATTTCCTTTAATATTTTCCAATCATTTCTCATTTTTGCAGTGAATGAGGGAAAAGAAGAGAGAGATTTGATCATAAAGAAATATGCACTTTATTACGATCTTTCTTTTGATTTAAGTTTTTATTATATTTATTTTTTAGTCTTCGTGATTATAATTTTTTGTCTTTTATGCTTGATTAGTCTTTTTAACTCACAAGATATTCTTAGGATATTAGTTATCCGGGGTTACAGTTTTTCATTAATAATTTTGTTTCTATTTGCTTATTTACTATTGGGCTTGATTTCTGGATATTTATTATCTGTGATTGGGGAAATTGTATTTTTTATTTTCCTTTTCGATCAAATCAGCGTTGAACGGTTATTAATTGACTCGTTTTTAGCATTTTTTGGAAGTTCTGTATTTTTTCTTATCACATTGGCAAGTATCGTCCTTTTTTATTCAATTGTATACGTGAAACCAGATATTGAGCCAGAACTTAGAAATACAGAAAATTTCTTTAGTAGAATCTCCATAATACCTAAGCAACGAAGACAGGAGGAATCAAAATTTAAATTAATTTTCTTCTTGTTATTATTTAGTTTATTTATTAAATCTATTACAATACTTAAATTCAGTTTACTCTTCACTCAGGAAATAATTTCATTTTTAGATGATTTCAATTATTTTAATGACGTTCTTTTGATTATTTTATTCTCAACATTATTTTTTCTATATTCTGAAAATATACTTATATTAATTAATCAACGAGTGTTAAGTCAAAACAAGTTTATGATTAGTAAAGTATTTTCAAAAATGACTTTTAAAACTATGTTAAATAATTTGTTATTCACACTAATTATTATTACTGCTATTTTAATCGGAACAAGTCAATATAATTATCATATCAATGTTGTTGAAGCTTCTTATCACTTTAATCATGATGTGGAGTTTATTCCATCATCTGAATATAGTAATGAAGAAGTTACAGGAATCTTAGATACGATTACATTTAATTTTTCATATTTTTCATTAATAGTACTCAATATAGACATATATTCTAGCAACCAAAATCAATCTACATCTAAGACAATAACTCTTTTAAATAATATTGATGATTTCAATGTAATGCGACCATTGAGTCTTTATTCTAACATACAAACGCAATCATGGAATGAATTTGTTCAAAATGAATCTGGACTAATTATTTATCAATCATTAGCAGAAGAATTGTCTCTAAAACAAAATGATTATCTAAATATTGGTTTCAATTTGAATGGGGAGAAACTATGGATATCAGCTAAAATTATCGGTTTTTACTTTGGGAACATGTATCCATTGATGACTCACTTAATATTACCCTTCCAATTCTTAAATTCAACTTTACAATCAGAAATTGATAAATATCACTATTACGAAGGTTGGTATTATGAAACAGAAAATGAGACAATCTCTGAAAATATATTCAGAAAATATTACTTTCAATTAGACAATCGGAATTTTAAACCGTTACTTGAAAACGTGTTGATGACTAATTTCAATCCAGATAGTGAGAATTACATTTATATCTCAGTTTATTCAGAAACATTTGATCCTAATTTTAATAATTTTTTTACTCAACTTACAACAAGATTAAACATTAATTTTAAAACATTTTATTTATTAATCAATTTGTTATTAATACTCCTGCTTTTCTTATTTCTCTTAGTTATTAATTATCGACTTTATTTTATTCATAATTTGAAAAATACTAGTCTACTCATGAAATATGGATATAGCAAATCTCAGCTAACAAATATAATAAATAAAATTCAAATATTTGATTTCATTGTTATCTCATTAATATCTATTTTTGTTCTATTATTATATGCTACTTATATTTATCCTGCTAGCTATTTTAGCACTAATATAACCTTCCCAGGACTGAAAAGGTATTATTTTACTAATAGCTTACTTAAAAATCTTTCTCTATTTGTTTTTACTTTTTTAGGATTTCTTTTCATATTTAGGGTGTTTATGGTTAAATTTTATTCTAAAAGATATATCTACTTAACTTCATAAGATACTTTCATTTTTCCATTCATTTTTCCTTTTATATTTTAGAATTTCTACTAATCTTGATTGTTTTCATTTTCTTTAGCTGAATTATCTTTTTGTTCCTACTGTAGGATCAAGATCCATCATTGCTTCAACAGGCTCAATCATTCCCTCATTATTTGGTTTTATCAAGTGAATATTAGATATCATACTCAGTGCTTGGACTTCTTCTAACATATCTAAATCGCTTTTTTCACTAATTATACCTCTTTCTCTGTCTTCCCATGTCCTGCGTATAAAATATTTTCCAACTCGTCAACAATCAAGGGCTAACTCTCTTCCTTTAACATCAGAATTGACTAAATCCCAACGATCACGACATAAATCTATCCAATCATCTAATTATTTTGGTTCGGGAAATTTAAAGATATAGTAGGTACAGATTTAGGACGGAAATTTAATAAGGGAGAAAATTCAACTAACTTTAATAGATTATTAGGTAACAAAAATGTTTAATAAAAACTATTTGTATACAACATCACCAATATATATATTTACAGATTCAAATATCCGAAAAAAGGATGATGTTGATGCTTTTGTAAATGAGAACAATCATTTGCCTCAGAGTAAGCTTATCGGAACAGCAACTAATATTATTCATCAAAATGTAAATCTATTAGTCACTAACTATCATGTAGTAAAAGATTTTATTAAAAATTGTTTTTCTATTTTAAGAACTGATCAGGGAATATTATTCTACTATTTTACTGATTTATTAGATCAATTAACATTAGATTGGGTATTTGATATCAAAAATGATTTAGCTATAACTGTATTTCCGGCTCCAATTTTAAAAAACTTAACAATAACAGAGAGTCCTGAAAAATTGGTTTAAAATTTTACTTTTTATTTTTTTCTTCGAATCAAGAACATTTTTCCATCAAATTGTCCTTGTTAGTCATCACAAAGAACCTAGAAAACAAGGGTAAACTAAGTTCCTTTCGCTTCCCCTTCCTTAGGAGATAGACGGTCCCCTAGCTCTCTCCCCTTCTAAAGGAAGATTATTTCTTGATCGTGTATGTTTTAACAATCTTTTTACATTTAATACTAAAAAAATCATTCGATTGTAAAATCCACTCTTTTTGAGACCTAAATAGCGCGTTTTATTTAGCTGGTGATACTTTTTTGCCCACCCAAAATCTCCCTCTAAACCCCAACGGCATTTTCGGATCTCTTTGTACTCATTTGTCTGTAAAAAAATGTTGTCATGCTCTAACATTTCAGAATAATGAGAGATCTGAATTGTTCG
>MDVS01000068.1 GCA_001940645.1 Candidatus Heimdallarchaeota archaeon LC_3
TTAATTAAAAATTAATTTACAATTTATAATTCAATAATGTTAAATACTATATTGATTCTGAAATTATGATTCTAATCAAAATAAATAATTATATGAATATATTAATGTTGGTTATCGTCTATCAAGCCTGTGAAGGTCGATAGGTTAAATGGGGATAGTACGAATAATTAAATATTCAAGTATGTCTTTGTGAAATAATTATAAAATATATTTTTTCGATCCGTTCCCCAAATATCTTATAAATTAAAATTAAAGACGATTCTTATGATTTTAGAATTTCGGATATATAGCTTATTCGAAGAAAAGTTGTTTGAAAAAATTTTTCATCCTAATTTATCCCCTGATCAAACTAACATTATCAATAATACTATTCCTTCCTTAATTAGGGTTATTAAAAATCTCTCTATTATTAACAAAATAACATCGAAGATATTTTCTATTGCAGGTCTAAATGTGCACTTTAATATACTAAATGAAAACATTTATGTAATAATAACATCTGTAGGTATGATCACTTCTATTTTTGATGATTTTACTAAAAAAATAGATGTTATCATTAAAGAAATTCTTTCATTACAACCAATTTTTAATTTAAATTCAAATCGATACTTTCTCAAAAAATTGGAAGCTCTAAAAATAGTAACAGAAAAAGAAATTCAAGGGGAAAAACAGAAAGAAATACTAGAAAAGAGCCAGAAAACATCGATTATAAGAGAATCACTTATTGAAAAAAGCAAAAACAAATATTTAATTATGGGAGCTGGAGCAGCAGGTAAAAGTTCAATAATTACTCAATTTTTTGAAAGTTGGAACCAAGAACAATTATCAAATATCAAACCTACTGTATTAAGTGCTATTAAACAATTTAGTGATGATTTCACTAATGAATCTTTTTTAATTAGGGATTTAGCTGGTCAAGCAGTTTATAGAAAGAAGCATTTAGATGATCCAATGAATTTTGAAAATGTCAGCTGTCTAATATTTGTAATTGATATCCAAAATACAAAAAACACAGAAATTGTTCAATCATATTTTATTAATATTTTAAATAAACTAAAGACTCAAAAACAAAGTCCATTTGTTTCTATCTTTTTACATAAATACGATCCTGTAATCAGAGAGAAAATTTCAGATCAAATACTATTTTGGATAGAATGGTTAGAAGGAATCATTTTAAAAGAAGATTATAAAACTCTGCATCTAAATTTTCATTTATCTTCTATACAAGATAGTACAGCGAGAGAAGCTTTAGCTAGAACATTATTATTTACCCTTCCTTCCTGGTTTTTAGGACAGTCCATTCAAAATGAACTTATTGTCAAATCAGCGAATAGTCTTTATCCAGTGTTTGGACAATTTAACAAAGTTTTAACGGAAATTGAACAAGACAAAATAAAGGATGAATTATATCAAGCATCTTATTTATTTGGATTGGAAGTAGCTAATGAAATTGTATCCAATTGGATAAAATATATGGTAAAAGATGAAGAATTTATAAAGAGTTTTAATTTAAATAATCAGATCTCTGATGTGGAAATAAAAACATCTGAAGAAGAAAAAAAAATCGAATTTTGTTTTAAGTGCCCATTGAAAGAAGAATTGAAGGTCCATCCTTCTATGTGTGAAATTACTCATGGATTATTTCAAGGAGTGGGACAATTAATTGGATTTCCAAGCGCAAAAATGAAAACTACCCAAATCAGAAATAAAAGTGAGTATTGCATCATTGATTTGTCATATTAATTTTTTTTTGAAGTATTTATTTAAAAGTCGAATTGATGCTCACATCAGTGGTCTTGGATGAGAATTTTAGAAATCTCTTGCCAAGAATCGATTAAGTCCCAGACCTCTAAAGATTTGATTTTTTTTTCAATTTTTTCAAAAATTTTTTTTATATGTAGCGAATCAAAGTATGTTATTTGTGGAGCAATAGTACATAGCATAAATTGACGCTGATTTCCACGTACACTAGTATCAAAAATTGAACCAAAATAGATATATCCAAAACGGTCGAGGTTTCGTATTTGGAGTAAAACCCCCTCCCCATGCTCGTAATCTTCATGACCATAAATCGCAACTGTAGTCTGAAATAATTGAACACCAATTTCATTTATTGAAATTTTTATAGAATATTCCTTAGGAAAGACATCTTTAATAACTGGTCCTAATTCTTCATCCCAAAAAGCATAAAACAAACAAATATCTTCTTGATGAATATTTTTTGCATCAAAACCCTCAACAAGTTTATTATCTAACATTTTCATAAACTTTTCATTAAATTTAGATAACTGCTTTTTTCTACGTAATTTTCCTTTTATAGAACTCAGCAATTCTTCTTCTTGAAATGGTTTAGTAATATAGTCATCAATCCCTAATAATTTTCCTAATTGAATATCTTCTGGAGTTGCTTTTGCAGACAAAAATATGAATGGGATGTTAAACCATTTAGGATTTTTCGATATTGTTTTAAAAAATTCATATCCGTCCATTTTTGGCATCATAATGTCACTTATAATTAAATCAGGTTTTCTATCTGAATTAGATAAAGTATCAATAGCATTAATTCCATTAGATGATGTAATTACAGTATAATCGTTAAATTCTAGCATCATTTGAATGTTTTTCAATATTTTTGGATTGTCTTCAACAACTAAAATGAGTTCATTCATATTTGACACCATTCATGTTATTTAGGAGCTTCATCTTTCCTTAAATCTGGTAAAAAAATGGAAAAAATACTTCCGATTTGATATTTGCTTTTTGCATAAATTTGCCCTTTGTGAAGTTCAACAATTTCTTTAGCAATTGAGAGACCCAGACCAGTTCCTTGAATTTCAAGGACTTCTTCTGATCGGAAGAAACGCTCAAACAAAAATGGTAATTCCTGCTGTTTTATTCCAATTCCCTCATCAATTACTTGAATAAGAGACCCTGGTAGAGTCATTGGGTTGTATTCTCCCAGATAATTTTCAAAAATTTTAATCTCTATTTTTTTATTTTCTTGTGAGTATTTTATTGCATTTTCAATAAGAATACGTATTATTTGATTTATTCTTGAGCTATCAGCATAGAATTGAAGATCAGGATTAACATTAGTGATCAAATTGATATTTTTTGAATGTAGTTGGAGAGTAAAATACTTCTTTACATCATTTATTATCTCTACTATTGAAAATACAGACATTTTTAACTCTATTTTTCCAGATTCAATACGAGAAATTATTAGCAACTCTTCTATCAGTAAATTTAAAAGTTCTGAACTTTCTTTAATCATCGATAAAGTTTCATTAACCTGAAGTACAGACATTTTATTTTTATACTTAATCAAGTTATTAATTGAAAGATTTATAGATGTAATCGGGGTTCTAAGCTCATGAGACACATTCGAAACAAAATTTTTTCTCATATTTTCAAATATCTGAAATTTAGTTATATCTCGCAATTCAATCATAGTTCCTAATGGTTGATTTGAATTAGGAGGAAAAATATGAACTAGCGATGTTTGAAAATAATTACCATCAGTTGGTTCAATGATAACAGGTTTAGGATCTTTCGAAGTAATAATCTTCAGAATTGAATCAATAAGTTTAAGTCCACATAAATCATAAATAATAAACTCTTTGGGCAAAGTTTGATTACAAGTTCTCTCAAATAAAGTTTTAAAACTGTTATTTGCATAATAGAGTAAGCCGTTAGTTGATAATACTAAAATGTTGTCAGAAATAGCATCGAGCATTGTTTCAATTCTAAATTTTTCTTTATGAATTTCTTCGGTTTTTTCCTTAACTTTTTTAACTAAATTTTCTTGGGATAGCAGTAATTTTTTTTCCATTAATTTTCTATCAGTAATGTCAGTATGTGTTCCAATTAAGCGAACGGGTTCATTCTTGTCATTACGCAATACCTTACCATGAGCTACTACCCATTTATATGAATCATCTTTGCATCTCATTCTATATTCAGCATAATATTCTGAAGTTTGACCAACTAAATGATCATAAATAATATTACTAATTCTTTGATAATCATCAGGATGGACTCTTCGATCCCACTCATCTGCTTGATTAGTTATCTCATATTCTTGGTATCCTAGAATCTCTTTCCATTGTCTAGAAAAAAAAGTTTTATTTGATAAAAGATTTGTGTCCCAAAGACCGATGTTACTATGTTCCAATGCGATTTTCCAGCGATTTTCCGTATACGGGTCTTCTTTTTCCTTTAATCTGAATGCTGAAATATTAAAATTCAGACCAAATATCAAGAAATTCGTTTGTTTGTTATCAATAATATAGAGAGTAAGATGAAATTCATTTATTTGATTATCATTTAGCCTTAATCGGTATTGAAATTCAGTTTTTATTTTATGTTTGCGTGTAATCTCCAGTGAATCAAGAAAAATTTCTCTATCATCTGGATGCACGTAAGAAAGATATTTCTCTCTTGGAATTTTGTCTGATATTATTTCATGACCTAGAATGTTTTTATCTTTATTTAAGAAATGGATAATGTTGTCTTTATCGATAAACCAGATCAAAAGTTTGCAATCAGAAAAAAAACTCTTAAATGCTGGTATTAATAAATTATCGAGCCCAATATTGTTCGTACTTAAACCCCAATGAATATTCACAACTTACATTTTGTAAGTGAGTTATAATAAATTTATTTTATTTGTAAAATATTAAAATTCAAAAATATTTGTACTTATGTCTTATGTTCTTTCATTATTAGAATTAAAAGATTCTTTTTTTGCTTTCTCATTTTTTACTTTCTAGATCAGTATTTTCGTACCAATAATTTGTATTCATTTTCTGGCACTTGAAGAGTCCTATGTATCATTAATTGAGTTATTTTCTCAAATACAGCTTCGATATTTTTACCTGTAACTGAGCTGGTCCGGTAATAATACCCTATATTATATTCCTTCATAAATTGATATACTTCTTTATCATTTATGTTCGGTTTAAGATCATGCTTTGTAGATATTAAAATTAAGGGAATAGTCTTGAGATTTATGTACTTTCCTATTAGATCGAGCCAGTCATGAAGCGATGCTAATGTTAAGAGGGAAGTGCTATCAAAGGTCAAGATCGCTCCTTTCATCCCGATAACATATAAGGGAAGAATATCACGGAAGCGTTTCTCCCCCGCTACATCCCAAATTTGTAATGCAGTAGTCTTTTGTTCATGTCCAGGGTAATCTACTTTCACTGAAATTCTTTTAAAAGAGAAATCTAATCCAATTGTTGATTTCAAGTCTGCATTAAAGGTTCCGTCTACAAAACGTTTAATTACTGATGTCTTTCCGACATCAAGTTCACCTACAAACATTATCTTAAAAGTATCTTCTTTGATCATAATCATTACTTCTATACTTATCGATATATAATTTATAGACTAATAAAATTACGTAAAAATCTTGAAGATCAGAGAATCCAAGCTAATCTGAGAACGTTTTGGAAAATAATAAGTAAATTTACTAAAAAATACCCTTATAGACCCTTTAGTGTTATGTTCTTAATCAAATTAGAGAAACTTTTTTTACCATAGATGTTTATAAGACTAACAATCACCCGCGAGAATTTTCATACTTCTCCTCTTTATTCACAAATACTTTTTTAATCCTTCAATAAAACTTTCAGGATCAATAACATCAAAAGACTCTTTTTTTAGTAAAAATATTAATATACTAGCAATTAAACTGATATAAATCTCATTTCTTTCATTTGACACTTAACTATAATCATTTGTATATCAATTTTTTTTTTTTTTGGAATTTTTTCTATATTTCTAAAATAACCTCAACAAATATTTGTACTCTTGAAATCAGTTAAGTATTCATATCAATAGCAAGTTTGATGTATTTAATGAACTCGGAGATATCAAATATTTTTTCTATAAACCCTATTGCTCCAACAGATAGAGCTTCTTTCTCCATACTGTTATCAGCACTAACGAAAATAACTTTTACTCTTTTATCTATTTGAATAATTTCTCTAGTAGCTTCTATACCATTTTTTATTGGCATTCGATGATCCATTAATATAACATCTGGTTTTTCATTAAAATTTCTATACTTGGAAACAGTTTCTTCCCCATTATTTGCAAAATCCAGTATTTGAATCCCCTTTCTTTTGAAAAGTTGTTTATAAAGTAAATGCAAATTCTAAGAAAATATCTAAGAGTCACAAATGTACAATTAAAAAGATCTTTCCAATGTTGTCTTCTAAATCCTCTTCTTCATCGTCTTGGATATTAGGAGCTACCATAAATGAACCTGAAAAATAATTAGTAATAAAATCCAATTGCAAAATATTATCTTTACCAAAAGAGAGATTATAATTTTCAAGCTTGGTTGTGTGAATCCACCTGGTAATGAAACTAAATCAATGAAGACGATTCAAAACTATTCAAAAGAATATAGCATTAAAGGTGACATTTATGAGTCAACAGAAAATCGTGGTAATCTCCTAGCAAAAATAGAGGGAGTGGATCCATTAGTACCTGCGTTGATTCTAGGTCCTGCCCATGTAGTGTAAAAAAGACCGACAACTCTTAGATTAACTAAACTGTGTTTTTTATTTTAAGGAAAAATTCATTGAATTTCATTGTCGGAAAAACCAAATTTAACCTTTTTTTAATGAATTAAACGAAAAAAAAATTAACTCATAGATATTAATAATTTTGTAATTCATTTTGTTATTGTTTTCAATTTTAGGGAAAAATTCATTGAACTTCATTGTTGGAAAAAGCCATAGATTAGATGTTCTAAGTTATGCTGCAATGTTCGCTGATGCTGATTATTTGACTGTTCGATACTTCATTAATAGGACCGGAGTTTTCTATGATATATTATTTCGACCAGATAAGTTCAAGGAAGGCAGAGAAGTGTATTACAATTCGGAAATAGGACCGGGATTTAATTTCGGAAAATCTATGCCTTCTCTATACTTAATGGATATGCGTGAGCCTTGGATGTTTGATGCAGACTTTAAAGAAGAATACAGAATTTCACAAACATACGACTCTCTCCAGTCCATCCTCTTTGAGTATGGATATTTAAAACATAATTATTCTACAGAATAAAAAAAAGGATTGATTGAAAAAATGAGTACAAAAATATGTAACACTTGTAAGATCGAATATTCAGGATACAAGACTTTATGTCCAGAATGTGGTACCTGGTTATCATCGGATATAATGACAGGAGTCAATAAAAAATTAAAGGCGAATACTAAAAAGCAGAATAAAATTTATGCTCGAGATTCATTCTTATTCGGTGCATTTATTATTTTTTCCGGATTCGTTGTCTTCATATTTTTTACTTGGTTACTTGGATTATTCGGTGTCCCTAATGAAATTAACATAGATTGGCAAAGTGCTAATTTCAACATTTTTGGTACTTTATTTAGCTTGATTGTTGTTGTGATATTTATAGCTGGTTTCATATTTATAATTACTGGATTTCTTGCTCTTCTTGGGTTTAGTTCTCCAGCAAAATACTATATACAATTTATTGAATCTATTAATGACGATACAACTTAACTAATTTCTCAATATTCTTAAAATTCACTTATTTTTATGATGATTATTGGAATAAGACTCAATCCATACCCAAATCCATTATAGAATCCAGATTCATTCTCTTTTCATTTCCCTTTTCAATATGATAGACTTTGTTCCTTTTATTGTTTCATTAAAAACCAAATCATTTAGTTTGAATCCCCATAATCTTGCTGATATTATTCCTAGTTCTTAGAATAATTTAATATTTACGATCTAGAATACTATTTGTTCATCATTTATTAGGGTTATTACGACGATTTCAATCAGATCTTAAATTACCTTTTCAAGAATTTTAGTTATTATTTCTTACTAAAAATTAAGATTTCCTTTTTCTAGTTTAATTTCTCCTAATCTTTTCTTTAGATCATTAAATATCAAATAGTTTAATTCGGACTCTTCTAATCTTGGGACGATTTATCCAGACCCATTGATTGACTCATTGTTTCGGATAAACAATAACTTTTTCCGGCAATATCTGAGACTTTGGACTATTTAGATGAAAATGGATTAAATGAATATTTGGAAATTAAGTTCAATAGACATTATTTATCGAAGTTTACTATTCTTTAGTTTACTATTCTGAAGGGCGAGAATAAGAGGAATAAAGGAGCGGAAGGGAGTTGAACCC
The DNA here is from genome assembly GCA_001940645.1 of Candidatus Heimdallarchaeota archaeon LC_3. Next base: position 8,192 of record MDVS01000068.1, read on the forward strand.
TTGTGGGACAGTTGACTGCTAATTCTTATCTATTTAGATTGTTTTGCAGACTGCTGCATAGCCTCTTTGCTACCACTCCAAGATTATGATATTTTTATATTTTTTTCTTCTTTCAGGACCAGATTTCCTTTAGTATCCTATAGAAATAAAGCATTTATTAAAATTTTGTTATATTTTTTGAATTTTTGTAATGTTGATTAAGATTAAATCCTTAAAAAATTTTAAAAATACCAAATTGTAAGAATAAATTTGTATATATTTCTATTTCACGGTCATAAGATAATTTTGAATATGATTTAAGATAAATTATTAATGACTGAGCATTTCTCATTATTTTTTTTTTTAAAAGCTAGGCGTTAAGATAGTAAGATTAATAGTTTATTGATGTGTTAATTTTAAACATGGTCAGAATAGATGTTAAAAGTGAATTATTATCAACAGCGCCTTATCCTCGACTAAAAGGGGAAAAAATTCTATTTGCAGTTACTGGTAGCGTTGCTGCTTATCGTATGGTCGATGTAGTAAGGGAATTAATAAGATTGGGAGCTGAAATTCACGTTATGATGTCTCCAGACTCCTTGAATCTTATACATGAAGCAACATTTGAATGGGCATCTGGAAATAAAGTAATAACAGAAATAACTGGTAATATTGAGCATGTTTTATATGCAGGGGAGCATGAAGAGCATGTCGATTTAATGATAATTGCTCCTGCTTCGGCTAATTCTATAAGCAAAATAGCTACTGGTATAGCCGATACAAATGTTTCTTTAACAGCTGCAGTAGCTATAGGCAATAACATACCCCTTTTAGTAGTTCCAGGAATGCACGCACCTATGTTTAATAATCCCGTGCTTAAAAAACGCATATCTGAGTTAAAAAATTTGGATCAAACCATTATTATGTCACCTAGAATAGAGGAAGGTAAAGCAAAGGTTCCTAACTTAGAAATAATTGTACAAAACGCTATAAGACTTTTAACACCTCAAACTTTTGAAAACAGGCAAGTATTAATTTCTGGAGGAGCTACTCGTGAATATATCGATAATGTAAGATTTATTTCTAATCCTGCTTCAGGGAAGACAGCTTTCTACTTAGCTTTAGAAGCTTGGTATCGAGGTGCCACGGTTGATTTAATAATGGGGAATTCAGAAAAATTTGATGTTCCCTTTCAAATTAAAACAACTTTTTCCGCAGAGGATATGTTTAATGAAATAAAAGAAGTAATGAAGACAAAAAAACCTGATGCAGTCATATTATCAGCTGCAGTGTCTGATTATAAACCAGTTACTTATATCGAAGGAAAATTAAAATCTGGTCACAAAGAATTAAGTTTGAATTTAGAGCCGACAATTAAAATTCTTAAACAAATAAAATCTTTCAATGAAAATTGTGTATTAATCGGTTTCAAGGCAGAACATCATCCTACTATAGATAAATTGAAAGATATTTTTAATAAATATTTTACTGATTCGAAAATTGATCTTTTAGTTGCCAATGATATTTCTGAAAAAGGTGCAGGATTTGGTACAACCGAAAATCATATTTGGATAATCTCCAAAAATCAGATAGCCGAATATAAAGGTCATAAGGAAAAATTAGCAGAAGAAATAATCAATTATTTATTGAAATTATAAAAAATTTTGTATAAATCGATTTGAGTCTACTTTAATATTCATATTCTTTCATGATGTATCGGAATTTCAGTAAAGAATGACAAATTTCATATTTAAATTGATTACATTCTGAAATAAAAGTCATCAATTCCCCAAAATGTTCAGAAAAATTGACTTCAAACCCACAATCGCACTAAATGTCATTTTTCAGATTTAAGTTGAAAATTTCTATCACCAAATCTTCTTTCTTTTTTCTAAAATATAATTCAAAAATACTACCGACGAATTAGATAAATTTAATAACTAAACCGACAATATTGCTAAATAACTATATTTAGTAAAATTAGCCAATTAATATCATTTAGAAATCAAGAATTGTTTATAATTATCTGTGTCTAGCTAAAAAAACGAAATCTGTGCAGCGTTTGTCATTCGCTGCCAAAAGCTGCCATTATTTCAGTTTTATGCTTTAAATTCAGATAGTAATCAAAAAAGCAGCAATCGGTTCCCTAAGCATTTCAATGAGTCTGGTTATTAATGTCAAAAGTTCAATCATCAATTTCGTATCAATACGAATTTTCTGACGACAAATGGAAACTCGCCACAGGTAATTATTTTGGTAGACTTACAGGTCATTCTCTTCATTATATCGGACCTTATAGTGGATCTTTTCCGCCTGAATTAGTCCGTTACTTTCTTGAAAAATACTCAGATGAAAATAATGTAGTGTTAGATCCATTTAGTGGGAGAGGAACAACCGGACTTGAAGCAGTATTGAGTAATAGAAAAACAATAGTAAATGATGCAAACCCCTTAGCTTTTGTATACTCTCATGCTAAATTATTTCCCTTCTCATCCAAAGAAGTAGACTCTTTTTTGGATCATATACCGTTTAGGATGAATAACTATAGCTCTCAAATATCTGAAGAAAAATCATTGGAATTAGAATCTTACTACCATAAAGATACACTTTTAGAAATCAGAAATTTAAGGCATTTTTTGAGGAATGATGATTCACCTATGGGTTATTTTGTTAAAGCTCTTGTAGCTGGTACTTCCCAAGGAAATCGTATTTCTAATCTTTCCGTTACCATGTCTGCATTAATATGCTTTTCTGCAAAATACATGAGAAAATGGTCTGAAAAAACAGGAACTTATCCTGAATACAGAGAAGTACACTCAAGATTAGTTGCAAAAGCTGAAAGATTGGAAAAAGATAGATTTGACTTTCGACGGGATAGTAGCCTTTATTGTGGTGATGCTCAAGATTTAAAGATTGAGGATAATTCAATTGATCTTGTAATCACATCTCCTCCCTATTTTAATGTTATTAATTATGCTTATGATAATCGAGTACGATTATGGATGATTGGATCAGACTATAAAACCACTCATAAGTCTTTAATGAATACTAGCTCTATACCTAAATACACAGATTTTATTCACAATACTATGAGTGAGCTGTTTAGGGTATTGAAAGATGATTCATGGGCAGTGATAGTTGTCGGAGATGTTAAAAGGAAATCTTCATCAGACAGAAATAAAAACAATTATACAATAATCAACACGGCGGAAATAGTTGCTAAATCTGCTGAAAAACAAGGATTCCGTGTAGATAAGATAATCAATGATGTTCTACCTGAGGAAGGAGGAACCTGTGGAAGGGCTACATCTTTAACTAAAAATTTTAATGTTTCAATTGATAGATGCGTTGTTCTTAAAAAGGGCAATCCTGAAGTGCGTTTAACTAGTATAAAATGGACGAAGAAAAAACCAAAACGGAAAAAATCAAAAAAAAATTAGGGTGTTTCTAACACAATTCCAGTGAAACATACCTCACAATCATCAACCTTTTCACCTACCCATTCATGAACGTGACATAAAAATTCTTTTGGTTTGGACCGAATAATCTGCATTAAACGATGAGTTTCTTTCATAAAAATTGGTTCTGATCGATCTTCCATAATAATTTTTGAGGATTCATCAATTTCTTTACATAACCACTCAGGAATTTCAATATCATGCTCATTACCGTTATCCTTAATAGTTAAACGTCCTCTATTCCCCTTTATATATTGTGATACGGCAGCCTCTGTCATTCCAACAATCTTTGCTATATTTCTTTGCTTCAACTTATTTTTGTAAAGTCTTAAAGCTAATTCTCTTCTGATAGCTGGTAAAATAAACCAAAACTCTATTTCCAAAGGATGCTTACCCTTGACTCGACTCTGATTACTTGATTTTGATTCTTTCTTGTGTTTTCTATCTGATGATTTAATTTTTTCAGAATCATCGGTTGATTTTTTCTTGTTAACCAGATGTTGAGTATTTTTTGTCAATAATTATATCCCCAAAAAATCAAAATGTTTTTGGATATTAACAATAGTTAAAAAATGACTATTTAAAATTATTACTTTTACCAAAAATTTCTAGTTTTACTGAGAGAATACAATCAATAGGGCATGGAGAAATATCAAGAATTAATATTTTTAATATACATTAGTAATATTGAATCAACTTGTCATCATTTTATTTTTATCTTCTTCATATTGTCACAAAAAGTAAAAATTTATTAAACTTTATATTAAAAAATAGATTGAAGGTCTAAATATTTTTCTAATATTTCAGGAAAGCTTTTACATGAATTCGAAAACTCCAATAATTGTGTTAAAAAAATTATTAGAAAAAACTAATATTTCAAGACTTGAGGATCCTCCTCAAGGAGTGCCACGTTATAAGATAGATAATTTTCCTTATTTTAGCGTAACGCAGATCCTAGATGATGGTAGATTCGATTTAGTTGATCAAACTAAACTATTTCATTCAAAAATTGTTGGAGCTGTAGTCCATAATTTTGTTGACAATTTTTTTAAAAATAAAGATTTGAATTATAAACAAAATGAAGTTTTAAGGCCTGATGAATTTGAATATCTAAATAATTTGCCTGTTGCTGATAAAAGTGAATGGCAAGATTTTAAAGATAGTAATGCTAATGGAGTTGAAGAGATATTTTTGAAAAACAAAATTCAAGCCTCATTTGACCAATTTATCAATTTTTATGAAGAAAATGATGTTGAATTAATTTTTACTGAAGAACCTCTTTGGTGTCCAAAATTTTTATATGCAGGGACAATAGATCTTTTATGCAAATTAAACGGTCATCTTGCCATTGTTGATCATAAGACTTCAAAATTCATTAAATCTATCCCTAGAGGGTTTGATAATTATACTGCTCAGCTATCAGCATATTCTTTTGCTTTGAAAAATCTTTTAAATGAAAATTTTGATCCAGAATGTTATATTCTTCATCTAAATCCATTTGCAGATGGCTATCAGATAATTAGGAGAGCGTATAAATTTTCAATGTTTTTAGATTCATTAAGTAGATTTTCCGGTGGAAATCCTTCTCTGAGCTATATTGAAGATACCAGAAACAAATATAAGAGGAATAATAAAATCAAAAATACAAGTTTATCTAGGTCCAATAATGAAAAAGAAAGTATTAAGGAAATCAAGTTTAAATGCATTGATGTTGGATGCAATGAAACTAGTTCTTTTTATTTGACGACCAGCGATCTGAGTTTAAACAATAACGGTATAAAAATAATACCAAAATGTTCTTATCACGAATCAGGAAATCATTATCATTTACTTCATTTAAAAACAGAAACTTGGAAAACTAAAGAGAATTTTGTTTGGAACAACGATTAACCATTCAAAAACTCATTTTCCGCTACTACCAAATCCTTTTTCTCCTCTCGAGGTTTTACTTAATTCAGAAACAAATTCAAGCTCAACAATTGGGACTTTTCTTACTGCCATTTGACAAATTCTATCCCCTTTATTTATGAAAAAGATTTCTTTTCCTAAATTTACAACGATAGCTACAATCTCTCCTCGATAATCTGTATCTATAGTGCCAGGAGAATTTACTAAACTTATGCCATGTTTAATTGCTAATCCAGATCTTGGCCGAATTTGTGCTTCATAACCCATTGGTAATTCAATTGCTATTCCTGTTGGAATTCCTTTAATTTCTCTAGATTTTATTTCTGTAGTGATACGAGAATAGAGATCTAGTGCTACATCTCCAGGATAAGCAAAGCTGGGTATTTTTAAAGCTAGATCTAAGAGCTTCATCTTAACTTTGACATTCATAGTAAATCAATTTATGTTTCAATTTCAGATTTTGTTTATTAATTTTTCAGCTAAATTTTTTAACTCTTCCGATGATTGTATTATTGGATCCCATTCTATCTTTAGTCCATGAGATTCAGTTTTAGGAATAATATGAAAATGCATATGATTAACTGCTTGATGAGCACGGGCACCATTATTTTGTAACAGATTATAATCTTTAATATTCAGAGCAATAGCAATTTTCTTTAATAAAGGTAAAATTTCTATTAAATATTCATCGGGAAGTTCGTGGAGTTTTTCACTATGGAATTTTGGAATTACTAACGTGTGACCAATTGATAAAGGACTTATATCTAGAAATGCAATTAGATTATCTGATTCATATATTTTTGAACAAGGAATTTCTCCAGAAACAATTTTACAAAAAATACAATCCATAATAACACCAATAAAATCAAATGTTATATTTTTATGAAAAAAATTTTGCTTAAAAAATAATTCAAACTTGTTCGTATTGATCGTATTTTTTAAAAATATTTCCCTGTTTTTTAATTTATGTTTCCACGAATTGCAAAATGGACTGATGTACAAAAAATACTTAATGAAAGAATTTCACCATTAAGTAGAGTTGAAAAAATTCCTATTTTTGAAGCGTTGCACAGAATTTCAATTGTAGAAATTGAATCAGAGCTATCGCTACCTCAGTTTAATAGGTCATTAGTTGATGGTTTTGCAATATCTAATAGAACATCTGAAAAAGAGCTAAAATGGAAGATAATAGGAGAAACAAAAATTGGTTTTCAATCAGAATTCAAAAAATTAAAAGAGAAGGAGTCTGTTTATGTACCAACAGGGGGTATAATTCCTCATAATTGTCATTCGGTTGTTAAAATAGAAGATTCATTATTATTTCACGAAAATAATAATAAATTTATAACCATTTTAAAATTACCAAACAAAAATACTCATATTGAATTATCTGGATCTGATATAACTGTTGGTCAAACTTTAATAGAAAAAAACACATTTATAACACCTCAAATTATTAGTTTATTATCTTCTGTAGGAATAAATGAAATAACTGTTAATACAAAACCTAGAATTACAGTAATAGTAACTGGCCATGAGATAATTCCTCCTGGTGAGAAATTAGAATTAGGTCAAGTATATGATTCGACTTCTGCATTGTTAATCTCATTAATTAAAACATATGGGGGTTTAATATCCAATTTTCATAGAACAGGAGAATCAAAGGAAGAAATAATCGAAAAAATTATTTCATCTTTGAATACCTCTGATTTAATCGTTACAACTGGAGGAACCAGTGTTGGAAAAGCTGATAATGTAGCAAAAGCTGTCGAGGATTTAGGTGAAGTTATTTTTCATGGAATAAATATACGACCCGGAAAACCAGTATTATTCGGGAAAATTAAAGATATACCATTAATTGGATTTCCCGGATTTGTTACTTCAACAGCTGTAATAGCTAATCTTTTTTTTCCTATTATCTTTCAAAAATTATTCAATATTAAAAAAATTAATCCTAAAGTCCTTAAAGTGAAGAATGCGAAATATCTTAAGGCCTTTACAGATTGGCACAGGATAATACCAGGTTATTTATCAGATGGAGTATTTTATTCAACATTTAAAACAAGCTCCGCAATTTCTTCTTATGCTGACTCTGAAGGATATATTATATTAGATCCAGAGGACAGTGATCTTCCCGAAGGAAAGGATGTAATATTTATATACTATATTAACTGGTTGAAATAATTTTCATAAATCAGATGGTCATTCTCTTATTTTGTCAATGATTTTGGAATAATAATTTTTTGAATTTGAATTTTTTTTTATTAATCCAAACTTTAATTTTGGTACAAAATTGGGTAAAAAATGTAAGGAATTGAATATAGGTCCATATCATGAGTCAATTTGATCTACAGGTGTCCGGAAACATGTTGGAAAAAATGCAGAAGCAACAATACAGGTTTGTAGGGAACTATAATCATACTGCTGTCAAGACATGTGGATGGACCAAGAATATGATCCGAGGAGAAGGAGGCTGTTATAAACTCAAATTCTATGGTATTATGAGCCACCAATGCTTACAAATGACTCCATCGATCTCCTGTGCTAATCGTTGCAGTTTTTGTTGGCGGGATGACAAAGCAAAAGTGAGTAAAGATTGGGTTTGGGGTATTGATGATCCAATCCAATTAGTTGAGGAAGCCTGTCAAGCACATCATAAGTTATTAAATGGATTTAAGGGAAATCCCAAGGCGAATAAAAGTGCTTATAAACAATCTAATGAAATAAAACATGTAGCACTAAGTTTAACAGGTGAACCAATAACATATCCTCGTCTAAATGAAATGGTGGATGAATATCATAAACAGGGGATATCAACTTTTTTGGTTACAAACGCTACTTATCCCGAACACATCAACAACCTTCACCCAGTTACCCAGCTGTATATAAGCCTTGATGCACCAAACAAAAAGCTACTGAAAGATATTGATAAACCAGTTTTTGAAGATTACTGGGAACGATTATTTCAATCACTTGATTATATGGCACAAAAGAAATATCGAACAACAATTCGTCTTACTATGATAAAAGAATTGAATATGATTGAATCAGAAAATTATTCAAAATTAATTCGGAAAGGAAACCCTGATTTTATTGAAATTAAAGCATATATGTGGATAGGAGCCTCACAAAAGCGATTAACTCGTGAGAACATGCCTTTACATGAAGAAGTGGTTGAATTTTCAAAGGATTTAATTAAATTCTTACCAGAATACGAAATATGTTCTGAGCATATTCCCTCACGTGTTGTAATGCTAGCGAAGAAAGTATTTAAACAAAATAATATATGGCATACATGGATTGACTTTCCGAAATTTCTAGAATTATCTAATAAAGGATTAGAAATCGTTACAACCAATTTTCTCAAAAGAACACCAACAACGGGTTTAAGTGGTAAAGGAACATTAAATCATCGAAAAAAGAAAGATGAAGATGTTGTGTATATTGATCTAATTTCGGATGAGGTTAAAGTTGATGAATCCACACCAGAATTAGAATTTTATTTTAAACAGGAAGATCCTTCAGCTGATGGCTGTTAGTTTTAATAATATAGCGTACTGAAAATTTAAAATAACAATTTAGTGATGATATTGGCTGATTCATTAGGATCAATATATGGTTTAGCTTCTGCTCTTTCATGGGGAGCTGGAGATTTTAGCGGTGGGGTTGCTACAAAAAAAACTAATGTTTATAGTGTTGTTATTGGTTCACAATTGATAGGTATTTTATTCCTAATAATATTGGCATTTATCTTCTTAGAACAAATACCTCTGCCAACTGATATTATTTGGGGAATGATTGCAGGTTTGATTGGAGCTTTTGGTCTTGTTGTTTTGTATCAAGGTTTATCCATAGGAAAAATGACTGTCGTAGCTCCTACATCTGCTATTTTTGCTGTTATTATTCCTTTAATTGCTAGTTCTATTAATGAGGGAATACCGAATAATTTCCAAATTTTAGGTTTTGTGGTTGCAATTTTATCTGTGTGGTTGGTTACTCAAACTAGCCAGGATGTTATTGCAAATCAATCTGGATTTAAGTATGGGGTACTAGCAGGATTAGGTTTTGGTCTTTTTTTTATAACCATTAACCAAGTTCAAAAGGGTTTTGTCTTCTGGCCTTTAGTTGCTGCAAGATTTGCATCAATTTTCATTTTATTTGTAATTTCTTTAGTTATGAGAAAGATTCAAGTTCCAAAATCGAATCAGCTACCTATAATTATTTCTGCTGGTATATTTGATGTCGGAGGTAATGCTTTTTTTGTACTTGCAGCGCATTCGGGACGATTAGATATTGCCTCTGTCCTTTCATCTTTTTATCCTGCTGTTACTGTTATCTTAGCCCTGATTATAATGAAAGAAAAGCTCTCACGGCTTCAAATATTTGGTATTCTTTTCGTAATTATAGCTATCCTTCTTATTACAGCTGGTTAAGATAAATTTAACAGTAAATATAATCAATTGAAGTTTAAATTCCTAAGCTGCTCTTTTCTATAGAATCGATTTCAATTTTTTCTTTTTTTATATTTTAATAGAATTTACTCTAAATTTACATTTATGAATACATTTATATACATCTTTATACATAAATATACATGAATAATTGAATCTTTAAAATGGGGTCTAAAAAATGATGGAAACAAAACAAGAAACAATTCTTGACTTACAACTAGCAACACTCGCGCCATGTGCTCAACAAGTATATCTAATATTAAAAGAAGGAACACACAAACCTGCTGATTTGGAAAAACGAATGAAATATTCTTCAAGATCAATTAGAACTGCATTGAAAACACTACACAAAATTCAACTGATAGAAAAAATTTGTGACTTTGATGATCTTAGAACATATTATTACAAAACAAAATAAAAATTTTCTAAAAGAAATCTCTCAAGTTTTGAAATAGTAATGAATTAAGCCAATAAGGAGGGAATCATAGCTAATTGACTAATTCTTTCAAACATCTCTTCAATATTTTTCCCAGTTACTGAACTTGTGGTAAAATATTTTGAGACATTATAATCTGATATAAATATTCTAATAGTATTATCATCAAGAGTTGGATTTAAATCATCTTTAGTAGAAATTAAGATCTTCGGAATTTCTTTTATTGGAATATGCGAGTCAAGAACTTCAAGCCATTCTTGTAATGACTCTAAAGAATTCATATTATCAAAAACAAGTAATAATCCTTTTGTACCAGAAATAAAAATTGCCATTAAATCGCGATATCTGTGCTCTCCAGCAATATCCCATATTTGTAAGGTCGTTTTATAATCTGTTTCATCTAATTTAATAGAAACATGTTTTAATGAGAAATCAACACCGAGAGTTGATTTTGTATCAGAATTAAATCTTCCATTTACGAATCTGGCAATTGCAGTGGTCTTTCCAACTCCAGGTTCTCCTACCATAGCGATTTTAAATAGGTGTTCTTCCATCATGAATATATTATATATCTAATGAAATAAAATCTTTTAGATCAAACTTTTTTACGTAATTATACAAAAAAAAATTGAACAAACTAATTTCGAAAATTATTCTGGAATAAGTATTAATATGAATGTCTATTTGACCATAAATCATTACTAAGATAGGATTTTAGATCTTATTCATCAAGAATAGCATTCGCACAAGTGAGATACTTAATATGAAACGTATTGGGTCTAGAGAATCAAATATAGCTACATTTCGACCTTTTGAAAAAAGATTAAGTTATTCTGAAGTTTGATACATCAATCATACACCAAAATCAAGATCAACTGCTAGTTCTGATCTGTTCAAATTAATTTATGAACTAATATGTTTCGAAATTTGCTATTTACAATCTGGGGTAGGTACAATAAGTAATTTAACATCAGTATCTTCAGAAAACTGTCCAAAATTTAGATTTAAAGATTGAGATCTCTAAGAATGAGCGTTGAAATTTTTTTTAAAAAAATCTTGATGAATAATAAGAAATTATAACACCTTTATTCCTTAATTTATTTAATTCCCTTTCGTATTCGTTTTCCAGATAACTTTGTGATATATCAAGTTGTTTTAAATTCTTGACAGCCATTAATTTTCGATATTCTTCTACACCTAAGTTGTTTCCCGCAATATTTAATTCTTCCAGTCTTTTCATTCTAAAAATCCATATGGGTAACTCATATAGGTTATTGTATGAAATATTTACCTTGCTTACTGTAGTGAAATACTTTAATATTTCTTCTGAGATATGTAAAGGATTGTCTAGCATAAAAGATCCAATATAAGCCAAGTTAATTGCTCTTAAGATGTTATTATCAAATTTTAAACCTGTAGATATCACATTAACCCCTTTATCATTAAGTTTAAGCATATCTAACAGTAGAGTTTGAGAGAAACCATTTCCGGGAAAGAATATTTTTTTCAAATGACCTAAATCAAAAATCCATTTAGGGATTCGATCTAATGCATTTCCTGATAAATCCAACACTTCAATATCTTTGAACGGTAATTCAGGTAAATCTGCTAATCCGTTTCCTGCAAGATCTAAATGAATAATTCTTCCTTTAGAATCTGTATAACAATCAGTAATATCAGCCCCTACCATTTGTAGATAATACCAAAAACCTTTGTCTTCTTTATATTGACTTATTTCATATTTACATGTATTGTGATGACCCTGACCTTTTTCTTCTACATTTCTTAATGTACTTCGACAATATGAACAATAACTTTGAAATTCCTTTATTCCTAAATCTGCCATCGAAAACACAAAGATAATTTTAATTGGTCTATTTTATAGAGATAATCAATCTAGGTATTTAATAATTCTCAAAGCAATAAAATATGTTACAAATTTTTTCATTACAAGAAATAACAAAATTTTAATGAGATAGCTTAATTTTTAAATATAAGAAAACATATTTAACACTTTCACACATAATTTTCACTTCAATTCAAAAATAAATGAGAAAACTGAATATTTTAACATGTTATAAAATAATTTTAGACATTTCTAGTCTTATTTCATGATTAGGAACATCATTGTTACTATATGCTGTCAAGTCGAATCCTGTTAGAGAATAACCATTTTTAACATAAAAATTAATAGCCTGAACATTACTACTTTGACATTCTAGAACCATTGCTCTACACTTCCATTCTCTAGCAATATTTTCCGCAAATTCTATAAGATTTTTACCTAAACCTTGTCTTTGGAAAACTTCTTCAATGTATATGTCCCATATTCTAGCTCTGTTATTGAATTTTTGATGACCTACAGCTAATTGAGCTATTTCTTCTTCCTGTTCATTTAACATAATAAAATATTTTGTATTCTCTTTGTAGTCTTGAAAAAATTCTTTCTTCAAATTTTTAATAAATTCTTTTTCAAAAGGTTTCAATATCCATTCGAATGACCAACCTAATCCATTCTCTTTAGTAGTAATCTTAACATCATAATAAAAGTTTGATTTGTAATGAAATAACAAAAATTTATTATCTGGAAAATCTTTAGGATATATTTCTTGTATTCTCAATGTAAAATAATCTCTTTAATAGCTTTTAAGGATTGAAGAAGTTCTCTAATTTCATAGTTCAGTTGAAAAATGGAAAAAAATTATTTTTCTTTTAAACTTGAATTATTTTCTTCTAAGATAATCTTTTCTTTTTGGTTTTTTTTCTGTTTTAACTTCCTTATTCTCTTCCTAAGAAAAGGTCTTACCACTCCATGTTTAGCTTTTTTATGTTGTTTAACACCTCTTTCGTCAAAATATAATATCCCACAAACAGGACAAACTGGGGTTTGATGCTTATCACGAATATGTTGAATAAAGAACTCTAGTTCAACAAATTCTTTTCCACATTCTTTGCATCTATGATCTGTCAAAATAATCAACTGATAATGTTTCAAATGAATCAGAAAGTAAATATCCTTTGAGAAACAAACTTTCTTATTGAATATTTCTGATTTTTGTTTTCTAAAAAGTTAGAAAAGAATTTGATCATCCATATTTGATGCTAAATTAAATACCCAAATAATATTCTCTATGTAAACGTACTCTTGAAATAATTTATTTATTTCAGATATATCAATAATTTAGGAAGAGATGGGTATTTTGAAATCATTTTCCATTAATTGTAACTGTACTTCTGAGAAATCGATATTTTTAGATGATGAAATACTCGATTCTATCTCTGATTACTATGATGAAATGGAAGATTATTTATACAGGAATAAATTACCTGAAAAAGCCCTTTTTAATTATTTCAAAGAATATCCCTTACCTTCCCTGCCAATTGATCCATTTTCATTAAATTATTTAATTTTTGGAATTGATCCTCAAAATTATTACTCACCATTTTTGTTATCGAAATTGTGTGAGGTTTTTGATGTAAATATTGATTCTGAAGAGTTTTTTGGTAAAGAATTTGTAAATAAACTTCAAAATAATAACTTAGATTTAGTTAAACGTCAAAATAATTATCTATTAAGTAGTGATCAAGCTGAAATTGATTTTGTTTTTTACGAAAATAAATTAAAGAATTATTACAATGTGAATGAAAAAAATTTTGGAGAACGAAATGATATTGTTTCAATTCATAAAATAACAACTTGGAGTGATTCAAAAGCATTAATTATCAATAACGGACCAGAATATTTATCTCATGAGACAGCTCAACTTTTACATGAATTAAATGTAATTTTTTTTAGTTACGAACTAGAACTAATTCAGCAATTACGGGGAAAGGAAAAAAGTAGAACAGAATTAGAAAAATTACAAAAAAAATATATTTTTACAGATTGGGGAACAATTTATCCATATGTATTTCCACAGAGCAATTTTTCGATACTTGAAGATCAAAAAACCCTTAGAAGAAAAAAGTTTGGATGAAATAAGCTATGACGAAAGAACAAACGAATGTTTTAATAGACTATATACTTAATGAGCCCAATCTTAAGGAAAAATACGAAGAGGTTACTATTTCAAGTGAATTAGTCCAATCGTTTAGAAAAAAATTCGTTGATGGTGGAGAAATCATAGTTATTACTGCTTCTTGGTGTGCTGATTGTACTGAATTGGTTCCTAAATTTGGAAAAATTTTAGTTTACTTACCAGAATGGAATATAACATTATTAAATCGTGATACACTTTCATACGAGGATCGAATAAAATATAATGTTCAGCGTATCCCTACTTTCATATTTTTTAATCATAACAAGCGAGAAATAGGTAGAATTGTCGAACAACCAAAGTTTGGATCACTAGAAGAAGATATGCTAGTTTTTAATGATAAAGAATAATTATTTCGTTGTTAATTTTTCATTTTTATTAGACCACTTTCATGTGGAATTGGTACCAGTCTCCAAAGAATCATTGTATAAATATGCTGAACTCTATTGGCGAGAAATAGTAGAATTTCGTGGAGAAATTGGTCATACTTGGCAGGATTTGAGTCAATTTCTCATAGAACCTATTTCTGGTCACTTATCAGAGAACGAATTAATAATCTTTGTCCCTTATAGTTTTTTACATGTAATCCCAATTCACGCTTTAATAATAAAAGAAGAACCGTTAATAAAAAATCATTCTATTTCATACATTCCAAGCTCTTCGTTATTAGGGTTTTCAAGATCTAGAGATACTAAAAAGAAATCAAATCTTTTATCATTTGGTGCAGATTTTAACGATGAAGCACAAATGATTGCTGAGCTTTTCAAGACAGAAGCACATCTTGATGTCAGTAAACAGACTTTTTTTGATAATATCGGAAATGCGTCTGAGATTGTTCATTTTTCATGTCATGGACAATTTAACTCTTTAGATCCACTTTCCTCCGGAATAGTTCTTTATGATGGAGTTCTAACAGCTAGAGAGATTTTCAACTTGAAAATAAATGTGGATTTAGTAACTCTAAGTGCTTGCCAGACAGGCCTCAGTGAAAGAACTACTGGAGATGAATTAATTGGGCTAACTAGATCATTTTTTTATGCTGGTGCTTCTTCTATTGTAGTAAGCCTTTGGTCTATTGATGCAATCTCTACACAGAGGATGATGCTTGAATTTTACTCACTTTTAAAGGAGGGAAAAGATAACGCAATTGCATTAAAACAAGCACAAATTAAAATAAGAGAAAAATACCCAAATCCTTATTATTGGGCACCATTTATCCTAATTGGAAACTAATTAGAACATAAAATATTAGTTGACTAAAATATATTAGTTAAATGAAAATTAATTAATTGATCATTATAATTTAGTATTATTTTAACTTCTCCAAGGAAATCAATAAGTAATGAATTAATAGAGTCCATTTCAAGATTAATTCTCTTTTTTTCTTGATTTTTCTTGATAAAATTGATAACATCTTCTTTAATTATTTTATGAATCTTTCTAATATCACCCTTTCTGAACATATTGTTTTTTAGATCTTTTAAAAAGTTACCATATTCATTCGTTACAGCTCCCCCCTCCAAGATCAAGGTATAACTATATTTTAAATCTTCAATAGAAGTATGATCAATAAAAATGACGAATAATTGACAAATCCCTTTTATGAAATCTTTTTGTATTATAGAACAAACTAATTTACAAATCTCATGGTTACTAATACGAGCAATTTTACTTGTTTTTGTTTTTTTCCTGATGAAATCAATTAATTAACGATCGGTACAAACCAAAACGCTCTTCAGCTGTCAAATCACTAACAATCTTGAGATGTGGATCTTTTTTCAATAATTGATTAACTGTGAATCACCTTACCCAAATTGTACGGAGTGTGCTTATATAATGAAAAAAGTGAAAATATTTGACTTCATAAGTAAAATAGTATACTTTTTCTTTTATTTAATTCAGCTAAAAATTGATCATCATTTTCTGAAGGAAAATATTGATTAAATATAATGTCTAATTTTCTTTCTAAATTTACCTTACTGGTCTTAGGATAGAGATATTTTCTAATAACATCTGTTTTAATTGATATTACACATAAAATATACTTTCTATAATCAGATAAAAAAGCTAGTAAATCGTTAGTTTTTTCGTCAATGGAAAATAAATAATTATCAGCTAAGACCGAAGCTTGTTGAATATGTGGTCTTAAAGCAGTAGGAGGAGTAGCTTCTCTAAGATTTATTAGTCTTTGAGTTGATCCTTCCAAAACTCCTCTTGAAATAGAGTCGGGTGTCGATATTCCATATAAGAAAATATGAGATTCTTCTAATTCATTAATCTGGTGATTAATCCTTTGGTTGTAATCAGGTTTGATAAAAGAAAACCATAAAGCCACTCTAAGATCGTCAACCAAATCAATAAATCGGGTTTCCTCATTATAATGTTGTAAAACGCCTTCTAGTGCAATATAATTTGAAAAATCAAATTTATTATTCCTTTCTATCTTTTCATTATAAGCAAAATTATATACCTTTTCAGAAATTTCGCTTAATTTATTACGAATCAAATTATTATGACTATCTAATGAATTTCGTTGAAGATTTCTAAACAAATTTGGTCTCTGTTGATAGTTATAAAGATTATTTTGACCTCTATAAAGTATTTTAATGCCATAATTAGCGTAATAATTTTTGAAAATGCCAATTATTCTATATAAATCAATGATTTTATTAATTTTAAGTGTTAAAAAAGCTGATTTGGGATTTATAGAAAATTTTTCTAAGAATTGTTCATTTTGATAAAATTCATAGTTAAAATGATCATCAGTAATTTCTCCTTTACTATTTTTCAGTATAGATTGAGTTAATTGTAATCCTTCGGTTTGGAGACTTAACCAGTCGTTATGATTCATCAATTTCCTTCCATGTAAATTTATTCTTAATCGAATTTAATTAGTAATATTTCTCTGGTTGACCATCTAAATGGACTCCTAAATTTCCTCCATCATGAAACAATTTTAATACCTTCACAAATTGTGCAAAATATCTTATCCGAACCTAAAATTCGATCTTAGTCTTTATGAGATTATACAAACCATTAAAATAAATTTCTAATGGAAAAATCCTAATTACGATTATGATCTTAAAAAAGATGAATGTTGCTTGTGTGTGAACACAGATGCGCGTTGTTCATCATGTTCAGATAGAAAGTTGATAGAAAAGAAGAAGAAGACAAAAAAAGAATTAATGTATTTTTAGCGAGCTAGATTACATTTTAAGATGTAATAATTGTGAATATGAGTGATAATTAATGTCAAGAGTGGAAAGAATTCAATTAAATTACAAATTGAAAGAATTAGAATTTTTTTATAAAAAGATTAATTTTACCTCCTTGAGAAATAGAGACGAAAATACGGATATTTTGGAAATAATTTATTCTTCAAACGCTTTTATAAATTCTTTTATGTCTGTAGTAAACTATTTTAAAGGTATGAAAGGATATGAAGAATCATTTTTTATTTTTCATGAATCAATGTAAATTTTGTATTCAGGCTTTTTTCATCAATATTTACACTTGGAAATGCAAAAAATTTAACAAATCAATAAAAATTAACGATATTAAGCCTTGTTTTGAATTAGATAATAGAATTCACCATATTGGATGGATTAAACTCATTACAAACTAGTTCTTTTAGAAAAGGCAAAGAACCGATACTTTTATATTTTTTTATGTCGGGAAAAGTGGAAATTTAATAATTGAAAGAGTTATTTCGGTTTGATAACCGATAAATTTTAATAGTTTCTTATCATAAATATAATTGTTTAATTATGCAACTAATAGAAACCAATACAGCATTAATCTTAGGACTTGCAGCTCTTTCAATACCAGTTATTATTGAGATTATGAGAAAAAGAGAATCAAAAAGAATTCAGACAATTGAACTAAGAAAAAAA
This sequence comes from Candidatus Heimdallarchaeota archaeon LC_3, assembly GCA_001940645.1. Next base: position 26,354 of record MDVS01000068.1, read on the forward strand.
CTCTCTGATATTCTAATAAAAATGATTACAGAAGTCAGCACGTGTGTAATGCAAATTCCTAGTGATGAATTTATTAAAGATGAACCTCAATTAGAAGAAAAAGTTATTGAAAGTGTTTTTAGAATTATGAGTTATTATTACGAATTAATGGGCATATTAACTACTTATGGTAATACTTACAAAATGGACAAAAAACATCTTGAAAAGGACATAGGTGATATAGAATCATCAATGGGTAATGAAATTGAGACGATTTTACGTTATAAACACTATAAAAAGATTTCTAATAAAGAATTTAAAGAATT
>MDVS01000069.1 GCA_001940645.1 Candidatus Heimdallarchaeota archaeon LC_3
CCTCAACAAGTTTATTATCTAACATTTTCATAAACTTTTCATTAAATTTAGATAACTGCTTTTTTCTATGCAATTTTCCTCTTATCGAACTAAGCAATTCTTCTTCTTGAAATGGTTTAGTTATATAATCATCTATCCCTAATAATTTTCCTAATTGAATATCTTCTGGAGTTGCTTTTGCTGATAAAAATATGAATGGGATGCTAAACCATTTAGGATTTATGGATATTGTTTTAAAAAATTCATATCCGTCCATTTTTGGCATCATAATGTCACTTATAATTAAATCAGGTTTTCTATCTGAATTAGATAACGTATCAATTGCATCAATTCCATTAGATGAGGTAATTACAATATAATCGTTAAATTCAAGCATCATTTGAATATTTTTCAAAATTTTGGGATTATCTTCAACAACTAAAATGAGTTCATCCATGTTTGACACCATTCAAGTTATTTAGGAGCTTCATCTTTCCTTAAATCTGGTAAAAAAGCGGAAAAAATACTTCCGATTTGAGAATTACTTTTAACATAAATTTGACCTTTGTGAAGTTCGATAATTTCTTTAGCAATTGAGAGACCAAGACCAGTTCCTTGAATTTCACGAACATCTTCTGACCGAAAGAAGCGCTCAAATACAAATGGTAATTCATGTTGTTTAATTCCAATTCCCTCATCAATTACTTGAATAAGAATCCCGGGTAAAATTTCGGGGTTATATTCTCCCAGATAATTTTTTAAAATTTTAATCTCTATTTTTTTATATTCATGTGAGTATTTTATAGCATTTTCAATAAGAATACGTATTATTTGATTTATTCTTGAGCTATCACCATAGAATTGAAGATCAGGATTAACATCAGCTATCAAATCGATGTTTTTTGATTTTAGTTGGGGAGTAAAATACATTTTTACTTCACTAATAATCTCTATTATTGAAAATACTGACATATTTAATTCTATTTTTCCAGATTCTATGCGTGAAATAATTAACAACTCTTCTATCATCAAATTTAAAAGTTCTGAACTTTCTTTAATCATGGATAAAGTTTCATTAATTTGAACGGCAGACATTTTATTTTTATACTTAATCAAGTTATTAATTGAAAGACTTATTGATGTAATCGGGGTTCTAAGCTCGTGAGACACATTTGAAACAAAATGTTTTCTCATATTTTCAAATATCTGAAATTTCGTTATATCCCGTAATTCAATCATAGTTCCTAATGGTTGATTTGAATAAGGAAGAAAAATATGGACGAGCGATGTTTGAAAATAAATACCATCAGTTGGTTCAATGATAACAGGTTTAGGATCTTTCGACGTAATAATCTTCAGAATTGAATCAATAAGTTTAAGTCCACATAAATCATAAATAATAAATTTTTTGGGTAAGGTTTGATTGCAAGCTCTCTCAAATAAGGCTTTGAAACTGTTATTTGCATAATAGAGTAAGCCATTATTTGATAATACTAATATACTATCAGAAATAGCATCGAGCATTGTTTCTATTCTATATTTTTCTTTAAGAACTTCTTCGGTTTTTTCCTCAACTTTTTTAACTAAATTTTCCTGGGATAACCGCAATTTATTATCCATTAATTTTCTATCAGTAATATCAGCATGTGTTCCAATTAAACGAACAGGTTCATTCTTGTCATTGCGCAATACCTTTCCATGAGCTAATACCCATTTATATGAATCATCTTTGCATCTCATTCTATACTCAGCAATATATTCTGAAGTTTGGCCAACTAAATGTTCATTAATAATAGTGATAATTCTTTGGTAATCTTCAGGATGAACCCGCCGATCCCATTCATCTGCTTGATCAGTTATTTCATGTTCTTGGTATCCCAGGATTTCTTTCCATTGTTTAGAAAAGAAAATTTTCTTTGATAAAAGATTTGCATCCCAAACACCAATATTACTATGTTCCAATGCGATTTTCCAACGATTTTCCGTAAACAGGTCTTCTCTTTCTTTTATTCTGACCTTAGAAATATTAAAATTCAACCCAAATATCAATAAATTCGTTTGTTTGTTATCAGTAACATATTGAGTGAGATGAAATTCGTTTATTTTATTATTATTTAGTCTTAATCGGTATTGAAATTCAGTTTTTATTTTATTTTTGCGTGTAATCTCCAGTGAATCTAGAAAAATTTCTCTATCATCTGGATGCACGTAAGATAGATATTTCTCTATTGGGACTTTGTCTGATATTATTTCATGATCTAGAATGCTTTTATCTTTATTTAAGAAATGGATAATGTTGTCTTTATCGATAAACCAGAATAAAAGTTTAGAATCAGATAAAAAATTTTTAAATTCTGGTATTATTAATTTATCGAGTTCAATATTGTTCGTATTTAAACCTCAGTGACAATTAGTAGTTGATATTATTATAATGTACTGTGTAAATAGATTATAATGAAAATTTTTTTGTAAAATATTCATATTCAAGAATATCTGTATTTATGTCTTTATATATTAGACCACTTTTTAGTCTTGAAAATTAGCAATTCTTCTTCTACATCTAAATATCCATAAGGTTTTAAAATTAATTGGCATAAGGTTTTAATAAAAATGATTTAATTGTCTCTATTAATCAGAAATTAGTCAATTAATTGAACTTTTTAATATTTACACCTTAAAACATAAATAGTATAACTGTTATTACTTTTAAGTATCTCTTCTGATTTCATCTTAATCACACGAGTAAAGAATAATGTTTGATGTTCGAAACAAGATAAATTCTCTTAACTATATCCTAATTAACCTTGATTATACTATTGTACTTCTGATTATGATTGAATTAAAGAATAATAAATTACTTGCAGTAATGGTTGATTAAGAAAAAATTCACCCTTAACGTTGAAACTGATTATTTATCAGTATAAAATTATCTAATATCGATAATGTCGGTTTTGCATGTAATAATTCTTCTTAATTAACGAAATGATTCTGATATCTACTAATCATTTCATGGTAAAGTTATTATTTTCTTTCACTTTTTGTGCTGGTCTGGAGGGTTTTCTTGTACGAAAATTATAGTATTGATTATTCGATTAATCTAAATGTGTTAGTTTTATCGTCTTTAAGTCTCAATTACAGTCAGTGAAACAGTTTGAATAATATTTGGGATGTTTCTTAATTTTCCGAGGACCATTCTTTGAAGCTCTCCACTGGTCTCAGCTCTTAATTGCACAATAAGATCGTATTCCCCTGTGACGATATCAATTCTATCGACTAATCTTGCCATTTTTTCAATGGATGATTTAACGACTTTTTCAAATCCAGTTTGACATTTGATTAACACAAAAATGATTGCCATAAGAAAAATCTTCGGATGAATAAGAACTTTTTAATTTATATTTCCTTTTTCTCATTTTTTTTATATATTCTCTTTTAATACTTTCCAATGTTATTTGGCAATTTATTTTACTTGAAATATACTTGTTTAATGAATGAACATTAATATAACACCTGTTGTCAGAATGGTAAATCCTATATAAGGAATTATCTTAATTTTAGCAATAAGATCTTCCACTCTTTCTGAGACATCATCGTTATCTGGTTCTTTTAAAATATTAAAGGCTAATTTGATTTCTCTGTTTTCTAAAAAAAGATGAAAAAGGTATAATCCAGTTATCATTAGATTACCGAGCAAAAATAAAGTATTTTCGATCCTTAGAAAAAAATAATCAATGTTCCAATAACTAATATCATTTAAAGTGTTATACCACCCAAGTAGGACAGCAAAAAAGGCTACTACACTTACGGTTCTAAAAATTCTTGGTATAAGATAACCTATGATTTCAAATTGGGTTGATTTTTTCATCTGTTCAATTTTCGGCAATAGGATTGTAATTAAGAAAAAAACCATTCCCCACCACATGAATCCAGTAATGATATGGATCATTCTCCTCCATCGATATTCAAGAGTCAGGATTATGAAAAAAATTACTAGAATGATAACCCATTTTAATAAAAGATATTTTCCTTTTGTCCAATCTTTATTATAGAACATTATCAAACATCCAATTGTCTTTGAACAACAAAATAATTATTGATTGTTTTAATTTTTTTATTCCGGACTCATTCACTGAAAAAAAAGGTTTGTGAAATAACTTTAATAATTTTGTAGGGAAGCCTATATGATTTTTTAGTAATGCCTACAAAAAAAACCTTATGATTCCAGCATACTTAGAGAGTAAATGTGTGTTTAATTTTGTATGCTAAATTTGAAGGATTGAATTTGAATGTGTTCCAATTTCACCTTAAGAAATTTCTCACTGTGGCGAATCACTAAAATAATCGTTTTTAAGAAATCTTCCATTCTTTTCTCTTTTTGAGAAAGATTTTTAAAAGTCATTACCAAATAAATTACTTTATGTCGAGTGCTTTTATTTTAATCAATAGTGAAACTGGTAAAGAGCGATTTATTCTCCAAGAACTAAGAAAAAATCCTTATGTCTCTAAAGCATTTATACTTAATGGAATTTACGACCTTATATTGCGTATTGAAGCTGATGATTTGGAATCTTTAAAAAACATCATTTTCAAACACATTAGAACAATTAGATATATTGAAAAAACATTTACTATGATAATCGAATCCTAAATCAAAAAAGCTTATCTCCAGCTATCACTTTGTCCTACAAAACATCTAAACAAAAAATAATATTGTTCTTCTATTTAATAACTGCAAATTTTAATAAGCCGTTTAAATAATTTGACTGTTTATAATTTACAGGAACTTTATCCCAAAATTGAATTGAATTGGTCAATTTCTTTTCTTGAAAAGCTTGTTAACAAAGACATTTTCCGGTACTATCCTCTTAAACTTATTAGGCCTTGATTATAAAATCGGAATAAGATATTCAACTGAAGACAAAATGGATTTTTGTATTATAACAAAAAACCTACTTACTTTCCCAATAGTTCATGTATTAACAAATGAAAATGAACTAGAAGGTATAGGTTATTTTCATCGGACACCTTTCCAATCTTTTGTTGGTCCAGAATAGATTTTTCCTATCCGTAAAGCTCCTTTTATAATAGAAATTATGGATCCATCACCAATGGATGACAAGTGTATGGTTCTTGTCAGTGTATCCTTCATTTTAAATTTATTATCTTGAATTTCTTTTGCCCAATAAATATTAACCCTAAAAGGCTTAGGCATGTCATGCTTAACCATATGATGAAATTTGACCATAAGAAGGGTCTCAGAATAGAGTTTAAAGGTAAAACATTATAATATAAAACATTGGAAAATGAATTTATTGATGACTTGATTAAAATTACCACATTTTCATCATCCACTGTGAATATCAAAAAGTTGTTTTGAGACATAAAAATATCAAAGAAAAAATTCTTTTCAAACTTCAATTCGCCTTGTACTTGACCATCCCATGATATTTGATAGAATCCAGATGATGTACTAATCCAAATAGAGTTGTTAGTCAAACTAAATGTAAATATCTCATCGAAATCATCTGGTAGTTGAATACTTTCTACTATTGAGAAATCATTTAAACTATATTGATTTAGGAAAAAAACTGATTTATTATAAATCTCATCAAGATATTCATCTTGCAACCAGATTCCATTTTTAAAGTAAAAGATTTGATCATGGTGGAGAAAAGTATAGTGAGTCAAATTATTATTCTCTCCATTTAATATTAAATCTTTTGCGACTATTGAAACGTTGTGGTCATTAATTTTTAATATTCGCATAGATTGATTGATCAGTCGTTATATGATTTTTTTTTATTATTACCTATCATTTTCCATGGTGATAGTCGTGAAAATAATAATTCTCCTTTCTCTCATTTCAAATATTTCTGTGTAGTTTTAGGTAAGTCTAGAATCATTTTTCAGGAATGGTTCGATTTTTTTTATTATATTTCTTTACTTGTGTAATAACTCTTTTGTTTAACATCTTGGATCAAAATAAATAAAAATAATATCGAAAGAATTGAAAAAACCACCAACAAGGTAATTCCTCCAATTTCGGGAGAAATTTGAATATTGGAATAAAATTTAAAAGAGTCAATCATTGTATATCCAATAAAATAACCCATTATTGGCATGAAAATACTCATTATTAGCATTGTAATTCCTAAACTAAAAGAAACTGACATAATATTATAATAACAATCAGTTGAACATAATCTCAGTCGTGAAAGATCATTTGATACATTTTTTGTTTCAAAAATTTTTTTACAATGATAACAGTGTATTGATTGAAGCAATTTTCTCATTAGTATAAGTCAATTCTTTAAATAAAGAGATATTCTTTCCGGAAAAAGTATAACTATGCTGATTTGCCTAAAATCAACCCAAGTGCTATATACAACCCCTGAATTTCTAGTTTGTATTTACTGGTAAATAAATCGTTATTACTGGTAAATAAATCGTTATTACTGGTAATAATTATTTCTATTTTATCCTTAGGGATTTTATTATTCAAATATTTGATGACGTTCTCATAGTTTTGGGTAATAAGGTAATTAATTTCATTAAATAATGGTGTTACAACTGAATTTCTATAATCTTATCTCTCTTATCCATTTTTGAATAAGTGTAAGGAACCAGAAGCGTTCAAAAAAATATTTAATATGCCAGAATTTCATTTGAAGTAAGATGAAAGAAATAGAAAGATTAAAGGAAATTGTTCAAAAGGGTATGGTTCGTAATCCTAATAATACAAAGTACCCTATAAAAGATTTCATTGATCAGTATAGACTTCAACTTAAGGATCTATTAGATTTCTTAATCAGAGAACAATTTTTTAACAGGAATGACATTGTTTTAGAAATAGGAATGGGAACTGGCACTTTTACCTCTTTAATAGCTCCCCTTGTCCAGTGGATCATAACTTGTGAAACTGATGAAGAACATGTCATGGAGTCAGTCCAAACTATTGATTATTTTCAATTAAAGAATGTAACCTTATTCTGGGGAACAGTCGAGGATTTTAATTACGATGGTCTTAAAGTAACTTTCCCAAATGAACAATTTGATAAGATTGTTGCACAGGGAAGTTTTCGGAATGCAGAAGATATAGAAACTTTTATCCTCATGTCAAAAAAATTACTAAAAAAAGGTGGAAAGATCATGTTATCTTACAATCCATATTATTTCTTAACTGGTGAGAGAAAATTACCAGAACGCGAAAAACTCTCACGTAATATATATTTGAGAAGAAAAGACAAACCAGAAATAAGTTTTGAAAACATAATAACAGAGTTAACCCTTCAGGCAGAATTTGTAAAATATGAGAAATTTTCGATGCCAGAAGAATCTTACATCGAGCTAGCAAAATTCTCTGAAAGAGATAAAATTGATTTAATAAGGGAAAAAGGACATATATATCCAATGAGAACGGTAATAATTCACGAGAACAGTAATAATTCGCAATAATGGCAATTTCCCTCAGCATTTCAAATTTGGAAGTTTATAAATCAAGTATAACTACTGTTATTGTGATAATTCTTAGTGGGATAACGACCACTCTCGATCTTTCTCTATCTCTTCTAAATGCTTATTTAAATTGCTCGAGTTGCTTTTTTTGAACTCTTGAAATTATCCTTTTTTTACATTTTTCTCATCACCTTATTTACAAAAAACAGCTTTTAATGACTCTTGATATATTGTTCGTGAAACCAATTAGCCCAAGTTGGACATCCAACTTGATTTTCGTCCTCTTGTGTGTCAAAAAAGAGTGTTATTTTCCAAACAGAAAATGTAAATCCAATTAACATGAGAAAACCATTAACAATCCATAAATCACGGCTTTGACATTTACCAATATTGAATTGTTGCTTGATTTCTCTGTGGCATACTTCAATCATCCATCTAAAAGTATAATCACGATAAATGGTTCGTGGATCGGGCATATGCTTACGTTTAGGGTTAACCATGATAAATTTCGGATTTTTATATCTTTCATTTTTGTATCCATAGATTATGCTTTGTCCTCCCGCTTTCAAAGTCACAAATGCTTTTTTATAGAAAATTCGTTCACCAGACGTTGGATGAGTAAAAAAAGACCACTTATTGAAGTCACCCATATACTTGATTATTTGTTCATATTTTACAAAACACGTACGTTTTCGACCTCTTGTCTGTTCTTCGGCTTTCTTTTTCGCTTCGTGATCAACTTTCTGAACAGCATAAGTACTTTTACCATCTATTCGATAATCTAGACCCAATTTCTGTAAAAGTGAACGAAATCCATATGAACTGTACCAGGAGTCAGCTTCAATAATGATGCGTTGTCTTGAGATACCTTGTAGGTCTGTCACATTGATAAATGATTGAATCATGGTTATTGCTGCTTCATTCTTAAGATCTTGCTGCTTTACTTTTTTAGAAAGTTTTTTTGTCGGCTTGGTCGTAGAGGTGAGAAGCCAAGGGATGAACAAAATTGCTTTCCCATCTACTTCTAAAACTAAGTTTACAAGGCATAAGGCACGTGTTTGACGAGATGTACAATGATCATACCAACGAAGAGAAGCAAATATCTTCTTTCCTGATTTTTTAACTAAGGTGTCATCAATAATAAGATAAAGCTTCATACGGTTGCCTATGTTGGTTAGAACATCCTTAAGTAACTCTTTCATGACCTTTCGCTGAATAAATGTATATTTTTTCAGCAATTTTGCTAAATAATTACGACCTATTCTTCGTCCCAAGGTCCTAGAAAGGCTAGAAAGACTGAAAGAAGACGCTCCAATAAGAGCAGAGATTATTTCCCATAGAGCTTGATGGTCACGTTTGGTCAAACAAGAAGATTTTTCAAGGTAT
>MDVS01000070.1 GCA_001940645.1 Candidatus Heimdallarchaeota archaeon LC_3
TTGACGTGTTCATGATGATGCTATTAAATTTACAGATTTTATAATTATACAAGAAATTAACTGCCCGGGATACGGTAGATGATTGTCTTTTAGTCCATTGTAATGCTTGGAGTATTTCTAAATCTGTTGGAGAGAATATCCTATACGTACCATCAGACTTATATTCTAAAAAGTTTAAATCTGAAATCAACTTTAAGACTTGGACTTCTCTATCTCGGAGGGGAATGTCTATTCTTCGAATGTTTTTGAAAAGACCGTGTAAAAATTGATCTAATCCTCTTGATGATTGATAATTTGTTATGTATCTATCAACATCAAACATATCAGGTGTTTCTTTGGGAACATTATTGAAATCTTTAATTCGATCAATAAATACTGAAAATGATCTAGGATAATTAAGAGCACCGTTCCGATAATAAATCACAACAAATTGGTACTTATTGATATGTTCGAGGGCTTTTGGTCCAGAAAATACCTTTTCATATTCAGAAAATTTCTGATAGAATCCTTGACATAAATCAATTAGAAAATCTTTTTTCTTTTCAAAATAAGAATCTATTTCTTCATTAGTATATTTCTCAAAAAATTGACGACATTGAAAATAACCATTTTTTATCTCCTCAACTATTTCCTCTTCTAGTTGAATTATCTGTGGAGCTAATTCTATTGCATTCATTTCTTTTTCGACCTTTTTATTCATCTTCCTTGTTTAACCAATTTTGGTGTGGTAAATGGTCAACTATTTGCCCTACCTTTTTAATAAATCGTCGTACAAAATTAACTACAACTCTGGTATAAATTGTTTTATTATTAGTAAAATAGTAAAAATGAATAAAATAACCAGATTATACTCTGTACAAATTTTACATATACTATTGGAATGAACAGAATGTATAAACACCTAGCTTGTTCAGAAATTGAATCAATTCCTCAAAATCGTAAAATTGAAAAACAAGATCAAAGATCGGAACAACAAATAAATCCTCTATTTGAGATTTTAGAGAAATTCTATCAAGACGTGGAAAGAAATTTCGATAGGAGGGGACCAAGTCTCTTTTCTAAGATTTTATTGGGCTATCAAACACAACAGGAGTTAGTTGACCTCTCCTATTCCTTATTCAGGAGAGAATATACCTCCTTGCTTCTTACTTATGAAGATATTAAGTTATTAACTAAGATCTTTTCAGATAAATATAAGATTTCTCAATCACAATTAAAAAAATCTTATCTTATTTCTATGGGGGTTGAAAATATCACTTAATTGAAGGTTGGGTTGTTATTAACCCTCTTCACTTTCATTTAGCTATTAAAAAATAATCGAATAATATGGATGAGGTTAAATAAACATGCTTACAATAACAAAAAGTGTTGCACTATTGATAATCTTTGCAGTAGCTGGTTCTCCAGTTCCTACTATTACCGCTAATAGTTCTTACTATGATCAAATATTTTCTTCATTAGATGACGAATCTTTCGAGGATGCTGACAATAATTTCTTTGATGAATCGTTAAACACGATTAATCGAACTTCCGCAGGATTATCTCTGTATCCTTCTGGTAGTCCGTATAGTAACAGAGTTTTGAAAAATAATTATTATTTAGAAACTACTCTTACAGCCAGTCGCGCTATTGGTTTTATTGAAGTCTTTTTTCAACTCGCCAGTTCCCGAAATGCAATTTTCAATATAAAAATCATTCAGGGCTCAACTGTAATCATGGATTCTTCAATTGTTGTTGCTATGACGGGTTGGAAAACCATAGCTATTCCTGGACGTAATTTATTGGGAGAGTTTTCGGTCAGAATTACAGGAGTTGATACTGTTGATGGTGATGGAGTTAAAACATACCAGAATTCGGCTTTTAGTGGTATAAGTGGATCCATTAGTTCCAGTTCAACTTATTATTATTACTATTCGTATCAATACCAACAAGTTCATTATTATTATGTAACAGTGTGTACTGAAGATCCTGGTGACCCAACTGGACCTTCTCCTTTTGAGACAAGATTCAAAATATCTGCTGCCGGCACCAGTTGTGTCAATGTCAGGAAATCGTACTATACTACAGAAACTGGATGGAAATGGGGAACTACTACGATCCCAGAAGTTCCAGGTATTAAACTACAATATATAGAACGCAACGGTTATGATTACAATTTGATCTATGAATCATCGGATCTTTATCGAATCGAGAAGATTACGTATCTCCATGATACAGCTTCAACAGAATTGAAGGGGTATGTTTCTTATCCTTATTTAATGGCTTATAATCCTCATATTAATGGTGGACCTAATTATGATCTTCCTGTTGATTTCAGAGTGTTTCTTTCAATACTAATGCATCAGGAAAAAGGATTTCAGTTATCTTTTGATCAAGATACTTATTATGATGCCTTACTAAAAATAGCTAAAGATCCTACAAGCGGTACAGCGTCAGATTGGTCTTTGGTGACAACTGGATCAACAGAAATACTTGGGCCATTATTACAAGATCCCTATAGCTATATTTTTACTAAAAAAACTGTTGAAGATAAGCCAGAATTAGTATTAACGAAGAAACACTTGATCTGGTCAGGAGAGGTATGTTTATCATATCATACTGAGTATAACAAAGATTACGGTATATATTATGATGTCTGCGACTCTTATGAATATCAGGAAGAGAACGAGTATACTGATATTGCGCGAGTAAGCAGTTCAAGTATTTACAGTTCATCACCTGATGATTTGATACTATTAGCGCTGGATCCCGAGGATGAACGACCTGAAACACCGTATTTCTGGGACTGGTTAATTAAAAAATATGAAGAAAAGGGATTTTCTTTTGATCAATCAACAAAGGATATATTAGCACAAAGTCATCTATTGTCACCAATAACAGATACAAATGTTAGTTTAGTGCTTGATCCTCATGCTCCAAAAGGAACTAGTCCGTATCTTGTAGAAGTTACTGTTAGGGATGAGCACGGAAATCAATTGTTAGGGACTCTTCCTGTAACAATAAGCAATAGCACTCATATTCTAGATACTGGGTTTGTATCCAATGGATATACTAATTTTACTTTAGACAACTATCAGGAAAGTATAACTGCAATAGTTTCACCTAACGAATTTTTCTTGGGTTCTCAAGGGACTGGAGTTGTTCAATACAACCTTGAAGAAATTTTTATGACACAAGGTCTTAGTGGCACCGATCCGATTTCTAATACAAAACAAAGTATCTTTAGAGATTATATTAGAAAATCGGGAGCTTTTAACTATAATCCGACTACTGAAATATATACGATGATAGACGATTTAAGTCATAAATGGGTAGATAATCCTTGGCCATATCCAGCAGTCACAAGAGGATACGAATTGTTATCAGAAGTTCAATTCTCAGAAGAGGAAGTGAGTTCGGGCTATTTTGAAGACGCATTAATAACAGTAAAAAGATATTATGGGGTTAATTTCCCTGTAGAGCAACGAACAGAAGAACATGTGTTAACCAAGGATGAATTCTTAACCATGTGGCTTAGCATGAAATTAAGGCCATGGTCAATTGGTGGAAATCCTCCAAAACCACAAGAATTAACTAATGTAGTTGATTTAGGAACAAATATTCATGATATGTTAATGTTGGAACAATTATGGATTCAAGAAAATCCAACACTTACTGATAAAGAGTTCACTAAAATTGATGCTTTAACAACACTTGCAACGAAGACTCAATTTCCAGAACCACAAGGTCTTGAGACTACTCTTGAAATGTTTTATTTAATATTAATTACGCCACTTTTATCATTGTTAGCTATAAAAGAATTACTAAAACCAACAAATATAGTTGAAACTATCATTACTAGATGGAATACTGTGCTAGGAAGAGCATTAGATATTGCAGAGGAAATAATAAAAGCTATAGTTATAAAAATGATAGCAGATGTCAATAGTTTAGTTAAGGATGCTGTTTCTCCGTTTTATAATCCCGATCCAAATATTGATCCATATGAACTTGGATTTTTACTGGTTGATGCACTGGTGGTTACATTGAGCGTGGTTAACAAATCTATGACAGGTTTGAGTTCTTTGTCTGGTCTCCTAATGATCAGCTTACTTCTCTCCTCGTTATTATTAATTCTTGCCAATACCTTCGAAAATATCCTCCGTGATAGGACTGCTAGTATAAAAGTTAAAGTTGAAGGTAAATATGGTTTGCCTGTTTTTTCGAGTCCAGGGTACACTGTTAAAGGTATGCCATGGAAACCACGAGAATCATTCAAACTTGTACCTCTTTCCATAACTTTGATGTCCTATATGAATCTTGTGGCATATATCTTGAGTTTTCCTACAAAAATACTATCTAGATCACTTAATCTTGCTAAGATCTTTCTTTTCGGAAGCATGGATAAAACATTAAAAGATTGGGAGGTTGGTGATATAGGTGAAATCATTTCTCTTCTATATTTAACTCAAGCTGCTGGTTTTAATTTTACTGACATAGCTTTGTATGATATTTATTTATTTAGTAAAAAGTTCGGGAATAAAACACTTTATACGACTCCTGATTTTTTAATTAAAGGTTTAACGTTTTACGAAAGCAAAGCTACAGGAACGGGTGAATCTACTAATACGATGTTAAAACTCGCTTATACAGACCTTCAATATGCCCGAAACATGAAAAATCAAGAAGGTATGTCAAATAAATTTAACGATATTATTACATTTGTTGCCGGTCTTAATGATTGGGGTGGTATTTCTGCTTTTGATACAAAAACAAAATTATTAGTAGTCCAATGGCTAAAAATTATTGGATAGTAACAATGGTCACATGATTTGATTATGTATAATATGCTTTTATGTAAAAATGGCGTTATATTTAAAATAAATAATTATATGAAAGAATAGAAATTTGAATGAATTGATAATTTCAAAGTGGTAAAAAATGTCTGAAAAGTCTAATACTGAAAATTACTTCAATGAAATAGCTTCTTGTTGCAATGTTTTGAGCACTAATTGGCCGTATTCTAGTTCAGACATGTTTCCCGGTAACCTATCAAGTGTGATATCGAATACCCAAAAAAGAATCAAAGAATGGCCCTCGACTTATGAACAGCCATTTGTTCTTCCGTCATTTTTGAATCATTTGAATTACTTAGTTTATGAATGTGATTTTCATAATGCTCTTAATCCTTTCATTATTCAAAAATTGTGTTTAATTATGGATTTCAATATATCTCCCTTTGATATTTTTCCTTTGGAGTTTTATATTGAATTTTTGAATATTCACATACGAAGTCACACTAGATTTGGAGGTGTTTTCACTGAATTGAGTAATAATTTGCAAGAATTCATATCTAACTCCTCAATAAACTCAACTAAAGAATTAATTATCCCAGATATTATTGAGGAGGAAATAAAAAGACTCTTATGCTATGATGATGGAATTTTCAATGATACCGTAAAGTTTAGTCCTAATTTTCCAATGGTTTTTTTAGATGAACTTGATCTAAACCCATATTTAAAATTAAATAATAAACAATCAATTCTTAAAAATCGTATTCATCTAATTGGTACTGGATCCGATTCTTATGCTGTTATGATTACCAGTCAGCCTATTCCCCACGATTTGGCTCAACTAATGTATGATTATTATAGTAGAGTTTATTCCGTTATCCATGAAGAAATCTATGACATTGATTACGTACCTTACAATGGTATCTATACTCTTATTAGAGATTCCACTCTCATGAACTTTTATCGTTCAACAGGAAAATTCTTAGATGATTCTTTTATTGAAGAACAAAAAATATTACGAAAAAATATGTTTAGGTAAATTTTATGATTTTCTCTAATAAACCTTCACTCCAGCAATTTCCTAGATTCTCACGAATTTACAAACCATTTATAGTCATGTTTGTGATTTTTTCTATTGTTTCTTTTTTTATTTACCTAAACTATTACATTGAGAGTCCTTTTCAATGGAATAATG
>MDVS01000071.1 GCA_001940645.1 Candidatus Heimdallarchaeota archaeon LC_3
GATTAATATTCGTATGTATTAATCGAGAAAAAAATATATTCACATACTCTCATGGATTATTGCTGAAGATTTTTGTGTAGTAACTCTTTTTTTTAATTAAAAGTGTGCTTACACTACTTGTTAAGAATTAAAAACGCAAATAAAACTAGGTTAAATAATCAACAATTAATAAATTGGTCATAATAATGAAATCAAGTCTTGAAATTGCTCAAGAAGCAACAATGCAACACATTGAAAAAATTGCAGCTACAATTGGTCTAACTTCAGATGATATTGATCTATTTGGTAAAAATATCGCGAAAATTTCATTATCAGAGGAAAGAAAAATAGAAATTATGAAGCAACCGAAAGGAAAATATATACTAGTTACCGCCACCAGTCCAACACCTGCTGGAGAAGGGAAAACAACGACCTCTATTGGTTTAACACAAGGACTATCAAAATTAGGATATAAATCGATTGTGACATTGAGACAGCCCTCTTTAGGTCCAGTTTTTGGTATTAAAGGAGGAGCTGCTGGTGCAGGATACTCCCAAGTATTACCAATGGAACAAATCAACTTGGGATTTACAGGAGACTTTAACAAGATTGAATCAGCACATAACCTCCTTTCAGCTATGCTTGATAATCATATTTTTAGGAAAAATAAGCTTGATTTTGATTTAACTACCATTCAATGGAAACGAGTAATGGATATGAATGATCGAGCTTTACGAGAGATCGTAACCGGATTAGGAGATCCGGCAATCAATGGTGTAGCAAGATCTTCAGGGTTTGATATAACAGCAGCTTCAGAAATCATGGCTTTAATGGCTTTAGCAAAAGATATACCTGATATGCGAAAAAAATTAGGGCAAATTGTCCTAGGAAGAAACCGTGATGGAAAATTAATAACCGCTGAGCAATTAAAAACAGCAGGTTCAATGGCTGCGTTATTAAAAGATGTTATAAAACCAAATCTAGTTCAAACGATTGAAGGTCAAGCTTGTATTATACATATAGGACCGTTCGGAAACATTGCCCATGGTTGTTCATCAGTGGTTGGAGATCAACTTGGAATCCACATGGTTGATTATTTAATAACAGAAGCTGGATTTGGATCTGATTTAGGTGCTGAAAAGTTTTTCAATATTAAGTGTAGACAATCAGGTATGTGGCCAGATATGGCAATCCTTGTAACAACCGCTAAAGCCCTGAAAATGCATGGCGGTGTTCCTTTCGATAGGGAAAAACTAAAAGAAGAAAATTTACACGCATTAAAAAATGGATTACCGAATTTAGGAAAACACATAGAAAATTTGCTATCCTTTGGGATTCCTGTAGTGGTTGCTTTGAATTTTTTTCCAACTGATACTGATGCAGAAATTGATATCATAAGAAAATACGTTTCTACTACTGGCGCAACAGGTTTTGCTGTTAGTAAATGTGTAGCCAATGGAGGAGAAGGAGCTAAAGAATTAGCTAATGAAGTAATCAACATTCTTGCGAATAAATCAACTCCAAAACCGAAATTTACATATGATATCAATGACGATATTGAGAAAAAAATGGAATCTATAGCTAAAACAATCTATGGTGCCAAAGGAGTAATTATTCCTCCAAAAGTGCAAAAAAAATTAGATTTGCTAAAGAAGGATGGTTACAATAATTTTCCGGTTGTAATGGCTAAAACTCATTTATCACTTACTGATGATCCAACAATAAGAGGTGCTCCAAAAAATTTCTGGATCACTATTGTTGATGTGAGATTGAATGCTGGAGCAGGATTCATTTATCCGATTGTTGGTTCAATACTTACTATGCCTGGATTAGGTCCAACGCCTGCTGCAGAGAATATTGATATTGATGATACTGGAAAAATTTCTGGATTATTCTAGACATTCTAATAATTTTTTATTATTTTACAATAAACTATGAAAGATAATACTTATAGACAGCAACTTGGATTTTTACTTTATTTCTTTTATTAAATTCTAAATAATTAATATTATCTTTTTTTTTCTTAAACCTTATTATTTTTCTCTTTTTAATTAATTTTTTGAACTTTTTCATTGTATTAGTCTTATATTTTATTTCTAAATTTATTCTAAGATTTCTCTTCTTCTTGCAATACCCACTATAAATGATAACCGGAACTTCAGGAGTATAAGGATTTATTCCAGTTCTGATTCCTCCTTCAGCAGGATAATTAAATTTCATGTTTGTATTCGTTGATACTTTGAACGTATAATCTACATTTGGAAATTTTTCATCTGGTTGGATATATAATAATCTAATTTTATAGACCCAGAATTTATTGAGTAACAAGTTTTGTATGATTTTGTATGATTTGTCTGTTTTGTTTAATTTCCTATGAGAAACTGGAACCTTAAGATTTATCATATCTGATAATGGTTGAAGTTTCACAAAACCGTCACCTCCTCGGTACCTAAACATTGCTCCCCCAATATTGACCATTGTAGAACTATAGAGATCCTGTTGACTCATAATTTCATTCATTTGCTCTAAAGGACCATCTGATACGAGATCTCGAGCAGTCGCTTTCCCTCCCTCTAATCTTATATAAAGATTAACATATTTTGAGATTCCTTTATGAGCTGAACCCATGGTGAAAAGGGCTCTAATTCTATTTTTTGTATCAAAAAATTTTAAATAATATCTTCCTATTATTCCTCCCATTGAATGACCAATTATATCTAATTGTTTGAACTCATGAACTAATTCATTCAATATTTCATTCATTATTTTTGTCAAATAATTACAATTAACTTTTAAACCTTGTTGATAGTCATAAAGCTCCATTGCAAAAATATTGTGAAAACCGTCGACCCAAAGCTTTCGTACAAGCCAATTCCAAGTTGTATGTGAAGATTTGTAACCGTGAATTAATAAAATTGGTCTAAAATGTTCAAAATTCTTATGACGACGTGAATGTGCTCCTACATTTGCTACATATCTCCACAAATTCAATTTTTGAGAAATTTTTAACCAATGTGCATCTAATTCAGCTAATCGAGTTTTACTGTCTACATCTTTAATCTCACTAGGATCAGGTATGTCTTGATCTTCAGTGAAATCTTGTTCAAGATCTTCCCAACCTACTTCTGATTTATTTTTTCGTCTAAACACAATATCACATTAATTTCTAAAAATAGAAAAAAAATCTATTGTTCAACATTAATCTTTTTTTTTATAAATACCTTGTCTTTAATAAAAAATAAGGATTTAAAGAAAAAATACTATTAATAAATAAACAAAATCAACAATTTTATTGTAAAATAATTTTGTATGTTTTATAACTAACAAAAGTTACAACCAGAACAAATAATGCACCCAAAATGTATACCATTGAAGTCATCATTTGTTGTAAAAAAGCATCTTCCATTAATATTATCGCTATATTAAAAACATAACCAAAGAAAAACATTATTATTAGTGCTATAGCTGCATACCAATATTTGAGGGTTTTAGAGTTTTTTGGAAACAATTTAATAATCTTCCATGATAAATAAATACAATATAGAAATATTACTGCACCTACAACACTAAATATTATTGATAAATAATCAATATCTTCTAACATAAAATAACAGCAGGAAAAAAATTACAAGTAAAAACCTTCGATTTAAATGTCTATCCTACCAAAATTTATTATTTAATCTTGCCTACATGATGTTAGAGCATGCTTACCCTAGTTTAGTCCAGCCTTACTCATTTTTTTACTCAAAATTCTAATGAGTAAACGATCTGATAAAATTATAGCAAAAGAGCTTAATTTGAATGTACTTAATTCACAAAGAAAACTAACAATAGCCAATTGGTCTGATTCTCCTTGTGATCTTATCGATCATGATTTGCTCTTTGATGATAAAAAAATTAAGAAGATATGCTATGGATTTGTAATTATCAATATTGATAATGGAAAAACTACCGGGGGAGAAAAGGAAAATTATCTAGGGAACTTTTTTAGCTATTTGATTTCCAAAAAATGTCCTAATCTTATGTCAGAGTTAAAAAAAGAGGTTAATAATCTCTTGTTTTGGTCCCAAGATATTATTGACTTATGTACCCAAGAAATAAATAAAAATATTGAGGGTAGAATAGCTAATATTATTGAAATGCATCATAATTCGCCAATGGGAGATAGATTAAAAATTGTAAGTAAATTAGCATCAATTTCTAATCCTATTATTAATAACAGGATTATATCGTATTTCTTACAAAAAGAATTAGGAATAATGAGGAAAAATATAGATATTGTGAAAATAAGAAACCAATTATAATCAAAAGAGTTAATTTTTTTAAAGAACGCTTTTTATTTTTAAAATTATTCTTCTTCTTCATATTCCTGTTTTAATTCTACCTTTATTTCTGCATTTTTCATTTCTGAAGGAATTAAATCCCAACCAGCGCCCGGTAACACTTTTCGTTGTCCTTTTGGGGTTATGTCTAATTCAGTTGGCCATGTCCCTAATTGAGGAAAAGGGTCAATATCTAAATTATCAGGATCGAATAAAAGAGGTTTTTTCGAAAAATCTACAGTGAATGATTGAAATTTAATACATATATTGTTCGGATCAAAGACTTCAAAGGAATTAGAGAATCCATCATAAATTAATTTTGATGTAGCCATTCCAATTGATATGAATCTTTCATATAATAACCATAATTTCTCAGTAGATGAAACTCCAAAAGAAATACTATCAGAATTCCATCTCCACCAATAAAAAGGAATTCCAGCATTTTTCTTTTTAATGGACTTTACTGTTGGCCAATAAAAGAATGCAAGTGATAATGATTCATCAACAGCAAATAAATATAATTTAAATTGGTTATAAGGATCACCAAAACTATTATAGAGTTTAAAACCTAAAAAGTCACGATAAAATTTGATTGTTTCATCTAAATTATTCGTAGAAAAAAATAAAATGTGATTATTTGCTTGGAAACTAAAAAATAATTTCTCTTGTTGGACTCTATTGAAATAAGTACCATACGCAAATTGTCTGAAATCCTCACTTAGTTGTATTTGATCTAATTGATATTCTTTAGGTATATTTATTGATGGTTCCGAAGAAATAATTTTTTCAAATTCAGGATTTTTGACAAGAATCGGCCAATATTTCTCCTTAGGAAAAGCCCCCTCATCAGCAATAGCAGATGGAGAAGCATCCATAAACATTGGAAGGTTATAAAGATTGTAAGTCTGATAGGCAAATTCTAAAGAAATATTATTGATTGGATCAGTAGTATAAATCGAATAAACAAAGCCATGATCCACCACTTCAGTTATTTCTAATCCTGCCATTAAATATTTATCACGAAGAAGCCAAAGATCTTCTTCCTTCTCAACACCTATCATTATATGATCAAAAGACCATGTTCCAGAAACAGGTGCTCCTGGAGCCTTAGGAGGTAAAGGATTGAAAACTTTCCACTCATAAAAACCAATAGAAAATGATTTATCGACAGAAAAAATATATAATTTCCAATCTTTTTGAATATTCTTTGTAGATAGATACAATGGAAGTCCGAGGAAGTCTCTGTAGTATTCTGTTGTCCTCTCTATGTCATTAGTAATAAAATATGCTGTATGCAATCCACCATTAAAAAAATTAAGCATATTATTGATCTTATTTGAATAATAGGTAAATCATTGTTTATTGACAATTCAACCTATAAAATGAAAAAGAAGGTCTGTAGATTCAAAATTTAGTAATTGAATTCTATTATGGAATTAAGAAACAATTTAAGATAATTTTGGCAATATTAGCTTACCAAATTCCTGACTAGCTTCATAATCATTTCCATAAGGGAACATACATTGAAAATAATCAAATCCCATATCTATTAGATTTTGAAATCTTTCTTGTACTTTTTCAGGTGTACCAATAAACACACCATCACTAAATCGCTTTTTATATTCATCTAAGGTTAAGCTTCTCTTTTCTGCTTGATTTTTAAGATTTTGCTCTAATTTATCCTCAGTTTCAGCCATAATGACATAAGCAAAGAAGGATTTTCCAATTTCATCAAAATTTCTGTTTTCTTTTTTACAGTGATCCTCCAAAATATCAAGTAACTTCTGGATTTCATCCGGATTAGTAAACCATCCAAAATTGCAATAATCAGCATATTTTGCTACCATATTTAAAATACGCTTTTTACCAGTTCCCCCAATAAATATTGGAGGCATGGGTAGTTGAACTGGTTTTGGTGAAGAAAAGGCGTCTTTTATTTTATGTATTTTTCCTTCAAAAGATGCTTTTGGTTTAATCCAGAGTAATTTTATTATTTGGATTGCTTCTTCCAAGCTATCCATTCTATCTTTCCATGTTCCAAAGGGTATTCCATATGCTTTATACTCAATCTCTTTCCATCCTGCGCCAATTCCAAACTCCAATCTTTCTTCTGAAATCATATCAATAGTTGATGCTATCTTAGCCAGAATTGCAGGATATCGGTAGGAATTACAAGTTACTAAAACACCCAGTCTTAATTTCTTTGTTACAGCAGCTAGAGCTGAAAGAAGGGTCCAAGCATCTAAACAATTGAGATTTTCAGATTTATCATGTAAAAAAAAGTGATCTGAACTCCAAAGAGAATAATATCCAATTTTTTCGGCATCAATAGCTATTTTTTCTATAGTTTTATAGTCAAATCCAAATTGTGGCTCAATTTGTATACCAATCTTAATATTCATTATTTTTACATCCTTAAAAATATAAAGTTTTCTAAATTTTGCTAATGCTAGGAAAATAAAAAAAATTTAAATAAATATTCTTTGAGTTTTAATAAATCCTTTGTCTTCACTTTCAGTTAATCTTTGAGAGTTAAATATTAATAGTGAGATCTATGATGACTACAAGTATGGATTACAACGAAAAATCAGTATATCAGTTTAAAACTTTTGCCCAAATATTTTTTTATGGACATCTTCTTGTATTTGCATTCAATTTTATTGGATTGACAATTATTAGTCAAATAATAGCGATAGTAATTACTTTAATGTTTGCTTACGCTATTTATACTAATTCTAATTCTGAAAGATTTAGAAAGGGAATATTTATAGCTTTATTATTTGCGATTGCAGTCATTGTTGAGAACCTTGGGTTTTTCCTTCCCTCTTCTCTAACAAATGTGAAATCACCAGAAACCGATGAAGAATTTATTTCATGGTTTACATTGCTAGCAAAAGATTTACCCCCAATAATTGTATTACTCATCATAGTGACAATTACTGGAGGAGTATCAGCAATTTGGTTTGGTAAATGGTTTAAAATTTATCTTCCTAAGGAAATTCCTCAAACAAATGCTTTTCAAATATATGGAATAATTATTATTTTAACAAATGGATTTACTTTATATTCATTTTTTGAGATAATAGATAAATTTGGTACAGGGAACGGGACAATAAATAGTGTCGAAGATGTTAGCCTGCTCATTTTTGCATTTACAATAATGAATTTTGTTTTAGGTGTAGTCAAAATTATTGCTATTTATAAGGTATACAATCGAATAACTATTTTTTATAATATTATGGCCTATAAAGAGCCTGCAGAAGATACTTACAAGGTAAGGTAAATCAAAAAAAGAAATTCTCAAAAATTTACATTTCATGATCCAATTTAATAAAAAAAAGAAAACTATATTAGCTACTAGTTATTTCTGATTCTTTGGAATTTTCAATTAAATCATTTGCAGAAGGATAAGCTGAAATTGGATAGGGTAAGGTGTCTTCTGAAGGATTATTATAGATGAAATAAATCGCGCTTGATAATATCAAAACTGTTCCAATTATATGGATCAAACTTATTTGTTCAGCTAACCAAAGAAAAGCAATAAATACAGGAACAACAATGGAAAATGCCATAAACACGCTTGAAACAATTGTGAGACTTCCTTTTTGAATACCACGCTGTAAAAATACAAAGGCCAAGAATTGTGTAATAATTAAAGCAACAATTGTCCAATGTAAATGTAATTCGTTAATTTTTGGAACAGCAATTTTCGCATAAAGACTTGGTAATCCTCCAAGTAATCCACCAATAATTGCCTCGGTTACTCCTAATTGAATGTTCTGTACTGAATATAATATATACCCTATAAAAATAACCAAAACTGCTATTATTATAGATATAAAAATCAATTGTTGTTCATAATAATCCAGTGTAATATTATTATTTCCTGGAACTGAGTAAAAGACTATGAAAAGGACACCAATGGCTGATAGAGTAATTGCGAGCCATAATTTTCTACCAATCTTTTCTCTGAAAACAACAGTTAATATTAAAGCTAGAATTATTGGTCCTATTCCAATAAGTGGTTGAATTATTGATACAGAACTAATAGAAATAGCATAAAATCCAAGAAAGGCACCAATAAAGGTTAATATAGTTCCAAATATCCAATGAGTAATTGACTTTTGTAATAACCAATTTTTAATTAGATTCTCTTTGTTAGATATTGATTCGAGTGAAAAAGAGTTCTGAAGTGATTTTTTTTGGATAATTAGTCCTATTTGAAGCATTATAATACCTAAAAAAGCTAATAAAATAGGAAAGATGTTCATTAGTGCACCAAAAATTGTTAATCAAATGATAATGTTGTTAATGTATCCTTTACTGTTACTAATTTCAAGTACTTCGAGTTTATTAAAGGTAATTGAACTTAATTTCATTATTGTAAAATAAATTTTATGTATTTATTTGTTGTTTGGGGTAAAAATATTTAACGGTTTTCTATTTTGAATTTACTTTAATTTAAAAATGGTTATTAATTTCTATTTTAATTTATTAATATTAGCCCAAATAAATATATGTCTTCTTCACGCAATATATAAAAACTATATAGTAAAAAATCCGACATTAAATCAAAAAGCTATTGAAATCAATAGAAAGAAAAGGACTTAATCAGTATTAGTAAAATGAAGGATTAAAATTGAATTAATGAAAATAACCTAGAAAGGATTTAATTTGGTGATTTAACAACTATTTTTTTCGATGCGAGCGTAATTCCATCCTCACATTTTTTACATAATGGATTTTGGGATATGTCTAAATCAGGGTAAATTGGATTATTCATTGCGCAAGTAAGGTTTCTACAATGACTTAAACCATATAAATGTCCAATTGAATGAACTAGTTTCCAAACAAGTTCATCAATTGATTTAATTTCTGCTAAAAGTAAGATGACTGCATTTCCATCCAGTAATAACTCACAACAATTTTGTCCTTGAAGCCAAGTTTCTTTTAATGCTAATAAGACTTTGTCATCATTTTCAACTACAGTTTTAATTGCATCGTCAATTTTGTGTTCAGAATGGAAAACACAATTATCAGATAGACAAGTCTTAATTATATGGATCGGAAACAATTTTCTTAGATTAATGAAATGAAAATTCTTTTCGATATAATGAACAAAGAAGGAAAGAACTTTCTTGTCTAATCCAGAAGTATAATATAAATACATAAGAACCTATATCATTCCAGAATTCAAATTAACAAATTAAATTGAATATTTTTACAATAAAAAGAATTAATTAATATATTTATGAATTTTTTTGAGTAATAAAAAAGAATGGGAAAAAAATGTTCTAAATAAGTCAGCATTTTTATTTGCCTAATACGGAAAGAAGGCTCCTTCCATAAGGTAAGAGGTGAATTTCCGAATTAATAAGTTAGGTTTCTGACGAAACCTAACAGGATAACACATAGTAAGTGAATTGTGTTGGTTTTAATCCTTGTTTGAATTTTAATGATGACCCTGAATTAGTAAAAAACAGATCTTCATCTTACTGATTATCTTGATTTTGATCTACCTACGGAGCATAGGAATGTTAAGCCTCTGGAGACGAAAACCTCTCAGATGATTCTTGACGGATTATTTCCACAAATTACGTTTGTTTCATCAGAAGTTTTGTCATTGAAGGAGGAAATCCACTCCTTGAGGCGTGAGTAGTTCACTATCCACCAATATCTGCTGCTTCATTGGATATTAAATCGCTAAGGTAAAATGCTATTCCACCAATATCATCAGAGAGAATAAGTGCTAACCCTTGTAAAATAACTATTATACTAAGAACTACAACCCAGGGAGACCATCCAACAATTGCTAAAAATGGATCAATTGCACTTTCTTCAACAAAGAATATTATTAAGAACAAAATTACAAACAAGAACAAAATCAAAAGGAAAATCGTCCACATAGGGATACTTATATCACCAGGAAGATTGATTTCCCTATTTCCTGAAAAGTAAAACGCTACAAAAGTTATGATTATAATAGGCAAAAGCAAAAGGAACATTTTCCAGCCCTCTAGATTTTTTATGGGGTGACTTAATAGAACTATTGAATAAGTAAATAAAAGAACCATTGTAAACCAATGATAATTTACATTTTCGGCCACCATTAATAATAATGCCCAAACAACTGCAACTGCTGAAAATATTATAGTTAGATATTTCATAACCTTGGTATCAAAATCATCAACATCTATCTTACCACCTATTCCAGGTACTTTATCTAATACTCGTTCCAATCCAAATAATAGAGAAACTAATCCCATAACAATTAGTAAAACTCCATTAATGAAAGGTTCTCCAACAAAACTTAAATCCTGCATAATAATCACAACTAAATTTAACTTAAAGGTGAATTTCTGTATACGCTTTTTGTAATTTTTCATTTAAATAATATTTGGTTAATATTACTATTTACCCTGAAAAGCCAGTATAGATAAGAATAATATCAATTTTACTTGCAAGAGTATAAAAGGAATGAATATTATTTCTAAATACTATTACAAAATTATTTTGGTTTATTTCGGAGAAAATTCAACCAATTTTTATAATATATTTTCTAAGATAGCAGAGATTTTGCTTGACCGAAATTTTATTAAAAAAATAATATTTGCCTTCTTTAATAATAAAATCATTTGTTTTTTTATCGTAATTTTAAGAGACGCAATTTAATGACTGGCAATTTAAAGAAAGTTTCTCTAAAAGAATTAAGAAAATATCCTTTTCCTATTTCGTCTGCAAATTTACCTTTGAAAAAATGGAATTTTTGGAGAAGATTTGTATACAGATTTGCTGAAAAAGCTGTTCCAAAATCAATGGAAAAACTATATAAAATAGATATCAGTGGGTTAGAACATCTTAAAAACCACAAAGAAGGAAATCCAGTAATTTTTTGTGGAAATCATAAATCTCATCTTGATGCATTGATTTTGGCTACAGCAGCAGTTAAAGTAAGAGCATACCTAGCATTTATGGTTTCTGGAAAAGCAATGTATAGTAGTCCTGTATTTAGACTTTTAAAATATCTTGGAGGATTTCCAGTATTTAAAGAAAATCCTGAACCTGCATTGAAATACTCTGAATTGAGTCTAAGAGCAGGACACGCAGTAGCTATCTTTCCTGAAGGGAAAAGAACTGATAAAAAAGGATCCTATAAAGGGAAAACCGGAGTAGCTAGAGTAATAGAACGTTTAAACTTTGAGGTCCCAGTTATACCTTTCTATATTCATGGATCAGCAGAAGCACTGGCAATAGGAGGTAAAGTACCTCTTTTTGGTAGGTATTTAACAATTCGCTTTGGTAAAGCGATGTATTTCAAAGTATATGCACATATTAGTGACAATTACGAACGAATAAGAAGTATAACTGACGATATTCTCAAAAATATTAATCAATTGCTAAAAATTTCTGAAACAGATTATCTTGAGAAAATAGAACAAACAGCTTCTCCAGCTACCAATTATGGATCTACTATAGAACAACAAATATAATCAAAATAATTTATGAATTTTTAACTGTTTCTTTAGCTAAAGTAATTAAATTATCTAAAGATCTTTCATATTCATTTTTTCTATCAATGTTAGGTAATGATAAATCTCTTAACCAGTTTTCAATAACAAATTCAGAATCAATCTCATAAGCTCTTTCTAATGCTTTTTTCATATCATCCATTTGGTTATTAAGAGCTAAGGCTCTTGCTAAGTCTAAAAAAACAAGTGCAGTATTTTTCATAAAAATAGAAGCTAATTCAAGTTTTTCAATAGCTTCAGATAGTCTACCCCCTTGTAAAAATAATCTACCTTCTGAATGATTAACAGAAAATGCTCTCGAGCATTTATCACATCGAGCTAGACCAATGTAGTTTTCATCAGGTTGTTTATGATCACAATGAGGGCAAAGCAATAGTATCAACGGAATGTAATTAATATTAATTAATAAAATTGAAAAAATCTTTTCTTTTGAAATTATTTTTGAATAATACTTATTCTAATAAGTTTATTTTAAAACATATAATAAATGTTTGTAAATAATGAGTTAATAGATTAAAAAATTCGATTTAAGGAAAATTTTCCTTTTAATTTTTTGATTAGAGATATCTTAATATTTCTTTTATTTTTTCAGTTCGTTTTTGATCCCATATTCTTTTTAATTGTTAAAATAGTTCTTCAATCAAAATCTCGATCTGACTAAATTACCTTATTTCGATCGACGAAATAATGACTAGAAAATGTTTCAACATTATAATTATTATCATAAATTTGTCTTTAATTTATGCTCTATGTTTAAAAAAGTAATAAATTAGGTGAAAATAATGAAACATTATCCTATTTTGCTAGCTGGTAAAGAAAGAGAAACAAAAAATAAAATTGAGGTTATTAATCCTTATAATCAGGAAGTTTATGCTACAGTAGCTTATGCTGATGAATCCCATCTTTTAAAAGCAATAGATAGCGCTTATACAATATTTCCTGTGACTAGAAAAATCCCAAGCTACAAAAAAAGTGATATTTGCTTATCAGTTGCTAAACAAATCAGTGAAAGGGTAGATGAAATTGCAGAAATAATAGCTTCTGAAAGTGGAAAACCAATGATTTACGCTAAAAGTGAAGTCCTGAGATGTATAGACACTTTTACAATTGCTGCTGAAGAATCGAAAAGAATCTGTGGTGAATTTTCCTCATTAGATGCCGTTTCAAGAGGGGTGGATCGATTATCAATTACACAACATTACCCAGTAGGAGTAGTTGCTGGAATAAGTCCTTTTAATTTTCCCTTAAATCTGGTAGCACATAAAATTGCTCCAGCTCTTGCAGTAGGATCCCCAATAATATTGAAACCAGCATCATCTACGCCAGTATCGGCTTTAACATTAGGAAAAATTATAACTAACACAGAATGGCCAAAAGAAGGAATTAGTATTATTCCTTGCAGTGGAAAAAATGCACGTCCATTGGTTGAAGATCCAAGAGTAAAAATACTTTCTTTTACAGGTTCAGCCTTAGTAGGGTGGAACCTCAAAGCACAATGTGGAAAGAAGAAAATAATTCTAGAATTAGGAGGGACATCAGGGGTTATTGTTCATTCAGATGCTAACGTAAAAATTGCTGCTCAAAAGAATGTAGTAGGAGCATTTGCCTATTCAGGACAAGTTTGTATTTCCGTCCAAAGAATTTTTGTTCACAACCCAGTTTTTGAAGAATTTGTTAAGTATTTCAAAGAGGAAACAGAAAAATTAATTACGGGAGATCCTTTGAATCCAGAAACCACATTTTCTGCCATGATTGATAAAGAAAACGCTATTAGGGTGGAACAATGGGTAAATGAAGCAGTTAATGCAGGTGCTAAAGTAATAATAGGAGGAAAACGTGAAGGGGCAACATACCCACCAACAGCTTTAACAAATGTTCCTACAAAAGAAAAAGTTGTCTGTCAAGAAGTATTTGGACCAATAGTGATAATTGAATCCTATGAAAACTATTCAAAAGCAATTGAAAAAGTAAATGATTCTGATTTTGGTTTGCAAGCAGGAGTTTTTACTCAAGATATTTCCCGAATCCTTGAAGCATATGACAAAATTGATGCAGGTGGAATTATGATAAATGAAACATCCCAATTTCGGGTTGATCAAATGCCTTATGGAGGAAATAAAGATTCAGGTTTTGGAAGAGAAGGAATACGTTACTCAATGGAAGAATATTGTCATATAAAGCATTTAATGCTAAATGAATCTGGAAAATGATTTGATTATCATTAATTCAAGATTTTTTTTTAATTTTTTTGACCAATTATATTACACTTTGAAATAAAAAGTGTTGTGTAAAGAGTCTTTGTATATGTTTTCTAGGAACGACATGAATCTTAAAATATATCAATTTCAATTATCAATTACCTAATATTATTATCAATATTTTGAAATCTTCAATAAATAACATAAAATTCTTAATCTTTACTCATCCTTGAGGGCGAAGAATGTCGACATCCATAGATAAAATTAATAAAATTCTTAAACGAAGCTCTCCCCAATTAGAATCGGATGACGTTTTAGAAAATATTGATGAAAAAGAAATAATTGAAATTTTTACCTCTTTAGAAAAATTATTAAAAAACGCATTTACATCTAATCAAAAAGAAGCAGCTTTCACGGTAGCTTCTATTCACCATAACCTATTTGAAGGTGCTGTTTATAAAAATAATGAAAAAGCAAGATTAAGTCTACTATTTTTGAAATCGAAATTCAAAAAACTAGCAAATTTTTCTGAAAATGGATTAGGTCACTTTCTATATAATTACACCAAGATGTGGTTCAGATTTTTTATATCTCTTGAGGGTAAAGCTCGATTATATATATCATGGATAGATTTAGCCGAAAGAAATTCAAAAAGAGTTAAATATGACGAAATTATAAGTGATATTGATAAATTTCTTCCAGATATCGATCCAAATTCAATGTTTGATGATATTTACAATGAAGAGATAAAGAGTAAACTACAAACTATTTTATATAAAAAAAATACTGCAGAAACAGGAACAGAACTTCAAAAATGGATTTATTCTCTTATGTATGAACACATAATAGAAAAGGATAAAAGTGCTTTCAAAAAATTAATTTTAATTTTGTTCCAATTTCCTAATGACAACTTATTAGCATTTGATGAAATATTGCATGAATACGCAAAAGCTTGGTACCGTCACAGTCTAAAAATCAAAAAATGGTTCATTTTTTTTAGCAATAAAATGAGTCAGGAACCTCATTTAGTCGATCGAATGTGGAGAGGAATGTTTTGGAGCCGTTTGGAGGGAAAAGCTTTGAAAGAGATAGTAAACGATTGGAGAGAAGCTAATAAAAAAGAAATGGTAAATCAGGAAATAGTAGCTTAAGTTTTTGTCGGATGAATGATAAAACTTTTAAGATTTTCAATATGGTTTACAAATTGGAAAAAAAATTGTATTTTCTGGAGATTAAAATTTGAATTATGGTTTTATCCGAGTAAGTATAGCTGTTCCTAAACTTTTTCTTACTAATGTTGATAAAAACTATCTTGAACACAAAAAAATAGTTGAAAAATTGTCAAAAACCCACACTCAAGTTATTTCATTTCCTGAATTATCGTTAACTGGATATTCTTGTGGTGATTTGTTTCACCAAGCTAAATTGCAAAATAAAGCTAAAAATTCATTTATAAAATTTCAAGAGGTTTCTGAAAAGTTTCCAAATATCTTTATTGTTCTTGGTACACCTTTTGCATACAATGGAGCTTTATTTAACTGCGCTGCGGTTTATAATAACGGAAAATTAGTAGCTTTAATTCCTAAGTCACATTTACCAAACTATAACGAATTCAAAGAAAGGATTTATTTCCAATCAGCTCCCGAAATAACAAAAAAGATCTCTATTTCCGGTATAGAGCATAAAGTTATTTTTGGGAAGCATGTGGTATTTACTTCTGAACAAGATGAAAAATTTTCCATAGGTATCGAAATATGTGAAGATCTCTGGGGTGTAGAACCTCCCAGCGGTAAACTAGCACTAAATGGCGCGAATATTATCTTAAACTTATCAGCTAGTAATGAGCTTGTAGTTAAAACAGATTATAGAATAAGACTAGTAAGACAACAATCTGAAAGATCAATTTGTGTTTACTCATATGTATCATCTGGATTGGGAGAATCGACAATGGATATGGTTTTTGGGGGATCTGGTATGATTTATGAATATGGGAATAATCTCGGAGAAATGAAACCATTTTCTCTTGATAATCAAACATTAACTGTCGATTGTGATGTTGATCGTATTAACCAAGAACGAATTAGAAATACTATTTGGGGAGAAAATACTATTTTGAATAATATTCAACACGAAAAATATTTTTTTAAGACAAAAAACATAGATTTTAACTCCAATACACTTAAAAGAAACATCGATCCTTTACCGTTCCTACCACATATTAAAAACTCTGATCAATTAAATGAGCGTTGTAATGAAATTATGTCTATCCAAGCTAATGGATTAGCAATGAGATTTCAGCGTTCTAAGGTGAAAAATCTTATAATTGGATTATCAGGGGGGTTAGATTCTACTTATGCTCTGTTGGTATGCTTGGAGATGTGTAAAATATTATCAATCACGACAAATTGTATACAAGCGTTAACATTACCCGGTCATGGCACATCTGAATTAACTAAATCTAATACTGAAAATCTTTGTAAAGCTTTGAAAGTAGACTTAGAAGAAATATCTATTGTTGAAATAACTAACATGCATCTCAACCAACTAGGTCATTCAGGAGATCATGATATTACATTTGAAAACGCTCAAGCACGTGAAAGAACTCAAATATTGTTTGATAAAGCTAATCTAATTAATGGATTAGTAATAGGAACAAGCGACTTGTCAGAATTAGCATTGGGATGGACTACTTATAATGGAGATCATATGAGTAGCTATGGGGTAAATGCAACAATCCCAAAAACACTAATAAGATTCTTAATTCAATGGTACAAAGAAAATAAATTGGCTTCTAAGAAAGCAAAGGGAATTTTACAGAAAATTATTGATACACCAATTTCTCCAGAATTAATTCCCCCAGATACGGAATCTGGAGAAATAAAACAAGAAACAGAATCATTGATTGGTCCTTTCGAACTTCACGATTTTTTTCTATTTCATTTCATAAGAAGAAAAGCAAGACCAGGAAAGATATTATTTTTAGCAGGTAGAGCTTTTTCAAAAAAGTATGAGAAGGAAGAAATAGAAAAATGGTTAAGAGTATTTATCGAAAGATTTTTCGCAAACCAATTTAAAAGATCCGCTTTACCAGATGGTCCAAAAGTGGGTAGTGTTTCATTATCTCCAAGAGGAGAATGGAGAATTCCAAGTGATATTGATGATCCATCATTATGGTTAGATGATATAAACTAATTCTAAATAATTGCACCATTAGATCAAAAAAAAATTAACAATAATGTGATAGGGAGAAACAAAAGAAATACTAAGATAACCAAGTACAAATAATACTTGTTATCAAATTGGTAAAATTCTGTGGCATCAAAATCATAAGAAAAATGTTCTGATAATATCACAAGGTTATTGACAGTTTCAGTATCTATAAATTTTAAATTACCAAAAAATCCTTTCATGTTATTTATATGATCTGAAGAGATGTGTATTGGACTAAATAATATTTTTTCTTGTTTTTTATCAGTAAAAATAAAGTTTATTCTACCTATTTTTGATATAAATCCCAAATATTGTATTTCAACTCTATCGAGGTTGAGAAGCTGAAAGGATCGACTGAAATTCATTTTTCCAATTATTTTTTGAACTCTTTTATTTGTATACCACCTGTTAGTCGTGATAAAACCATTTTTAATATGTACAATTGAAATGTATGATATTCTAGGGAAAAAAAAGATTATAAAAAAAAACATTATTATAGCTATTAAACCACTGAAAAAGTAATAATATGTCAAAAAATCAATTAAAAATAAAGAAAAATTGATGAAACTAAAAATTACAATAATTAATCGAAGAATTCTTTCTTTAATTGGTGAACCATAAATAAAATATAGTGGATTATCCATTTAAAATCATTATTTTCCTATACTAAATGAATATTAGATGTAATTGATAATTCAATTAAACACATTTAAATTGATTAATTTTTCATAATTAATTGAAAAAAAGTTTTCCTTGAATATAATAAAGTTTTAAGAATAATTGAAAATTCTCTAAAAAATGATTAGTGTTTTGGCTGTGAGTAACATAAATGCGGTTATTACCCCCTTTAGATGAAAATTTTAAGATAGGGGTAAAATATCAAAGATTAGGTTTATTTGATGAAGCGATACTAAAATTTTCTGAAACTTTGAAGGAAATAATTCATGAACCCTTTTTGTTTTATCACATTGGTGAGTGTAACTTAAGAAAAGGATGTTATACAGATGCAGAAAACTTTTTTATAAAAGTTCAAGAATATTTTGAATCTACAAGCTTTGATGAGGTAGAAATCAATATCAAACGCCAAAGAATGCATAATTTATATCCTAATGGAGTTAATATTCTTTTAATGGCTCAAATAGAACTCTCAATATTATATTCTTCCGTTTTAGTAAAATTCGATAAAAAAGAAAAAATCATTAAATCAATTCAAAGTAATAAGGAAAATTCTTCTGATAACTTTGACCAGGGAATTATATTGCTCTTGGAAGCAAAAATTGCTAAGGATGATGGTGAATATGTTTTAGCAAAAGATATTGCAGAAAATTGTTTAAAATTACTTATGGAATTCCCATTATGGTGTGCTAAGATATATAAGTTATTAGGAGAAATATCATGGAGAATTGATAATTTAGAGCTAGGAAAAACTTATTTAGAAAAATCAAGAAGTTTATTTGAACAATTAGAAGAATTTGAAAGCATTGGAATGATCAACCTTGATATTGGTTTAATTAATCTTGAACAAGGGTTCTATCTGGAGGGTAGCAAGAGTTTACTAGCTTCTCGCGATTTTGCAAATAAAACAGGTAACGTACGGTTTCAAGGACTAAGTTTAACTAATCTTGGTAATTTCAAATATATGATGGGAGAATATGAAGCAGCCAAGCAGTATTATACTGAGGCTGAAGTTATTTGGAAAATAATAGGAGATATTGGGCAATTAGGTTATGTTACAAGTAAACTTACAGCTATATCTAAAGCATTAGGTAAAGAAGAAGATACTTTATCATTGTTTAGAAATTGTCTTAGTTATCTCAACCAATCAGGATGGGATTTTAGTGATTGGGCTAATACGATGTTAACTGCTGTCAATTCTGTGATTGGAATTGAAACAATAGAAAACATAGAGAAATTTATTGTAAAAGCAAAAAATCTAATTGACAAAAAACAAATTTCTAACTTAGATCCTTATTATTTTATGATAAAGGCCAATGTGGAACTGTTCAAGGCAAATCGAGGAGAAGCTAAATTATTATTGAAGCAAGCTGAAGTAACAGCAAATGAAAAAAACCAAATAGCTTTATTACGAAAAATATTGCTTATTCATATTGAAACATTACTAGAAGAATATTTGTTATCTTATGATGAGAAATTCTTAACAGAAGCAACTGATATTATGAAAATATCAATAAAAATGAGTATGCATTTACCAGTTGATCCTGAATATTTACGTTTATTAGCAATTGAAGCTCATTTTGCAATTGTAGACGGAGATATTGAAAAATCTAAATCGTTATTAGAAACAGCAGAAGAATTAGCTGAGGAAAAAGGAATTTTTCAAGAAAAAAAACGAATTGAACTAATAAAAGAATATGCCTCGAAAATTGAGAAAGGAAAGGAGAAAAGTAAAATTGAATCTGTAATTTCAGTAATTAGCTCAACAAGATATAATCTTGATATTGACTTAGCTGAAAAAATACAAGGTGTGATTTATTTAATGGGAGAAAAAGGAATGGTTCCAATCGTCGCATCTGAAGATATTACTTCTGAAAAGGAAGTTTATCATATTCAAAACGGTGCAATGTTGTCTTTTCTTACTGGACAAGGTCATTCTTATAATGAAGGAGTTTATGGGCCTATTCCAGCAATAGGTGCATTATTTGGAGCTGATCAATTTCTTTTAGCTATAACCAAATCAATTAAAGACGAAACATCTCCTGATCCGAGATTTCAAGAAAGGAGTTATTGTGTAATTGCTATTTCTTACCCTAAATCTGTCGAAAAAGGTTTACCACACAGAAGTGATTTGGAAGAAATATTTATAGAAGTTTTACGACCAATTGAAACAAAGAAACAATTAACTGAGGAATTATTAGAAAAAATATTGACTATCTTCAAGTCAAAAATTAAACAAATATAAAAAACAATAAAAAAAAATTTTATCTTTGATTAACAATAAGATAATCAACAGCTTTTTTCATTAATCTTGTAACAAATCTGTCCCAGCTTAATTCTTTATCGCCTAACAGGCTGTAAACTTCAAATTCACGAAGCCATACAGTTGAAAGGTCTAAAGAATCTAAAATATCTTCCTTACATTCTTCTAAGGTAAGGTTAGTAGGATTTTCAGCTAAAATAAATAGTGGGATTAATGGATTGATTTTCTCATTCCCTACAACATAGTACCAAAAAGCATTATGCAATAAGGATCCTAAACCGGGTACGAGGACAACCGTAGCGGCTGAATTATATAATATTTCATAAAATTTGTGATCTTCAAGAAGAAATGGATCACAAGGAACAGCACAGTAATTAATGATAACATTATCTTTAAGGATAGTCTTAATTATTACTTCAGAATAAGTTGATGTATTCCAATTATTTATACCCAATAGTGATGGAATTATTGATTGAGGTTTTTGAGAGTAAAATTCGATAAAATTTATTATATTGTTAGACCCTTTAATATCAACAGTTGTTAACTGGTCAACAAGATCCATGAAAAAATTACACTGCCAGAATATCATTGTAAATTGGTAATTAAGAAAAAAAATGCCTGTAATATACAACTAGTTATGTATTTAGTGTTTTTTTCATTTATTTTCAACTTTATTGTTTTCACTTTAAAATAATATAGAGTTGAGTAAATTATATAATTAGGTAAGGTTCATAAAGGATTTAATCAATTTCTTAATAGTCTAGACATAAATCTATCAGATTTAAATTAAAGTACATATCTTATCTGATACACTAGAATGGTCTTCAAAAATATCTTTATTATTTATCTAATGAGAAAAAAATATCAGTACACCATCTCAATCAGAATTCTTTGAATTCATAATTAATCTCCAGAAATATTAAGTGATAAATATTGATACAGCTGCCTAAAGGTACAAAGATTGCTAAAAAAATGGTCTTTATTGGTTTGGCTGGTTGTTTGCAATGTCAATATTTGTTTCCTTTAATGGAATTTGCTAAAAAAAATCACTTAGCAAATGAGATCGTTGCAGAAACTAAAGATTCAAAAGAAGATTATGAAAATCGGGTATTTGCATTAATGAAGCAATTAAACATTTCACCTGATTATGTGCCCTTACCAGTTCCTTTTTTATATATTGAAATAGGTGATATGTCTCGCGTTACACAACAAGAAGTTATTGAAGAAACTGTTATCGGAATACGAGAGCAATTAGACGAAGCTGATGAATTTGAATATTTAGATAATGAATTTACTAATCCACACCAAATTTTAAATTATTTAACTAAAATAGTTACCGATACTGTTTTTTAACTTATCGTAGAAATTGATCCAAGTAAGGGTTTCTTTTGCAAGATTAATTCTTGGTATTTTTGGCGATGCTTTTCTGACAATAAACCTCTTTTTTCTTGTATTTCAAATATTGTCCTTAAATGAGGTATCGCACTCAATCCATCGTCTTTACTATGGTGAAATTGAACCATAGCTTTATGATGGTGTACAAGAAATTCTAGAGAATCAATTTTTTGTGAAATCTCAATTGCATCGTTTAATAGTTTCACACCTAAGGATTCATCAGGTTTTGGTCCGGTGAAATACACCAAAACTGCCTGATTATTTAAACATCCAGCATATCTCCTAAGATCGTTGTGTTTTTTACTCAACTCTAAAGCTTTCTGGAAATAATCCATAGCTAATCCAGTATCTTGTAAGTTTCCGTAATATATTCCATAAGCATTTAATGTGGTTGCCTCACCAATGGGATTATTATCTCTACGAAAACAATCTAAACTGTTTTCTAAATACATCTCCCAGTCTTTAACTAATTCATCGCTTTGAGAAAGACCTAAATAAATGTATCCAAAATCTGATTGATTTTCTGATTTATTTTCCAATAAATCATATGCTTGTTGATAAAGAGGTAAAACTCTTGAATGATCTTCGATATTTGAGAGAGCTTGGCTCTGGTATATTAGATATTTAGCCATTATCTGCTCACCATGCAGTCCTAAATTATATAACCTTTCCATTGCTTTTACAATAATTGGTAAAGCTCTTTTTTGATGTCCTTGAGCTATCAACAAACGTACAAATGCTTCTACAAAAAATATATCATCAATACATGCCTCATACACATTGGGAAGGCGTGCTTTAGTGAAAAAGGAGAGAGCTGTAGAAAATTCAGAGCGGTCTATTAAAGAATGAATATATTTCCATTCTTTAATCGCAAAGCTTTGCATCAAAAGGGAAACCTCGAAATTAATTGATTATAATTTCTCAGGAAATCATCAAGTAAAAAAAACGAAAGTATCCAGATAATATTTGGGGAATATCTGAAACCAAGGTTACCCAATATTACTAATTATCTCTTTAATCGGACATTATTGGCTATTTTATTGCATAAATTCTTCAAATATTCCCGTAAAATGTCTCTGTG
The DNA here is from genome assembly GCA_001940645.1 of Candidatus Heimdallarchaeota archaeon LC_3. Next base: position 22,653 of record MDVS01000071.1, read on the forward strand.
AGTAAGAAGACAAAATGCTCTTGCTAATAGCCGAAAATCAGTTAATTCTTTTCCTACTTGAATCATAGAAAATACTTCAATTACTCCTTTAGAAGAAAACCCCGAAAGAGAAGAAATTATACTTTTAGAGGCAGGTTTTTCTACCCAAACACTTATAGAATCAGCAGGATTTTCAGCTACCATGTTTGCTAATAATAATTCCGTGAAAGCTGGATCTTCATAAAGATCTTTTGCAAAACATTTTTGTAATAATCCACCATCAATATCTGCTAATATCAAGGCTAAAATGGCAACTTGTTTTGATCTAGAAGATATTTCTTCTTTGAAAAGCTCACTAATCATTCCTAATTGCTGTTCAGGAAAAATCATTGTTCGTAAAGCAATTTTTTTAATTATAGCTTTAATTTCGGGAGGTACGAAAAATCCTATTGACGCATCAGGTTTGTTTAACCCTAAAGTGTAAATAATATCATGATGAATTTCTTTTAATTTACCAAATGAAATATCTAAATTGTCATAAATATCCTGTAATGCCATTAATACATATCTATCAACATCCATAGATTCGGAAACTAAATCAACAAATGGATCATAGACAATAACTCTGAATTCTCCTGAAATTAATTCAGCCCTTCCTTTATTTTGTTCTCCAATTATTCCAGAAGCAAATGATGTTATTGCTGAGCTCAGAGAATAAATTAAAGTGGATTTTTCTTCGTCATTTTCAAATAATTTATCACAAAATAGTGGAATACCTAAACCGCCTTTAAAAACAAGACCAATTAAGTGAAGAGTCATTTTTTCCCATATTTTATTTATTGAAAGAAAGTTAAGTAATTCTTTAATTGAAATGTTAATAAAAATAATGTATTAACAGATTTTTAGAAAAACTATATTAAATATTTACAAATAAATTTTTGATCAATACTTTTATAAGTATGTTGTTGAGATAAGAGATCTCCTTTTTGAGAAAGAAATTTCTATCGAAACATTTAAAAATAATGAAACGATATATTAAATTACAGCAGGGAATTCATTATCCATATGGTACCCTGCTGTGTACCCTACATCCCGTTGATAAAGTTTCAACGGTGTTACTCGATGCTATACAACATTGAGAACATTTTTTGGAATATGGGTTTTCGCCTAGCCCCGGTGACCACCAAATTAGGCGATAAAATTCCTCTTTTATCAAAATAAGAAAAACACAAAAGATATTAATATTTTTAAGACTTCTATTATAGTGATTACTTGTGATATTATGCCACTTATAGATGTAACAAGCTTACCATTAACTGAGGATGTTAAGAGGAAATTAATAATTGAATTAGCAAGAACTGCTTCAGAAATCACTGGAAAAGAATTAAAATACTTCACTGTCATTATAAGAGAAATTTCCGGTCGTGAATCGTGGGGACATCAAGGAAAGCCTTTGGGGTAATAAATTGCAACTAATTTAATATAATGCTCATTTTGTTAATATTCACTTAATATGTTGAAACTATCATTATCCAACCTTTCAATTAATAAATTTCTTAATAACAAGAATAAACCATTTTTTAATAGAGAATAATTAAATTTACTAATTGTTGAATTCTAATAATCAAAAAAAGCTCAAATTCATCAAGTAAATTTGATTTATCAACATTTAATGGATTTTTTGCGGTCGAAATTATCATGGTTGATGTTCAAAAAATAATTCAACAGGTAAAAAAAGTATTTGGTGACGAAAAACTTCCCTGCAGGATTACAATAACAGATAGTGATGGTTTAGAAATTTTCAGTACAGAATCTTCGACACCAATGGAAGATCTCGGATCCACAGATATATTGGGAATTTTAGCTTTCGAAGAACTTAATCGAACTGCATCATCAAGAGATACTGAAATTGAAACGCTTATCTTTCGAACAAAAAATGCCGAATATTTTATTGCTCCAGTAACAGGTGATTTATTCCTATCTGCTGTGGCAGGAATAGGTAAAATAGCTCCCATGCAAGTTTTTCTTGATGGTCTTAGGTCACAAATCACCTATGCATTAAAAGATTTAACTGATTAAATAATAAATTATAAAAATTATGTTTTATTTTATTGAGGATAATAAATGAGCACTATTGATGAAAATAATGTCAGAAATGTAGCAGAAGAAGCTGCAAAAATAGCTGGTTCCTTTTTGAAATTAATGGCTTTTGATAAACTCCGGGTTTTCAATGTTGAAGAAACAAAAAAAGCTACCGGGAATTTCATATCAGTTTTTGATAAAGAGGTGGAAAGATTAATTAGAAATACTATTAATATGTATTATCCAGACAGTATTATTTATACTGACGCCAATAAAAACGAAGTTTTAGTCGAAGCCAAGAAAAATGAAATTATTTGGTTTGTTGATCCTTTAGATGGATCTAAAGCATTTTTAAAAGGTCAATTTGCATTTGTATGTTTGTCTCTTGCTGCTTGGGATAAAGAGGGATTAGTTGCTGGCGCAATTTATAATCCTTTCACAGAAATGCTATACACTGCATCAAGAAATTCTGAATGCTTCTTAAACTCAGAAATATTACCAAAACCAAAACCAGTTCTTCGAAATAAAGCACGTATCCTTATTGATTTTTCTCATGAAATTTCTGAAAATATAAAATTAGGTTTGATTACATCAGTTTTACGGAATGAATTAGGGAGAATTCTTCGTTTTGATGGATCAATCGCACAACATCTAGCATTAATTGCACAAGGCACTTTAGATGGAGCAGTCATCTGGGGAAGTGGTTCTAAAGGAGCCTATTGGGACCTTGCAGCAGCATTATTGCTTCTAGATCGCCAAGGATTAGTTGTTACCAATTTAGATGGGAAAAAAATACTACCCTCAGATTCAAGTTTTGATCAACTGATCATTGCAGAACCTACATTACAGAAAGAACTATTAGAATGGGTCCCAATTATTCGAGAATTTAAATTTGTTTCTGATGAATCAGCAAAGAAGAAAAGATTTTTCGGACTCTTTGATAGGTTTAATTGAAAATTAATCCAATTGAAGCCTCTCTCGGATCTCACTTTGAAGATTTTTTTTAACTGCTGAATATACAACATTTAAATCATCTCTCATCCAATTCCCCCATAACTTTTCTAAATCTGAAAAAAGATTAAAATTGTAATCAGTATCGTTTTTTTTCTCATTTATTTCTAGCAATAAGTCCCTAATAATCGCTAAGATTTTTTTACGGATACTTAATTTCATTTTGATAACTTCTTTTGAATCACTTAATTCAAATTTCCCTTCTCCTATTGGACGTACATACCCTTTTTCAATTAATATTTCCATCTCTTTAGCTGTATCAAAGTAATCTTGAAAAAAAAAGTTATTAACGAACTCGTTTAGAGAAACAAAGTTATTACACGTTAATAAAGAAAAAATTTTTTCTTCATAAGACAATGGAATAATATTCCAGATACTAGTGTAATTCAAAATTTGAATTCCTTAAGTTGATTTTTCATCTTTTATATTTTTATTTCGCTTCTCTTTTAATTTTTCAATACTTTCAGTTCCTTTTCCATTAAGCTCAATAAAAATCTCTTTATAATCATTATTTTCATTATCAGTAACTTCATAAAAAGCAGTGAACACGTGATGTCCGTAAGGCTTCATTAAAATGGTTAATCCATTATCAATTAAATCATTATTTTTTCTGATATACTCCAAATTAGTGATTTGATCTTTAAAAATTATATAATTGCTTTTTCCTTGGTTAATATTAATTACAGAAGCTAAAGATTTTTCATTATTCCATGAATTCTTTATTCTCCCAACAGAATCTTCAAACTTATTAAAATAGACAATCAAGCTTTTTTCTTCTCCTATGGAATTTGAATAAGCTATTACATCATTGTTTACAGTATTAAATTGGTCATAAACATTGTAAAACACAAAATTTTTTACTTCTGAGTATAAATATCTCTTTCTCAGTAAAGGAAATATAATTCGATTATGGTAATCAATGAAAGGTCCATCTGGAGTTTCTTCCTGAAAAGGTTGCCGAAATTCCATTCCATATTTTTCATTAAGCCCTTCAATTTGTCCATGACCAAACATTGGTAATCCTGGAAGTGTTGATAATAATATGCAAATTCCAAAATATTTATCCCCTTTTCCAAATTGAGTAACAGCAGTTTCTTCATCAGGATTATTCATGAAATTAACAAAACGTTTCAATATTTCTGGACTAAATTCTAAAGTATTAATAATAGTTGCTCTAAATTTTTCATTTTCTTCGTTTTTTAGCATATTCATAAATGCACTATTATACACTCGATGCATCCCAAGCGTTCGAACGAAATACCCTTCTAATAACCAGAAGGCTTCAGCTAAAAGTAAAGTATTAGGTCTTTCACTTCTAATAATATCTACCACTTCTCTCCAGAACTCATTAGGCATCAAAGAATTAAATTCAGAGGTTGATATGGTATTTTCAGATCGTGAAGGAATTGCTCCGCCAGACCCAGATTCTGGGAACCACAAACGCTGGAAATTTCTTCGCGTTAATGTCATCGCTGCATCAAATCTTATAATGGGAAACATATCTGCTACTCTAAGAATATTATTTATGATGGCTTCACGAACTTCTGATTTCAGATAGTTCAATTGGGCAGTATCATTCCATGGCATACTCGTCCCATCATTGCCATGATAAATATATTTCACTCCTCCAGTATGCTTATCAACCCTTTTAAAAACTACAGCAGCGTCAGATTTTGAATAATAGTGATCTTCTATATATACCTCAATATCAAGAGAAGAAGATAAATTCTGCCCATTAAAAGAATATGCAGGATATGGGGAAGAATCTAAACTAATAAACCAATCAGGATGTTCTCTCACCCATCTTGAGTCAATACCGGTATGATTTGGTACCATATCACCTGCTAATCTTATTCCTCTCTGCATTGCCCTATATTTTAAATTTCTTAATCCTTTTTCACCACCAAGATCATTAGCGATTATATAATCAAAAAGAGAATAAGCTGAAGCGACAGCATGAATACTTCCAAATGAATGCTTGATTTTCTTGGATGCTTCGCTACGTTCCCAAACACCAATCAACCATAATGCATTAAATCCTCTTTCTGCGATTTCATCCAATTCTTCGTTAGGGATTTGATCAAGTCTGGTAATATTTTGATTATATTTTTTACTAAGTTGATATAACCACACATATGCAGTTTTGGCTAATAATAAAACGTTAGGCATCCAATCTAAATCAGTAGAAAATCCTTCGTACTCAACATCAGACACACCACTAAAATCAAGTATTTGCGTTGGTCCAGGGCCTAATCCGCCCATTTTCAGAGATTTTTCTTCTTCATTCAAAATATCAAGGGCAATTAATACTTCATTAATGTCTGATCCTAATAAATGAGACCAATGGTCGATAATAAACTCTAATTGAGTTTTAATATTAGTTAGGGAAGTTCTAGAAGGGGTTGATAAAAAATTTATCAAATTCTGATTTTCAATGGATAAATTACTATCATTTTCTATATATCTAATTAATTCAGATACAAATTTACTAATAATTCCCTTTTCATTAACAATATTATAACCTAGAATGTTTTTATAAAGATAAGTTGCAGGATTATTAGAAATCAGCCAAAGAAGTATCCCCTCTTCCAATAATCTTTTCTTATTGTCGGATAAATCAATATATTTTTGAAGTTGGGATTTTGATATTTGTTCGGCTTTTTGAAATTCTTGAGGGGGAAACTCTGATAAAAAATCAAGGTAGAAATTTTCAAGATCCTTAGATGACGTGTTTTTACTGTACCAATCAGTAAACTTATCTAAAAACGATTCTTCTTTAGATATGATTGTATTATCTATTAATTTGGAATAAACTTTTTTCATTATCCAGATAGCGTTTAGATCACTAGCATAAATTGGGTTGTCAACCTCAGGATATAAGTCTGGTTTTTCATATAAATTTTTAAGAACATTTCTTGCTAAATTGATGTATTCAATTGAATTCTTCTCATCAAGTACATAATTTAATCCCAATTTATCTATAGATTTTTTAGAAATGATAAATTCATTAATATCTAATATTTCTTTTCTTTTTTGAGAACTATTTCCATTAGGATTATTCAAATTCATTAGAAATAACTACCATAAATTAAAAAAAATCTAATTAGATAAAGATTCAAAATTAGTAAAATAATTTGGTTTTCTATTACTTTATACATTTCCTTCTATTTTACTTAACTAGATGCTTAAAATCTAATTTTTTTTTATATTTTATTAGTAATAAAAAACAATATATGAACCTTTTTCTGAAAAAAATAAGGTAATATAAAAAAAAGGACGTTTATCTTATTTATTATCAATAACAGGTGAAAAAATTTGGTAAAAAATAATAACTCAAAATTAGGTTTCTTATTTGATGTTGATGGAGTGTTAACATTACCGGTTAACAATAATAACCCAAGAAGCATTATTGATCCTTCTGTAATTGAGTATTTAAATAGATTATTGTCATTAAAATTTCCTCTTGCTTTTGTTACTGGTAGGGGTCAATGCTGGGTTAATGATAATTTTCTCAACAAACTTTCTCCAATTATTAAAAAAAAAAGTTTTATTTTCATGGAATACGGACTTGTTTTTCTTCAAAATGAACCTGAAAAGTTAATAATTCAAGAAAATGATTTCAGAACAGAATATTATCCCGAATTTTTAAACCAAATAGAAGAAATTTGTAGGAACCAGGATATACTATTTGAAAAAGAGAAAGTTCATTGCGATTATCCTTCTCATGGTAGTTTATGGATTGAGGATAAAAATGTAATGATGTCAATAGCATCTAATACAAAAATATCGACTTTTAAAGTTCACGAGATAATTAATAAAATTGACAAACAACTAAAAGAACATGTTAGGATTATTTTTCATCATTTAGGAGCAGATATATTACCTGTTGGTTGGAGTAAAGCAAAGGCTGCAGAATATTTCAATAATCAGGTCAAAAATAAGGAAAACATTAATAAATGGTATGTTTTCGGTGATAACATTAGTGATAAAGAAATGTGCAAACCATTTGATGATGTAAGTTTTATTAATACAAAAATTGGCGCTTCCAAGAAAACTATAGAAGAATTAGAAAAGATTCTCAAATTTAATTAAATTAACAACAGAAAACAAAAAAAATCTTATAATAAATAAGCACCATGTTAAAAAAATTCATTAAAATAATTCTAAATGATGATAATCCTGAATTATAAATTTAAGATAACCATATTTATGCTATTTTTATTAGTAATGAGATATCCTACTGTGTCCGCTTCTCCAATAGATAGTTATTCTTTTAGTCTTGACTCAAATGAATATCGTTCCTTCCCTCTGATTACTAACTCTACCTTTTCTTTATTGAAAATTTCGTTATCTTGTACCGATTGTATAGTCAGCATGTATGTATTAAATAAAACTAATTTCGAATTATTTTATAGTGGAGGAGAATTAAAAAGCCTTATTTATGAAGAAAACATTGTTAATATAGATTTGGAATTGGAATTGGAGTCAAATGTTTTATATTATGTAGTTATTTACAATAAAACTATTAACCCTGCTAATAATATTTCTCTTTCCTTGGATCTAGCAGAAAAATCAGCTAACAATCGTAGTACTATTTTAATTATCTCAATTATAGTTTTTGGTAATTTATTTGCATTTTTATTAGTGGTGTACCAATATAAGGCCAAAAAAAATATTGCAAATTTATCTGAAACAAAAAAGAATTAATTCAATAAAAGAAATAATGATCTCAATTAGATTCACTATTTTTCTGATAATTTATTGATTTTAATTTTGATATTGTTGAATCGACAATATATTTCGGCCAGATAAAATATAAAAATGAACTAACCAAACTTACAACAACAATATATATAAAAGCTTGGTTGAATTCTAGAATGACTACGTAAACTTGCAATATATTAAATATTACAGAACTAATTAAAGTTAAAAGAATTATCCGATTAACAATATCTCCCTTATTCTGTTTAAATGTTTTTAATGAATAAGGTACTGAAATTTTCCAATGATTTCCCCGTTTGAGGAAAATATAAAGAAAAATTGCTATCAGAATACTAATCAAGACTAAAACAATATCTAAAATTACAAAATCTGTATTATTAGGGAGATATTGTGAAAAAACAACTAACCCCGTTGATATTGAATTACTCAATGCATGTAACAATATTGGATACGTTACACTACCAAATTTCTTTCTAAGCCACGTAGCTGTAATAGCAAAAAGACCTGTACTTAACATATGGATTAAAATAAAATCCCACGAACTATTTTCTACAAGATCTGGAAGGAAATGTGCAAATGCAAAAAGAAAAGCTTGTAAAAAGTATTGTGACCAATCTGGTATTTCTGATTTATCAAATGCATGTTGTAAATACCCTCTAAACAGAACTTCCTCAACAATGGGAGCAATAATAATAGCTAAAATTGTGAAAAGAAATATTGTACTATCAGATGCGAAATAATCTGTATAAGGAGATATGGTCGGGTTTGTTATTGAAAAAGTGTCTTTTAAGAAATCAATAATATAAACAAATATCGTTTCTGAAATATAAATTAATAAAGTAAGCACTATAATGAAGTTAATTATAATACTCAGAGAGAATTGGCTATCTCTCTTAAAATTGTCCGTCTTTTTTTCAAAATTCACTTCACTTTCGTCTTTTTTCGATGATTTTATCTGAAATGGACGAAACTTTTCAAAACTTTTATAGTTTGAAATTATTATATAAATAAGAATTATTTGTGAAAGTCTAACAATTATCGTAAGAATAAGAGTTATTTCTGTTGTAACTTCTGGATTTAAAGTAACAATTCCATAAATGATTGTAATAAAAAAGGAAAATGCTAGTTCTGTTCCAAATATGCAAAAAATAAAGAAAAATATCGGTAGTTTTAAAACTCCGGGTTTTCTCGGCTTACTAGGTAACGTAGGATAATAATTCATTTGAGATTGATTAATACTGTAATATCCTTCCAATTGAGGTGAAAAATTAGCAATAGCAGGATATGATCCTAGACTCTTAGTTCTATTACCACAAAATGCGCAATAAACTGCGTTTCTTGGTAATAATTCTTGACATGTAGGACAAGGGATTTTTTCAACTAATTCATATCCGCAATTATTACAGATTGTGAAATTTGAAGCAATAATTGTATTACATTTTGGACAATAGGCATGTTTGATCACTGTTTGTCCGCAAAAAGGACAATATTTTGACTCAGAAGGAATTTTATTAGTACAATTATGACAGATTAAAGTTCCTTTATGATTAGTGTCATTCGATTCCGAACTCAAGAAAAACCCATTTAAATCTTAAAATAATAGAAGAAATCTGGTTAAAAATTAGCAATACAAATAATTTCTTTATATAAGAATGAAAGAAAAAAGTTTTGTATATAAAAATTAAATTTTTAAGATTTTCTCAAATATTAATTTTTAAATGGTAGAATTTTTGAAAAAAAGCTTTTAGATTTGATTTGATCTCTTGGAAGCTGTTCTAAGAAAGTAATAATAGATTTTACAACTAAATGTCCATGATTAATAGCATTAACGGCTGTAAGTGGTCCAGAAACATTATCACCAGCAGCAAAAACACCTCTGATGTTTGTTTCCATCGTTTCCTCATTTACTTCAAAAGTATTCCATTTAGATAACTTGAAATCATAATCCTTAATTATACCCACATCAGGTTCTTGACTGATTGCTTGAATAACAGTATCAATTTCAACAATGTACTCTGATCCTTCTATTGGTATGGGTCTAGCACGACCACTACTATCTGGTTCACCTAGTTGCATTTTGATAACTTTCATTCCAATGATCTTACCATTTTCGCCTATTATTTCTACAGGATTATTTAGAAAATTGATAGGAATGTTTTCATTCTCTGTTTCTTGGATTTCTTCTTTTTCTGCAGGCATTTGTTCTTTAGCGCGTCTATAAAATATCTGAGCATCTGAACCCATTCGCTTAGCAACACGAACACAGTCAATAGCGACATCTCCTCCACCTATCACTGCCACTTTCTCTCCAATAACAACAGGATTGCCTAAATTTACTTCACGTAAGAATTCTAAAGCATGGATACTTCCTTCCAAATCTTCCCCTGGAATACCCATCCATTTTGGTTTATGTGCTCCGTGAGCAATTAAAACTGCGTGAAAACCTTTTTCTTTTAACGTTTGATGGGTATAATCTTTACCATAAGATTTTCCATAAACTATTTTTACTCCTAATTTTTCCATATCTTTTACTTCAGAGAGTAAAATATCTAATGGTAATCGATATTCTGGAATTCCTAAGGTTAACATTCCACCTGGGATTGCTGTTTTTTCAAAAATAGTTACTTTGACTCCCTGTTTTGCTAAATAAAAAGCAGATGTTAATCCAGATGGTCCAGCACCAACAATAGCTACAGAATACTTTGATAGTTTACCTTTTTTATTATAATCTTTAGGCTTGCCCAGGTTATCTGCTAAATATCTCTTGATATGCATAATTTGAATAGGATCATTTTTCTTTCCCAAAACACAATTTTGTTCACAAAATCTTGGACAAATCCTATCAATTGACTTTGGAAAACAATATGTATCATATAAAATATCTCTAGCTTTTTCTAATTCACCATCTTGAACTAACTTAATCAATTCAGGAACATTAAATGCAACAGGGCATCCCTCAATACATTTTGGTTTCCCACATTGAATACATCTATTAGCTTCCTCTTTCACTTCTTTAAGAGAAATATATCCTAAATTAACTTCATTAAAATTACCCTCACGCTCAGAAACTGGCAATATATGTGGATCAATTCTATTTTTTCTTCGATTTGGTTTTAGTTTTTCAGTTGTAACCTTAGACATTAAGCATCACTTAAACGAAAAAAGTATTAATACTGAACTAAAAGCTTTATAAGCAAAATAAAAGGAATTTTTGAGCAACTAAGTTAGGGATACTTAATTAATTAGTCCAGAGCTAAGTCTACTAATAAACGTGAAAATATAAAAAAATTATAGAGACCTATAGGTCAATTGAAAATCAAGTATTATAAAATACTTATCATAGGAGAGGAGAAGGATTAGAAAAAAGGGAAATTATAGCTCTAAAATAGAAATGAAATGATATAAAAGGTGAATTAGAGGATTATTCTAATCAACAGCCACCTGGGCCACAGCTGTTACATCCTCCTTCAGCACCTTCTTGTTGGGCTGCTGGAGCATCGATTTTAAATCGGGAACCTAATTCATGGTTGATAAAATCAACTGAAGCGCCTTCTAAATAAGTGTTGGACATAGGATCAACTGCGATATTAATTCCTGGAAATTCTATGATAACATCATCTTCTTTTTTTTGATCAGTAAGTGCCATGCCAAATTGGACACCACCACATCCACCACCAGCTACGTACAATCTAAGGTAGAGAGATTCAGGTGCAATGCCTTTTTTTTCAGCATTGGTTGTAATTAATTCTTGGACTTTTTCTGTTGCTGTTTCAGTAAGCGTTATAGACATATCAATCACAAAAATAACATTAGTTTCTTATTGTTTTACTATTAAATTGGTTATTATAACTTTTATTTATAGATAATTTAATCGTTCTTACTAACTAGATTTACCTACTTTTAGCATAAATACCTTTTGTTTTTGTCAAATTACTGAATTCCTCGAAACATGATTATATTTAATACTAGATAAATTTGATCAAATTGGTAATATTTTAATATTTTGAACTCCTTTGATATAAATAGAACTATATTATAGACTTTGATTACACTATACTATTCCTTAAATATGAGCAAACTACCTTCATTTATCATTAAATTATTCATCAATCTAGGTGCAAAATATGGTTTATGACTTTGTTCCCGATAAAAATACGGAAACTCACTATAAAAAGTATAAGTCGACGTTTAGTGCTAACTTTATATATTTGATGCTCAAAAATTACTTGATTATCTTTTTAGTTGCAATATTAATATTTATTTCATCTAATGAATCTTGGATCAGCTTAGGATTTTTTTCTTATGACCAAATTGTCTTTTTAACCTTATTTTCGATATTATTATTTCCATTAGTTTATTTTATTTACAATTTAGGTAAGTTTCCAGATCAAAAAGCAACGTATTTTGTCCGTTTACTAATATTTCAAGTGTTCAGTTTAGCAACCGCTTTTAGTGTATTTTCTTTAGTTTCAACTGATATGATTTATTACAACTGGGGTAATATAATTATTGTTTGGTTAATTATTTTCGCATTAACGGTTACTATGGGAAATGTTTTGAAAATAAATTCAAATAATGTTATTACAATAACTTCCAAAACTCCAGATCATTCTCAGTCTAAAGACGGACAAAAAATTATCTTGAATAATGCTGTTGAATCATATCCTAAAGACGATTTAATTTCCAATCTTTTTAATAAGAAAGATTGGGTATACATTGGTGTTTATTTTTATTTAGTTTTAGGGCTTTCCTTACTCTTACTCTTAAATATGTCTTATACTTCAGATGCTGACTATTTAATTGAAGGAAACCTTATTGGATTATTTTCATTAATATTTATCATATCATTGTTTGTTTCGGTTTTGAGTTCAATTTTCAAAACTTTATATGAAAAAAATACTAATACTTTACTGATTAGAGATTTAATCATTTACCGTTTAATAATTTATATTTCAATATCAATATTACTAGGAATCATATTATTATATGTATATTCCATGCTAACAGGTTATTATTATAGCGTTGGCGGTATCTTCGATTTTAGTTTATTTAGATATTCTTTACAGTTGATTGCTGTTTGGAGTATACCATTATTGATTTTTTTAGTATATTTTTATAATAAATTAATTAAAAAACGAAGAATTGAAACCTATGACGCTCTTATGGGATCATCCTTAGCAAAGAATCTTACAAGATATTATCTATTAACTCGTTTGTCCGAAATAAAAACGATTCTTAATAGCACCGACCCATTAGATTTTGATATGAAATTTAAAAAAACAATAGAAAATAATATTTCTCGACTAGTTGAATCATGCAATTCTAATGGAATCTCTATTAAATCTAAAACTGGATTAAAAAAATATGTTTTACATATTGCAACACCATTAAGAGAAACTCTAAGAGAAGCTATTGGTCAAAATTTTACAGAAATATATCTCAGTGATGATATTCCTTCAGAAGAAAGAATTATTAATTATGACGAAGTATGGAGAAAAATAAACAAAGCATTTCTTCAATGGGAATCAGGATCATCAAAAGAATAGGATTTTACAAAGAAATTCTTAAAAAATTGCTGGAAAAGTCATTTAACTTCCTCAATTTTCATTTAATCGATAAATGTCGGTGAATAATACCCTAGTATTTCCAATGGAAATTGCTGGAAATCCATTTATTAAATGTGTTTCAAAAAATACATGAATTATCATCTTTTTTTAACCAAAAGTTGGAAAAATTATTATTGATAAAATTCTGTCTTTAGATATTTTTAGAAAATGAATAAAAAACAATAAATCTAATTAATTTTAATTAATCAATCTTATTCAACTTATAATCGATAATAAATATTTGGATTGTTGACTAAATGATTAAGAAATTGCATATAATTTCAGTAACGGTAATTTTTGTTCTAATTATTTCCTCTTATTATTTTTTAATATATAATACAAAGGATTCAGTTATTATTCAGTCAGAGGATTACAAATTAAGACAAATATTCACTGATCTCCAATTTTCTTCAATTGTTAGTATTCAATCTGTTGATACTTATCCTAATAATTTATTTGTGGTTGAACAACAAGGAAAAATCCAATTAGTTGAAAATATAAACACTACTAATCCAACCAAGACTGAATTTTTAGATATTACACAGAATGTGATTTCTGGGGGAGAAAAGGGATTATTGGGATTAGCTTTTGATCCAAATTTTAACTTAAATGGCTTTTTTTATGTTGATTATACTATAGAGTCACCGCTTCAAACAAGAATTTCGAGATTTTCGATAGAAACAATTAATCCATGGTTAGTAGATATAACATCAGAGCACGTAATATTACAAGTATCCCAGCCTTACAGTAACCACAATGCAGGAGATATTGCATTTGGATTGGATGGGTTTCTTTATATAACTCTTGGAGATGGTGGTTCGGGAGGAGACCCTAATGGAAATGGTCAAAATAAATCTACGTTACTTGGCTCTATTTTACGGATTGATGTCAGTCAAAGTAACATCACTCATCCTTATGCGATTCCCGATGATAATCCATTCTTTGGAAATAGTGAAGGTTATAAAGAAGAAATATTTGCTTATGGTTTACGTAATCCATGGAGAATAAGTTTTGATTCAGTAACAGGGGATTTATGGACAGGTGATGTGGGTCAAGGAGCTTATGAAGAGGTTGATATAGTGGAAAAAGGGAAAAATTATGGATGGAATATAATGGAAGGAGAAAATTGTTATAATTCTAACTCATGCAATAATATTGGACTTGAATCTCCTATCTGGGCATATGATAGAACCAATGGAACTACTGTAACTGGTGGATATGTTTATCGGGGAAGTAATTTGCCAAACTTGTATGGAAAATATATTTTCGCTGATTACGGATCAGGAAAAATATGGTCATTGACAAAAACAGGTGAGAATAATATATCAGTAAAAGAATTATTTAAAACAACGTTAAATATTGCTACATTTGGAACAGATTCAAATGAGGAGTTATACTTAGCCGATTATAGCGGTGAAATATACATGATAGAAAGAGTAATCCAAAAAACCTCAACAGTTTAAGCTGATTTATCTTTACAAAAGAATACTTCAAGAGAAAAAAGAGAATATCGTTGTAAATTGGCAATAAAGTTACCTTTACTAACAGATTCAATATTAGTGCTTTATTCCTAATAATTGTCTTTTAAATTACTGGTGTATATTTTAGATAAAAGAGAAAAAAATTAGAAATAAATCAGAAACAAAGAGATTTTATTAACCATTCATAATTAGGTGCTGAAAATTTCGACATCTCCTATTCAACTATTTCATCCTGTTTTAAAAGAATGGTTTCTGTCAAAATATCCAAATGGTCCAACAGACACTCAAAGTCGAGCTTGGAATAATATATCCAAAAGAAAACATTCTTTGATCGTTGCTCCAACAGGTTCTGGAAAAACTTTTGCTGCTTTTTTGGCAATTATTAATGAATTGTTACTTGTCGAACAAAAATCCCCTCTTATTTATTGTTTATATATATCTCCACTAAAAGCTTTAGGGAATGACATCCAAAAAAACCTTCTGATACCATTAGAAGAGATGAAAGTGATTGCAGAAAATAATGGTTTAATTTTACCCGAGATTAATGTAAAAATAAGAACTGGTGATACTCTTCCAAAAGATAGGGAAAGAATGAGAAGAAAACCTCCTCATATATTAATTACAACTCCAGAATCTGCTTTCTTACTTCTAACTTCTTTAAGACAAAGAAAGAATTTACTAAATCTTAAATATGTTATTATTGATGAGATTCATGCTCTCGCAGGTAGTAAAAGAGGAACTCATTTAACAATAACGATAGAAAGACTTGAACAATTAATATATCATAAATTAGGAAGATCATTTACTCGAATAGCATTATCGGCAACGGTAAATCCTGTTGAATTAATTCAGAAATATTTGGGTGGAATTTCCCCTCAAACAAATGAATTTCGTCCAGTTTCATTAATAAGAGAAACTCTCAAGAAAAAAATCCATATTGAGGTCCCATTATTATTTACTAAACCTATGGGTATTTCTAAAAATGAAATTTGGGAAAAAATTATTTTAGAATTAATTGAAATTATTACTCTATATAAGCCAACTTTGATTTTTACAAATAGTCGAAAATTAACAGAAAAAATAGTATTTGAACTTAATGAAAGACTGAAATCTGACTCATTAGTTGTTTTGGGACATCACGGATCATTGAGTAAGGAAAAAAGATTAAATACAGAAAATAGACTAAAAAATGGAGAAATCGATGCTGTAATAGCTACAAATACTCTTGAATTAGGTATTGATATAGGAAATATCGAACGTGTTGTTCAATTAGAATCTCCAAAGTCATTTTCTGCTAGTATGCAACGAATTGGAAGATCCGGACACACACTATCTGGAGTTTCAAGAGGGATATTTTTATCAACGTCTGTTGAAGAATTCTTAGAAAACCTAGTAATTTCAAAGGACATTTCAAAAAATAATGTAGAAAAAATCATTATTCCCGAAAATAATTATGACATTATTATTCAGCATCTAATATCTTACGCCTTTGAAGAAGGTACAATCTCAAATTTTCATTCTATAATTAAAACAGCTTATCCTTTTAGAACTATAATTGTTAATGAAGTAATAAAAATTGCAGAATTACTTTCAAGGAGAAATATTGGTAATTCAACGGAAAATGCTTTCAGATGGAGACCTAGAATATTCTATGATCCTAATTCCGGCCGTGTATCAGATGGTTCAAGTGTAATTTGGCAAAATTCAGGTACTATTCCAGAAATAGGCCAGTATGAAGTAATTCTTATTGAGAGAAATAATGAATCATATAAGATAGGAAATTTAGATGAAGAATTCGTATTTTATTTAAAATATGAAGATATTATTCATTTAGGAGGAGGAATTACATCATATGAAGTAATTTCTATTGATAATGGCAAGGTTTATGTAAAAACATCTGAAAATAGAATTCCTACTTTACCTTATTGGAAGGGACCAAAATTATCACGATCATACGAAGTTGGGAGAGCAATTGGAGAATTTAAAGACAAAATTAACAATCAAATTAATAAAAATAATTTACACAAATTTCTAACTGAAGATTATAATTTATTTGAAAAGGAATCTAAATTTCTGGAAAAATTATTTATTGAACAATTTAATAAGTATCAATTTATATCTGGTTATAGAAAAATCTTGGTAGAATCATTTATTGATGATGAAAATAAATTTAACTTTATTGTAAATTCTCCATTTGGTTATAGTACAAATAATACTTGGCTTTGGACATTAATTAGAACAATTGAAGAAATTAATAAAGAATTCATTAGTGATTATTCAATTAATGGAATAGTTAATGATGATATGATTAATGTTCAAATCAAACGCATTATTGATGATAATGAGGTTGATAAAACTCTATTTGATCCTAAAAAGATCATTTATTCAATTGATAAAGAAAAAATAAAACCAATTTTAAGTTCATATTTAAGAAACACAAAATTTTTCGGAACTCTTTTTAGAATAAATTGTGTCAGAAGTCTATTAATACTTAAACAACTTGGAAATAGAAAGATTCCAATAAAACTTCAAAGATATGTTTCAGATAAGATGCTTCAAGAATTAAATGATCCTGAATCATTTTTAGTTTATCAAGAAACTATTAATGAATTATTAAATTCAAAAGAGAACTTAAATATTCAACAATTAAAAAAAATATATCAATTACTTGAAAGTAAAGATATCGAACTAATTTTTGTTGATTCTAAGAATCCTAGTATGAATATCCTTTCTCTATATACGCAAGGGATTCCTGTAGAGGTTCCTTCCAATTCTTCTGAATTCAAATCAAAAATGTTGCAAATACCTCAATACTTGATTGAGGCCATTCAAGATAGAGAAAATGAATCAGCACTCTTTGATAAATCAGTAATTACTGAATTAGAACAGAATTGGCAATCTTTATCTCAACATAATCAAATCAATTCTGAGAAAGATCTTCAAGATATGTTTTTAAAATATTATGACTTATATTGGTCAAATGAGATAGAAATTAGCTTGGAATCAAGAATAGCAGAAAATTTTTTACCTAAGGCTAAAGAAATTATAAAAGAATGGTTAGAAAATTATATTATTTTGGAAATTTGTATACCTCATTCTAATAATACTTCTTTAATAAAAAGGTATATCCCTATTGAGAGTTATAGTGATTTCAAAGATTCTTATGATCAAGAAATTCTTGTTGATAATCGAATTCTTTCTAAAATTGCTAAAAAATACTCTTTCAGCCTAGGTGATCGCTTCCAAGCACAAAAAAATATTATTCTTAAGCATATGCATTATTTAGGACCAATAACTATTCAAGAAATCACTGCCAGGTATCATTTTTCAGTAGAAAGGGTAACGATAATTCTTGAAGATCTTTTAGCCTTAAAAATAGTAGTTAAAGGTTATTTTGTTGAGAATAAACCATATCCCCAATATATTAGTATAAATAACTTCCAAATAATAAAGAAAAAAGCGATATCTTACTATGATAATGACATAGAACCAGTATCTCCCGCTATTACAGCACAATTTTTTCTTAATAGATTTTTTCCTTTTGATAAGACTAGACTTAATCACTCACAGGATATCATAGAGAAAAAGATACAAAATATTTTATTTGAATCAAATCATCCGGTATTCTTAGAAAATTATTATTTATCTCCTCAAATAATTGGTTACAAAACAGATTTGTTAAACGATTTGTTAAAAAAAGGAGTAATTAGAGTTGGCCGGATACAACCAATATCATCATTTCAAGAGACTGGAAAATTTAATTTATTTTTAAAAAGAGAGGAAAGAAATTTTTGCAGATTTATATCGCTACAAGATTTATTATCAAAATACAATATACGAGACAGTAGTAAAATTAATACCATATATTATTTAATAAAACAAGAAAAAAGACTAAGAACTGATCAAATTATCGTTTCAACGAGATTTTCAAAAGAAGATGTTGCTAAAGCTATTTTACTTTTATTCTCTTTTGGATTCATTTCTTTAAGTAATTTTATTGGACTAAGAGAGAGTAAGATTCTTACAGCTTTTCCATTTGAAGAACTGCTCAGGCAGTCAGAATCATTAGGAAGAAATAAAACTTTTACAAATTACTTAATGAAAATAAATTTTGATTTAGATATTGGATATTGGGAGCTTATT
This sequence comes from Candidatus Heimdallarchaeota archaeon LC_3, assembly GCA_001940645.1. The sequence goes on from MDVS01000071.1 coordinate 41,677, forward strand.
GACTCTCAATTATGTAATGAATCAAATATTAATGCTCCAACAAGTAATAAATGGATTATTGAACGATTAATTGATCTTTTTGGGATCCTTACAATTGATCAAATTAATAACTTGATTAAAAAAAATTGGTTTTCAAAACAAGACTTTACAAAAGCTATTCGAATTTTAGAATTAGAGAAAAAACTTATTAAGGGAAGATTTGTAAAGTTTTGTAGAGGTGTTCAGTATACTACACACCAAACACTTGAAGAACTTAGGACAACTGAATTAAATAATAATTTTTATTTTATCAATTCAGACTCATTATTTAACTTGTGGAACTCTGTCTGGAAAATACGAGATGATTTAGGAAATATTCTAACATTAAATTCTTCTTATTTCAATCTGCTCTGTGTAAATAAAGGAAAAATCTTCTCTCAATTAAAATTTACTAAGTCTTTGAAAGAATGTGAAATTAATATTTTAAGAAATGTTGATTTTCAAACAATTAAGCATTTTTTCAAGAGCTTTTTACTATTTCTAAAAGAAAATTCTCACAGTAAGCATCAAAAAGAAATAAGAATTGTTGAATGGAATAAAAAACCTATTTTAATACATCCCATACACAGATATTTGGAATTTATAGGTTTATATTTAAAAAACAATTATTTACTAATTTCATTGAAAGAATTAAGTACTTTAGAATCTTTTGATGAAATTAATATTCCAGACAAAATTAACGAATTATTATCAAACTCAAGTTCTATGGATTAGAATTCATGAAAAGAATTCATAAAATAAAAGTAAAAAGATTAATCCAGAAAAAATATGCAAAAAACTAATTTATTTACTCCAGAATCTCCTTTAAATATTCTTTTTTATTGGAAAGTAAACAAAGAACTCCGTAATTACCTAGAAAACCCATTCAAAGATATAAATAATATTAATCTGATCTTTCTTGAAGAAATTGAGGGTGAAGCATTATCACAGGCTTTGAAAATTAGCCAAATCATTATAGGTTGGCGTCCGAAAAAAGAACATTTAGACAAGGCAATAAATCTTAAAATTTATATGAATCCTGGTGCAGGAATTACTCATTTAATTGAAATGTTTAGAGAATTAAATGAAAAAAGAAAAATTATTTTGATTAATGGTCACGGAAATGCTTATTTTACCGCTCAACATGCTGTAGCACTATTACTTTCTGTATTGAATAAGGTTATTCTTCATCACGATCTTATGTTTAAAGGAGTTTGGAGAACGGGTGATGAAGAAGGAAAATCAATTCCTTTACGAAATAAAACAATTGGATTACTTGGATATGGTCATGTAAATCAATTAGTACACAAATTTTTGTCTGGATTTGATTTGCAATTCAATATTTTGAGAAATAATTGGGAAAAAGGAGAAAGTAGTGAATTACTTTCTAAAGTTAATAAATATTCAACCAACCAAATTGATTCTTTTTTAAGATCTATTAACATTCTTATTGTTGCTCTTCCTTTAACTAGTGAAACTAAAAATTTAATAGACCTCAAAAAACTTCAATTATTACAACCGAATTCAATTCTAATTAATGTTTCAAGAGGATTAATAATTAATGAAAAAGATTTGTACACTGCACTCAAAAAAGGAATAATTTTAGGTGCCGGAATAGACGTATGGTATGATTATAATCCTGAAGAGAAAAAAGGAAAAAAATATCCATTTAAGGAAAGTTTTCATCTATTAGATAATATCATACTTTCTCCTCATAGAGCAGCCTCACCCATGGATGATTTGAATAGATGGGATGAAGTTATTAAAAACTTATTTGTCATTTTAACTAATAAGGGTTCTTTAACAAATATTGTTGATTTAGAAAATGAATATTGATGAAAAGATAAAAAGTTTTCATTCTTACCGACTCATGCTGAAATGTTTTCCGTACAAAAGGTTCACAATCAAAATATTTATTTTTGATTTTAGAACCCTCTTGATAAATAGCCTAAATAAGAAATTTAAGAAAAAACTTCCTAACCAGTTATTAAACCGAAACCTGCAAAAAAAACTTTTTTATTAAAGAATTTTTCAAAAAACAGCGCTGAATATTTTACGACTTTAATAGAATCGAATTTTTCTAAAATCCTTGAGAATAAGTCAATTAAATTCATTGAACAAAACAATAGGGAAAATTTATGGCCTTAACTGTAATCGTATTAGCAATAACTGGTATTGTTAGCTTACAGGTAGGCTATACTATTCAGAAACTTGGAGTACATACATTATTTGAAAGTAATGGTCAACCCAGAAAACAAGATAAGAATTTCTGGTATTGGGTAATTGGCACACTAATTACTTTCTTAGCTTCAATATTAGTATTTTTTTCACTCTCAGAAGGTGAAATATCTGTAATTCAACCCTTAACTGGAATTGGACCCATCGTATTAGCATTAATTGTTACTTATTATTTGAAAGAGTCTCTGAAACTTGTTGAATGGGCTGCAATATTTATTTCTTCAACTGGAGTTGTTTTATTATCAATTGTATCAGCAGGAGAATCAAGTAAAAGTTATATCAGTGAAAATGTTGATGAAATCATTATTTTTATTGTTACAGCATTAATAATCTTAATTGTTTCAGTTTTAGCTATTATATTAATTCGAGCTGAAATCATCAAAGTTGGTGTTGTAGAGGGTTTGGCAGCTGGTACAATTGGTGGAATGCCAAGTATTTATGCTAAATTAGCTATCCCAAGAGTTTTAATTTTTGATTTCTTTCATTGGAGTATAATCATGCTTTTAGTTGCCCAAGCTATCACCTTTTATCTTTTACAAAGGGGATTTCATGTCAGCAAAGCAGCAGTTGTTGCCAGTCTATTCACTGCTACATCAATCTTATTACCAGTGGGATTAGCTCAGATTTTCTTTGATGAGTCTATTTCTATGCTTCAAATCCTTTCTATGGCATTAATTATTAGTGGAGCAATCTTAATGAGCAAAAAACAAGAGGAAATTGAACATAAATTAGGTGATGATATTCTTCCTTTTGTGGATGTAATAAAACCTAAAACAATTTAATTACATCAATTTTCAACTAATTTTAGAAGAAAGTTTTTACTTTTATTGGTTTAATTAACACTAGTACATCCCAAAGAGCTTTATACTTCTTATAATCTGATAGATGACTGTATCGGGATCAAATGCTTTAAAATAATTAATAAACTGAGAATCGATTTTAGGAATGATTGAGCATATCCCTTCAACTGATCCGTAGTTAAATATAACTGAACATTGGAAGTTTACTTTAAGCAATTTAATTTTTTTTGTAGTAGATTGTGAATAGAAAAATAATTGAATTCCATCGGTTGCAATCCAGATAGGAATTCCATGTGGTTTATTATCAGCTACATTTAAAACAGTGAATCCAACAATCAATTGTTCATTAACTAATTTATAGAGATTAGTTAATAAATCCAATTTGGAATCAGTCATCATTATCAATTTTTAAGTTATTATGAAGCTGGGTCAAAATTTTAGAATTCCATCTTCTATTATTTTATTATCAAAAAAAGTTTCAGATTATTTTATAAATATTTATGTTTATATCCTTGAATTCTATAGGAAAAATCATTGATTTGAAGAAATAGGAAAATACACATCTGGGCAAATTTCAATAAAAACCCTTTGATATTAACTATCATAGATTTTACATCATCCTGCTAATATCCTCTTTTTAAACGATTTCATTTTTGATTTTGAATAAAAATGTTTTTTAGCCTTAGAAATATCATAATCAGTACAATAACATTCCCAAAGTTTCAAAAGGGTATAATCTATTCCTTTTTTTCGTAATTGTTCTTGATATAACCGGAATAAATAATATAAAAAATAACTTAATTCCCAATAACATAAATTAAAGTCCTCCTTCCCAGAATAGCAATCTTCAAACCCAAAGAACTTTTTTACTTTCGCATGAAGGTTTTCTACCTCCCAATGATCACTCCAACGTTTAGAAAACGTCTGAATAGTCATCTTCACCAGATTTGTTAAATAATATTTGATAGTAGAACTAT
>MDVS01000072.1 GCA_001940645.1 Candidatus Heimdallarchaeota archaeon LC_3
AAAATTGATTTTTCTAAGTATTCTTTATCTGCAGGATATAAATATTCCCTTTTTGAGATCCTATTTGCATATTTGAGTAAATCTGGAACTTCTAAAAAATCGCTTGCAAAAATAAAAATTAACATTAACAGTAATGCTATTAAATTTATCCTTAAGTCAGCAAATTCAAAAAGAATAATGGTTAGACCAAAACCAAGACCTAATACTATTGGAAATAAAAATACCAGTAACCACGGATGTTTTCCTGTGAAAGCTACGAATTCTTCTTTAAGTTGTTGTACAAAATGTACTGAACCCATTTCTTTGTAAATAACTTCTTGGCTAATAGCATCTCCACGTCTAGCTTCTAGTGAGTTAAAAATTTCCGAATTATTATCTATAGCTAGATTAAGTTCAACCAATGCTTGTTCCAACCCATTTTTTCTCAAAATGGATAAAAATGCTAAAAATATGTAATAAATAGCAATAAACGAAAATAAAATTAACATTGGAATATTAATAGAGAAGCCTTGCATTAAGAAAAAAAAATAGTTTATGATTTAAATATTTTCTAAGTATGAAGAAGATTATTTTCAATACTAACTAAATCGTTAAAAAATTTCTTATTTTAATTAAAAATCCAACCAAATAAATTTTTAATGAAAATAGTTACTGGACTATCAATATTGTCTTGTAAGTGGTATTCAATTAATCCATCAACAATTAAAAAAGACTGTAAATAACTAAATATCAGAATTCCTACAATAAACATCCTTGTTATCTGAATATTGGGTTGTTCCGCTAATGAATCATGAAGAGTCTTAATAGCGAGTGTTCCAGCCATGAATACAATGAGAGGCTGGATTTTCATTGAGCTGTCAATTATAAATTTGCTGAAAAAAAGCTCCCCAAGTAGTGAAAATAAAATTACTGATTCGTAGTACAATAAGAAACGCTTAAAAGTGGAGTTAAAAGATATTTCGGGTGTTATTACCCACAAAAGGACAATTCCCGGAGTAGCGATAACTAAAGCGATAGATGTAGATAGAAATATCCGTGTACAACCTGTTAAAAATGTTAAAAACTCATAATTAGAAAAATTAGCAGTCAATATCACCAAAATACTATGAATACATGAAAAACCAATCAATGTAATCATAAATAATTTGAAATATACAAACAATGGGAATTCCATTGCCCGATACGGCTTAGTGAAAAGACTTTTTAATAAATCAATAACTGCTAACCCTGATTGGTGTAAACTATATTTTTTTGGATGAATTTCATAATTATAATTCACTTCCTTCCATTCTTTTTGTGTAGTAGCACTTTCTTGCATATTACATCACACTACAAATATTAATAATAATTAAAATAGTTATACACCTTATAAAGATACAAGATACTTTTTAACAGAAAATACTCTCTAAATCAGATAACTCTGTCACACAGAGTAAAGAAAATTTTAATAAAGAGATGGGATATCAATTAATTAATTTCGAAATGAGTGATTTTACTAATGTCAGACCAAAAAGGAATCAAGAAACAAATAGAAATTCTTGAAAAAATCGAATCTTTTGAGAAAGATATTGAATTTAATCGTTTTCTTCTTATAGTTGCTTTTGGTGGATTAATTGCTATTATAGCAGGATGGATGGAATATATTTCCTTTCGATTTATTGGTACCAGTTTAACTTTTTTTCAATTCGGAATGGCTCCTTCATCAGCACTTCAACCAAGTGAAGAACCTGTTCTCTTTCTATCTATTTGGATTATTGTAATAATGCTCGTTATAACAATTATATTATTCTCTTATGGATCAAGTGGAGTAATAAGTTGGAATAGAACATATAGGTGGATAGGAATTTTGGCAATTACCCTTTACCTACTTACTAGTTCAATAATTCTAATTTTAGGATCAGAAAATTCAAATTTCTTTCCATTAATTTGGGGTATTGCATTATTTATCGGATTTGGTTCGTCAGGATATCTATTAGCTAATATTGAAGATTATAGAATTATCTTTAAAATATTGTTGTTCTTTGCGACTCTTGCTTTGGGATTAGGGTTGGTTAACTCAATTATTATTATCAGCACTATTTCTATGTTTTTATTTCTTGTAATATTTGGTATTTCATTAATTATTGGATCAGCAGTGATGTATTTATTTATTGGAAGAAAAAGGATTATTCAAATGGGATTTTCTACCTAATTATAGAATATTAATTAAGGAGCAGGCTAAATTTCATGGATAATTTGGACCACAAAATAACTCAGTTATGGCAAGATATTGATACTTTTATCCATGAACCTGTACGCTTAGGGATCTTACTGCTTCTGCGTATTCATAAAACAGTAAGCTTTATTCAAATTCAAAAAACACTTGATGTTACTCCAGGAAATTTGAACTCTCACATTAATAAATTAATCGAAAAAAATTACGTGCATATCGAAAAAAAATTTATTAATTTAAGGCCTAAAACATTAATAACGTTATCTTCTGAGGGAAATAAAGCTATTATGTTGTACATACGAAAATTTAAAGAAATAATGAAAAAAATAAGTTAGGACTTAATTCTGTTATTCATTTTGGTTGAGTAATTTATGTAGATCTTTTAAATAATCCAAAGCATCATCGGGACGAATATTTTCATTTTTAGGTTTTACAAATTGTCTTTTTATTTCTTCTTTAACACGTGTTGTCAATTTAAGGTCTTTCTCTGCTAACCTATGGTGAGAAGGAAGTCCAAATTCTTTAGATAATTTAATAACTCTGTTTAAATCTTTAATAGCGGGATCAAAGTCTAAAAGTATTGTTGATAATTTTGCTCGAATAAGTGAACACTGACATACATTTGGGATAAGATTATTCTGAATACTGAAGGTTTCAAAGTCTTTTAAATAATGTATAACACTTTGGAGCTGTATTTCTGACCTTTCTTTAATCCATAATTTAAGAGAAAGTTCGGTTGTAGCTTCAAACGCCTTGATTTTCAATGAAAAATCCTGAATTGAAATTGATAAAGCTTCATTCCATAATTTTAATGCTTCTCTATCATTTCGTTGCAATTCTTCTTCTAATGCATTAACCATTTTACTAATTATGATGAATTCTTCTGATAAGCGGTTCAAATCTAATTTATTTATTATCTTCAATCCATTTTCAAATTGATTTTTAGTTTTATATAATTGGATTAATAATATTGCAGTTTTGGAGAAATTTTCATAGTCCTTTGCACTTTCAAAATTATCCATCGATCCTATAAAATATTTCTCAGCTAATGAATAATCCTCTAACAGATTATGAATAATTCCTAGATTATGTTGAGAGCTAGCAATGAGTTTTTTATTATTTAAAGTTTTACGTATTTGTAAAGCTTCTATATGATTTTCCAATGCTAAATGCAAGCGTCCTTGTTCAATAAAGATATTTCCAATGTTATTTAATGATTCAGCTATATGAATTTGATTTCCAAGTGATTTTCTTAATACAAAGGCTTCCTGATAATAAGATAAACTACTTTTGATATTGCCTAATTTGTGATATATGATTGCTAAGTAATTAAAAGCAAATGATAAATAAGTATTATTACCACAAAGTTTCCAATTATAAATTGCCTTATTAAGATTAAATAAAGCTTCCTTTAATTTGTTTTGATTTTCATTCACAATTGCTATGTTATAATAAACGAGTCCAATGTCCTCATGGTTCTCAATATTTTCAAAAATTTTCAGAGCACGAAGGAAATATATCAGCGCATTTTCAAATTTTCTTTGATTTTGAAAAAGTAGTCCTATGTTGTTTAAAGAGGAGGCAATTTCTATTTTATTTTTCACATTCTCCCTAAATTTTAAAGCTTGTTGATGTAAAGATAATGCTTCTTCGATTTTTCCTTGATCTGCATAAACATTAGCTATGTTGTTCATCGTTCTTGCTAATTCTTGAGGATTTTTAAAATTTTGTTCTATTTCTAAAGCTTGATTATAAAAGTCTAAACTCTCTTCTAATTTCCCTTGATTATAATAAACTCTCCCAATATTATGAAGTGTTTTAGCTTTATATAACAAATTTTCTTCATTAAAACAAGATTGTAAACATTTTTCTAGAATTTCAAGAGCCTCATTAAATTCTCCTTGTTGGGTAAGTATCACGCTGTGTAACAAAAAGAATTTACCTTTTAGTTCAGAATTACTAATATTGATGTTATTGGGTTTGATTTCATTTATTAAATTTTGACATTCACTTAATTTTCCTTGATTTAAAAGGATGTGAGCTTGATATAATTTTACAACAAGTTTATCCTCAAATAACAAATCCCAATCATTGATTATAGCAATTTTCTCTAACGCTTTATCTAATTCTCCTAAATTAAGATAAGTTTCAATTAAGATGAGCATCTGATCTTTATTTTCAGGTGATGACAATAATTTTAGTAGTTTCTGAAATTCTCCCTTAACAAGATGCTGTTTAAAGATTTGAAGAGAAAAAAATATTTCCCCCTGTGACGTTAACTTGAATATTTATTACTTAGGATTAATTAACAATTCGAAATTGATCCTTTTAAAGTTCATCTGAATATTACGATTTTGGATGATTAAGATGTTTGTTATGGAGTAACCAAATCTGGTGTTCGTGGAAATAAGATGCCTTCACGAATGTGTTCTAATCCGCAAATCCACCGAATTAAACGCTCAAATCCCAATCCATAACCTGCATGAGGAGGAAATCCATATTCGAACATACGGATATACCATTCGAAATTACTAGGATCCATATTTGCAATTTCAAGCCGTTTAAGCAACCGATCTTTACTTGCAACTCTCTGACCACCACTTGACATTTCACCATATCCTTCTGGAGCAACACAATCCATACTGTCCGTTAATTTCTCATTTTCTGGATCAGTTTCGTAATATATTCCTCTTAGATGTGTTGGAAATTTAGTTATGAAGAAGGGATCTGGAAAATATTTTGATAAAGCTGTTTCTTCAGGAGTAGTAAAATCAGCATCAGCTGGTTCCTCAAAATTTAACTTTTCACGTAAGATCTTTTTTGCTTCAGCAAAAGTAACCCGTTTCATAGGTAATTCAGGAATTTTAAGATCAGTTCGATTTAGAAGTACTAATTCTGAATTACTATGTTCTTTAACGTGTTTCACTACTTCATGTAAAAGATTTTCTTGTATTTCCATAATAGTATCATTAGTACCAAATGCAATCTCATTTTCGATTTGATGGAACTCAGTTATATGCTTGGGAGTTCGTGATTTTTCAGCTCTCCATGAAGGAATGATTCCAAAAACTTTTTCATGGGTCTGTACTGCTGCTTGCTTGTAAAACTGACAGGATTGGGCTAAAAATGCCTTTTTCCCAAAGTAAGAAGTTTCGAATTTTTCAGCTCCACCTTCTGTTGCTGTTGAAAGGATGTAGGGGGTAAATAATTCGAAAAAACCATTTTTTCTAAAGAAATTTCTTACTGCAAAAGCAATCTCTGATTTCACATTCATAATTGCTTGAACTCGTTTTGTTCGAATACTTAATTCTCGAAACCTGAATTCCGTGTCTTTATCAAATGGTACCTTTTCATTAATATCAATTGGAATTTTTGGTTCAGCTTTTGATAATATGAAAATTATTGAAGGGATTAATTCAGCTCCATTGATAGATCGTGCATCTTCTTTGATTATACCTTCAACACTAATAATTGATTCAAGAGATAGTTGTTTTGCATTTTTAAACGCTTCTTCTGGGGATTTTGTTTCGTTAAGTGTGATTTGACAGAGACCTGAGGCGTCTCGTAACTGAATAAAAATAATTTTACCTTTGTCACGAATAAAATGAACCCATCCAGCAACACGTACTGTTTCATATTTTTTTGTATTCTCTTTTGAGATTTCTGAGCATAATTGAGTTTTCCATGAACTATTTTGTCCATACATCGTGTAGGTCGTCATATCGTTCATTTTCCAAGATATAAGAAAAAATTTAAATATAAAATTAATTTGTTAATTGAAAATATTCTATTTTTATTTCCCAAATTATTATAATAAAAAAAAGATTAATTTGATTTCATTTAATTTTTCTATGATATTCCACATAAGGAAAATAATTACTTCAAATTTTTATCAAAATGATCAATTGTTTTTTCTCAAGCTTTTTCAGCTGATTCTTTATTGTATCGTTTTTCTGATAAAGGATTACGAAATCTATGTCCCGAATTTGGATAAGACACTACTCGGTGATCACTGGAAGAAGGAAGGAGTTTCTCTGAGAACTCTTCAACATCACCTGATCTGATTTTTCGTTTCTAATACTTGTTCTAAATTTAAATAATCTTCAAATTTCACTTTGACATCATTAGATTGTCATTATTCTCTGATAAAAAATTGATTAGTTATTTCAAATTCAGGCCAGAGCAATAATACGGTCCTGGAGCCATTCCATACCCTCAATAATATTTATTCCAGTGGCAGCAGAACACGCCATAACTGCAAAAGAAGATGATACAACTTTATCAAGATCTAAAACTTTAGCTAATTCTCCTTCATTAACAGCCGTAGGTAAATCTTGTTTATTAGCTAAAACAAGAATAGGAATATCCTTAACTTTCGGGTTAGATAAAATAATGCGCCAAAGTTCATCTTTAGCTTCAGCAAAGCGAGAGGCGTCAGAACTATCAACTACAAAAACGATTCCTGATGCTTCATCGATATAAGAGACCCAGAGCGTTTCTCGAAATACTTGCTGACCTCCAATGTCCCAACAAACCATTTTTAGAGATTGATCAAGAGAAAATTCATCAACATTAAGACCTAAAGTCCTTCTAGTGTTAGGTTTGAATTCTGATGTCATAACCCGTCGAATTAGTGTAGTCTTACCAGCAAAATCGAGGCCTAGCCAAACAACTTTTGCTAAACGCTTTTCTTTTCTGAGATAAGTTCTTAAAGAGTTAAGAAAGCTCATAGTTGAAAGGATCCTTTATTGTAGTACAAATCAGAGAAGATTTATAATAGAAATTTTTGTTGTAAAGATGAGGATTTTAATTTTATAAGTTTAGAATATTTTCCTTATTAAAAAAATATCTGGAATTATCTTCCACCTAAATCCTTTTATGAAATCATAACTACTAATATATATTGCTCAATATTTTTTTCGTGATTATTTTGTAACGAATTCCGGGATATAATCTTTTGTATCAATTTGAGTGAGTTTTCTTGATTCCTATAGGAATAAGGTCAAACAAATAATAATTCGATTATTTGTATAATAAGTCTCTTTTCTCTTTATTGCATTTATGTTTTTTCCATTCTCCTTGTAATTTCTTAAATTCATTTTCTTTTGGCCATTCTAATTCAATTATTTCTATATTACAATCTTTACATCGAAATTTTACCTAGTACGGAAAGAAGGCTCCTTCATTCAGGGATATGAATTTCTGAACTAATAAGTTAGGTTTATTGGATTATAACTGTTTACGGGTCTTTTTTTTCTTTCTTTATTACTAATTGGAGCCTTTAGTTCTTTTAAATCTTCCAAATTTCCTGATAATTTACCACAATTGTTACATTTCCAAACTGATCCGTAAACATGATCAAAATTTATCTCATCACACTTTTAGCAAATTCTCATTACAATATCACAGAAAAAAATAATTAAAAATTTAATTAATATTACCCATTGAATAAATTAATTTTAATATAATAATGAAATGAGCAAATTCAACATTGAAAAGGATACGAGAAGTATAAAGAAGCTTTTTCCCAAAAATAGTGTTTTATTTAAGAACAAATTAAACCAATGTTTATCCTTGATATAAGAATCTTCTTTTAATTCTTGATTTTTATTAAAAAATTCTAATACATCGTTAATAATATTTGTTGCAATGATATTTGTTTTATTAAATTCATAATCTATCTCAATGTTATAATTATGTGCATTAGAATCATTTTTGTCAGGATTTCTTTTATTAAAACTATAATTGTTCTGAATCATCAATAATTCTGAGTGCTTATGGTTATTTAAGTCGATTTGATTCAACATTGGAGATAAAATATTATCAAAAAATCCCTCGGCCCCTTTTTGTATCAATAATCCACCTTTATTAGTATTATTATTGTATAAAATCCTTATACGATAATATTCATTCAATACTTCGATTACAGGGGATGCAAAATATTCTAAATTGTTATTTGCTAATGACAAACAAATTTTTCCCTTGTTTAATACAAAAATTTTCTCTTGTTTTTTCACTGGTATAATAGCTAAAGTTTCTACGTCAACATTAAATAATCCGATAAAAACTTCATCCTTATCTGTTATGCTAAAGGGAAATTCATCATCATCTATAAAGGCATGGAATCCAATAGCATTCTCTCTAACAGCGATTGTAAGGAAGGTAGAGTTCTGAAGATTTAATTCAAAAATATGCCAACCAAAATCAAACGAAATTGAATTTGAATGTTCATTAATAGTTATTTCAGGATCTAATATATCATCAAGTTTATAACATCTATTGAGAAGATTTATAGTTAAATCACTGTTTATTTCATAAGTATATTCATTATAATATTCTTCCAAACTTAATCATCACATGGTTTTAAAATTGAAAAGTTAGCCAATGTAAATACACAAGACTCGGAAATATTTAAATATCAGCACGATTGAAAGTGAAAAAATTGAGAATAATTTGATAATGTAAAACTTAACGAAAGAAAATTACCCTTTCAATTAAGTCCTTACTCATAAGAAATTTAGTATTTTCTCTTTCAATTGAGTGTCCCAACACAAAATTGATAATAAAAAAAATTTATAGAATGAATTTTTAAGAAATCTTTAAATTTGAATTAAATAGACAAATAATTGAAGAAAAGAAAGTATCGTAAAAAATTACAAGAAATTTTTGATGTAATTTATGAAAATGAATATATCGAATTTACAGAGGATAGATTTATTATAATTGTCAAAAAAGATCAAGTTTATAACATCTATTGAGAAGATTTATAGTTAAATCACTGTTTATTTCATAAGTATATTCATTATAATATTCTTCCAAACTTAATCATCACATGGTTTTAAAATTGAAAAGTTAGCCAATGTAAATACACAAGACTCGGAAATATTTAAATATCAGCACGATTGAAAGTGAAAAAATTGAGAATAATTTGATAATGTAAAACTTAACGAAAGAAAATTACCCTTTCAATTAAGTCCTTACTCATAAGAAATTTAGTATTTTCTCTTTCAATTGAGTGTCCCAACACAAAATTGATAATAAAAAAAATTTATAGAATGAATTTTTAAGAAATCTTTAAATTTGAATTAAATAGACAAATAATTGAAGAAAAGAAAGTATCGTAAAAAATTACAAGAAATTTTTGATGTAATTTATGAAAATGAATATATCGAATTTACAGAGGATAGATTTATTATAATTGTCAAAAAAGATCAAGTTTATAACATCTATTGAGAAGATTTATAGTTAAATCACTGTTTATTTCATAAGTATATTCATTATAATATTCTTCCAAACTTAATCATCACATGGTTTTAAAATTGAAAAGTTAGCCAATGTAAATACACAAGA
>MDVS01000073.1 GCA_001940645.1 Candidatus Heimdallarchaeota archaeon LC_3
TTGAATTGATAATTGTTTACCGAAAAAGAAAACTGGTAGGTATTAAATATGAATGTTGATGACATAGGAAATGTTGATAAATTTGAAAATACTGAACCAATGGCCCTTATAATCAACTTTTTCTTTGTATTACTATTGGGACTTTCCTATTTCTATTTGGTAAAAGACAATTTTAATACTGCTAAAAATTTAGACACTGCTTTAGTTACAAGCAATACCAAGCGTAATCAATAATCCAATTTAATTGAATGGATTGCTTTCACCTTATCAAATCCTGATTCAGTAGTGAGTATTGTGGCTTTTCTTTTCATCGCTACACTCCCTAGGGTACAATCAGCCAATGAAAGATTATTATTACTTAATTTTATGGATCCTATTGAGAAAATATCATCCTCCTCCATAACTTCTTCAATTAATTTAGAATTTCTTAATGCAACAATTCTTATTTGGGCTATTTCTTTTCCCAACTTTTCTGTAGTTTTATAGTAAAATTCTGCAAGAATTAACCTCGGAACGTAGCCAGTTATTTGATTTTGGCTGATTTTTTTCATATAATCCTTGGCTTGAGCGTGATCAGCAAAAAAAAGGGTAATAGCACCAGTATCCCAAACAATATCCACAATAAGCCCTTATCCCTTAACCCCAGTATTCGTTCTCACGGTCATTGCGAATTTCTTTAATTGTTTCCATTGCTAAATCATATTCTTTTGGATTAGTCAAATCTAAAATATTCTTGATGGGAACAATCATAATACCATCAGGAGTTTCAATAAAACTGACACTATCACCGGCCTTTATATCCAATTTTTTACGTAATTCTGCAGGAATATTAATCATTCCATTTTTAGTAATTTTAGCTTTTATCATGAAATTAATAAAAACACAATGAGTATAATAACTTTTCCATGAATTTATTAAGTAGAAATTCTCGAATCTAACTTATTAAGCTGGATATGGCAAATGTTTGATGAAAGACTAAAAGAATATTTAGGGAAAGATTTCGGAAGATAATCCTAGTGTAGGATATAAACCAGAAATCAATCTCATGAATATCAAGCCCGTTGACAAAAAAATTGACCAAACACTCATTCTCAAAAAACCAGTGAGTCAATGGGTTGCAATAAGGTCAAAATAAAGATACACTCACAATAAAGCACATTAAATCGGTTCACATAACCCACTAGTAGATGAACCTAACTTTTTTAGTAGATTGGTGAATAAGACTGGATTTCCAATAATAGTCAATAAATTTCTTTATTAAATATACTTCGAAAACTCGAACTACTATATCACTTTTTAAATCCTATCCTTTACTTCTAGATCATCATTTGATTTAACATTTAGTGGTAGAAGGTAGTAGATCCATTGAAAAAATCCTACTTAAATAGATTGAAAATTAATTTCATAATGATATTTTTTATATTTTTTTTATTGATAATAGATTCAAATCCGAGTTTTTCTAATATTACTATGAAACCTGAAAATGATTCTAATTTTTCTCTTCGTAATCCAATTAGAATTAATAACAATATTGAAATGGAAAATGCAGGATTTTCTGGTACGGGAACGGAAATAGATCCTTTTATCATTGAAGGATTCAAAATTATTGATAATTATACTCGGAATTTAATTGATCTTAGAAATGTAAATCATCATGTTTTAATAAAAAATAATTTTCTTTCTGGTACTAATTTTTATGGGATTGCTCTTTTTGAATCACCAAACTGTAAAATCATTAACAATACTATTTCTAATGCAGGATGGTTAGCTATCAATGTAAGAACGTCACATAATACTATAGTTGAAAAAAATAATATTTTTAATGTTGGTACGGGAGGAATTGAGATAAAAAATGCTCAAAATGTTACATTCAAGGATAATACCATCAGAGATTCACCCGGATTTGGTATAAAACTTGATAGTGCACAAAATATCATAATTGAAAACAATTTAATTACTAATACATCTCTCCAAGGAATTGAAATCGAATCGATTGCTTCTATTACTTCTAATTCATTAATAAGTAATAATTCTTTATTTAAAACCGGAGGAATCAATCTTAAAGGGAATCAACTTAAAGTAGTAAACAATATAATTAATTCTCCCGGCGCAGAACCAATTCTTTGGATTGATTCAGGATTTCATAATAACACTATTAGCAATAATTTTATCACTGCTCAACAAGGAATATTTTCTGATCAATCTCATAATAATCAGATATATGGTAATTTCTTTAATACTACTGCAAACAGTTTGTCATTAAGTTCTAGCATAAATAATAGTATTATGAACAACTATTTAACGGGATCTATTAGTCTATATAACATAAATTCAAGTCTTGTTAAACAAAATATTATTATAGAACCTGAAAGTCCCGGTTTACAGTTGTATTTTTCCAGTGATAATCTTCTTGAAGCTAATATAGTATTCAATTCTAGTGAATCTGGTTTATTAATAGATCATGGTGATTTATCTACGAGAAAGTCATTAGATAACACAATCAAGAATAATTTATTTGCTAATAATTCCTACCATGGAGTAGACTTAAGGTTAGGAGCAGAAAATAATACAATTAAGTTTAATGATATAGTTTTTAACAATATAGATTTTTCTTCAAATCAAGGATACGATGACGGAGAAGGTAATTTATTTGACCAAAATTACTGGGGACCAAATCTTTTAACGGTAACGTTAGAGGGTTCTATTAACAATAAAGATCTAAATCCAACAACTAGCTTTTTTCATATTATACAAACTATAATTAGCATTACAGACACAGATGATGATTTTGTTACCCTAAATTGGGAATCTGGATTAGCAGAGTACTATAATGGAACTTATGAATTATATTACTCTACTGATCAAGGAATAAATTGGTTATATATTGGATCCGAGCCTAATTTTGGATATGTCTTTGATGCGACTAGTTTTGCCAATAAAACACAATTATCATTTAAACTACGCGTTAGTGATGTTCTAGGGTTTTATTATGAGATTGAGTTAATAGATGGTCATACAGTGTTCCGCTTAGGAAGTAAAATCAGTGAGACAACCCAAGATAATGTTACTACTACAACCCAAGATAATGTTACTACTAACTCATTAGATATGTTATTCATTTTTATTGGTCTTATAACAATCTTAATTATCAAAAAAAAGATAAAAAAAGGTTTTTAGAAATTTTTATAGAAACGAAAAGAATTGTTAGAAGAAGTACAAATGCTATAAGAATCCGAAATATTGTCCATATTTTATGATCCACAAAAATTACCCCAAATCTCAATTAGTAAATTTATTAAACTTTTTTACCCTATATAATGAGAGAAAAGTGTTACTCTCGTGAAAAAATCGAAAAAAAAGATAGGCAAAATCACTAAGCATCCAAACATCGTGAATAAAAATTTGTAGTGCACAAATTTCGGAAGATAATCCTAGTATAGGATATAAACCGGAAATCAAACTCAAGAATAACAAGCCCGTTAAGGAAAAAATTGACCAAACAATCATTATATAATCTATTCATTGGTCTAATTCATTGAATTTCTGTCTCATTTTCAATGATTTTCACCACTGATTCAATATAATTTTCTAAATGAGATTTTTCAACCCGTGTTCGTAGTGTTGGATTTGAATTAATTATAAGTTGCCAACTATTGAATTGTGAACTTAATACTTCTAGATCCATATTTATTTTATTCACAATTCTTCCCATTCCCTTGTTTAGGGAATTTGTTTTTGCATTGTTTAACAGTTCCTGAGCTTTATCCATATTTCCTTCTATTAGGGCTAATTTTGCTTGGAGACGAGTTAATTCTACCATAACATGATAAGATCGTTGCTTATAAGCAATATTTTTTTGCTACGTACTGAAACGAAGTTTTAAATGATATTTTCAGAAATCTTATTCATCAATTTTTATAAAAGAGTAAATAAAGTAAAAGAAAAAGATGGGTGAATTCCTAATGAGTATCGAAATGCAATTATCTGGTTTTCTATTTCTATTGATAATAATTATACTTATTTTTTGTGATGCACTACTTGGTCATGGAACAATTGATAACTTGAAGTCAGAAGCTAAACTGCAAAAAATCAACGAAGATCCAAAAAAATTTGAAATAAGCTTCGTACTACTCACCACTGAGCATATTACCATAGTTGTTCTTGCAGTAATGTTGTTTATGGCATTTAGTTCATTTAACGTAATATTGGGGGTTATATGGTTTATCTTTCGAGGAGGAGAAGGCCTACTCAATATCTACGGTAAAAAAAACTACTGGGGACTTTCCAATCTAGCAAGACAATACTCAAACGCTAGTGGTGCTGAAAAAAATGAATTAATTGATCTAGGTAGTAGTATTTTAAAAACGAAAACTTCTCTTTTCGCAATTACCCAAATTATGTTTTCCATTGGTACCCTGGCATACTCAATCTTGTTCGTTACGTATGAAACTGCTGTACCAGTAATTGTTGGGTGGTTTGGGATTGTTGCTAGCATCACCTATGGCCTTGGTAATGGGATTCAACTTGTAAAACCTAATTTGAAAGCCCTGTGGCAAGTCGGAGGTTTATTAGTTTTGATCTTTGAACTTGTCTTAGGAACCTGGCTATTATTTTTATCCTAGATCATCTCTTAGAAAAGAAAGTGTTTCTAAGGTATTAAGTAGAACGCTGTCTAAATTATTCTCTGAATCTGAGGGATCACTGTTAAAAAATTACCTAAGACTATCTATTCTCTTACTAAAATAGTTTCCTTCAATCTCCAATTTGATTTTCGTAAAACCAGCCTAAAATATACACATAGAGTTCATTTCTGGATTTCTTTAGGATACGTTGTAAAAAAGAATCCAAAATTTTTCTTTTTCAGAAATACCAAGAATTAGATTAATTTGTCTATTACTTTATATTTCACATTCAGCAAATCTTTTTTTCCATTAAGTAAGCGAAATCGGTATAGGTTTAGCAGTTGGACTTGGTCCTGGTGTGGGAATTGGTATTTTATTACTCAAAACAGCTTTAACGACGGGTATACATTCATTTTTAAAGAAAAATAGCTTTTGAATTTTGATATTCGCATCTTTTTTAACAACCATTTTAACTCTCAACCTCTTCATAAAATACAAACAGGACAATTACCTTTAATTTTCATATATTCCCTAATATGTCCTAAATAGAAATTTGAATTACAATCAGACAACTCTACCCGAGATAATTGAAATAAGCACAATAATGCAACTAATTTTCGAGTACTTCCAAAATTTAATATTTGTGATGGTAATCACGTATGTAATTTGGAGAAGTGATAAAAAAATACAAAATACGATAGCTTCTCATGAAGTATTAAAATTAATAGGGTTGAGTATAACAATCGGAATAGTATTTACAATCTTTAACATTTTTCTAATGGGAATTATTCCTGTTGGAGAGATAGATAGTAGATTGCTATTACTATTAAGATTCTTACCTCTAATAATAATGTTACTAATTTTTTCGCATCATATAAGTAACTACAGCACTCAATCACTATTAGCTGTAATATTAGAAGTGGGAGTGTTAGGAATAATAACAGCAGTAACATTAACAATTGTTTTTTCTGTTATTTTGATATTTACATTCGTTTTTGGCTTGTTTATATAAATTTTTTTCTTTTCATAATTATGTATCAATCAATGTGAGAAGAAAATGAGAAATTAATATAGAATATTATTTTGGTGAATTTTACTGCATAAAGTTCATCTCATATTTATTACTTTAGTATCAACTTTACATTCGTTCCATAGGTAATTGATTAAGGAAGAAAGGTTTGTACTCAATAAAATAATATATTTATCTCCTGCACCGCAATAAAGCATCAATTTGTCATTTATAACAATCGCACCAACAGGAAAAGTAACTGCTGGGACATCAATTGGAAATTCTAAATTTCCGTATAATTCATAAGGTTGAGAAGGAATATAAATCGGATATTTGGTGTCGCAGAGGACTTGAGAAGGATTATGTAAATCTAGCAAGGCCGCACAGATTGAATAACCCCTAGGTATACTCCGAGGCAGATTGTAATTTTGTGCAATAAGTTTTTCAATTTTTCCAACAGAATGATAAATTAATAACCAACCTTTGTATGTTTTGATTGGTGGTGGACCGGGCCCGATTTTTTCTTGTTCATGATAATAGTCTCCAGTCTCCAGAAGTACATTTTTTTTGCGTCTTTTATAAATTTCCTTCCATAAGTGAATATACTTAACAGGATCTTCTAGTTGCAATAATTCAGCGTCTAATTTCGCTATTTGTATTTGCTTATCGAATCGCGTTAATATAAAATAATCTCCCGCAATGGCTTCTGGAAAGATTACAACGTTTCTTACCTCAATATCATTCACGATCCCATGATAAGTTATAGTTTGAAAATCGGTTGTTGAATAAATTGCGATTCGATCTCCTGAAACACCTTGTAAACCTTGAAATGCTGGAACAACTTTCCCACATCCAATTAACCAATATCGATCATTTAATTTGATTATTCGAACGTCTTCAAGTCCATAAAGAAAATCTTTATGTGTACTTCCGTCTCCTCGAATGACTCCATCATAATAGCGGTGAAAATTGAGTCCATTATCACTAATAAGGATCCAAATCTTAGAAATATAATTTTTAAAATCAGATTTATAAACATTTAAAGATTCATCAAAAAATCTCCCCCGTTGATATTCTTTTTGAGCACGAGGAACGTGAATAATTTTATTATTGAATAAAGTAGCCCCCCCATTAAAAATAGCACCAGATCTAAGCTTACCCCCTTCAATCCACGTCTGTTGAAGTTGAGTAGGTTTTATTATTGGATTTTCTGGATGTGAATGCAATTTAAAAATTATTTCTCCGTTATTTAGTCTTTCAATAGTTCCATCATTGAGATTCGAAATTGTTTTGTTAAGGGGAGATACAGCAGTCATACACAGAGTGATTTTTTCCATCTCTGTTATAAATTTAACTCAGGGAGGAGAAATAACCTACATTGTTGCCGCCTATAAATGACCCCCTATAGTTCAATTGAAAGAAGTCCTTTGCTCTTTTCATTCAAAAGTTTCTGATACTCTGTTAAACTCAAAAAGATTGTATAGGGTGTATTCTTAATTGGGCTATTCCATATGTTTTCAGTTTATGATCGTTTATGGGAGTATAGTAGCTATTTCAGTCCATTTTTTTCATCTTTTGTTTTTAGAATTCTAACTCAGATGAAAAATTTGAAAAAAATGAAGTTTTTACAATATAGAATTGATTTTTCAATCATTAAATTCAATTAGTAAATTTACCAAACTTTTTTACCCTATATATTGAGGGGAAAGTGTTACTCTCTCAAAAAAATCGGAAAAAAAGAAAGGTAAATTAGTTATTACCCAAAAACCTTTGATACATATCTGTAGTGCACAAATTTCGTCAAATATTGGAACGTATTCCCTGAAACAGACTTAACTAAGTCTGAGATTGAAGAATTTAGAGGTAGAGGATCCTATTGGTACAAAGTTGGATCTTTTTCAATGCTGATATTCCTGAATCAACTTAAAGTTAAGATAACAACTAATTTGCAATTCTTTCTTTAAAGGAGGAGAGTTTTGAAAAAAACAAATGATTTAAAATTGTATTTAACTTTGATTTTTAAGAATGAAAATTGCATTTTTTGAAGTTAAATCATGGGAAATTGACTATCTTACTAAACTTTTTAGAACAGAAGAAGACTTCGATCTAACTTTTACCGACCAACCTCTCAACCAGAAAAATGTGGAAAATTTTACTGACATCAACATTGCTTCTGTTTTTATTTATTCTACAATAAATAAATCCGTTTTAAAATCACTTAACAATCTGAAATTCATTGCCACTAGGTCAACTGGATTTGATCACATTGATTTAACTGAATGTGACAATAAAAATATTCTTATCTCTAATGTTCCTTATTATGGAGAAAATACAATAGCAGAACATACTTTTGGATTAATCTTAGCACTCTCACGTAACATTCACAAATCTTATGTTAGGACTCAACGGAACGATTATTCTATTGAAGGTCTTAAGGGTTTTGATTTACAGGGAAGGACCCTTGGAATAATTGGCTTAGGTCGCATTGGAATGCATGTTGCACGAATTGCCAGAGGTTTTGGAATGAAAGTATTAGCTTATGATATTAAACAGGATTCTTTTTTCTCCGATCTTATTAATTTTACTTATACAAGTTTTGAGGAGGTATTAAAGCTATCTGATATTGTTACTCTTCATGTTCCATATAATAAGCATACGCATCATTTAATTAATAAAAACACAATTAAATTATTCAAAAAAGGAGCTGTGTTAATTAATACTGCTAGGGGTGGTGTTGTTGAGACTGAGTCACTTCTCGAAGCGCTTGAAAATAAAACTTTAAGTGGTATCGGTCTAGATGTAATTGAAGGTGAGGAGTATATTAAGGAAGAAAAGCAGTTATTATACGATTCAGAAAAAATTGATATCTGGAAGAAAATAATTCAAGATCATATTCTTTTAAAGAAAGACAACGTGGTATTTACTCCTCATATTGCATTTTATAGTCAAGAGGCACTGGAAAGAATTCTACAAACCACTAAAGATAACATTAAAGGTTTTACTTCTAATAGACCTCAATTCATTGTCACAAATAAGTAAGGATTTCAAAGTCAAAGTAAGTCAAATCCTTATCAAAGAGCAAACATCATCAATAGGAATTTCAACAAGTATAATGGCTTTTGGGATTTTTTCAATATTGAATAGGAGAAAAAAGAAAAAATGATTATAAAAAAATTGAAAAGAAGATATTTCAGATTTTTACTTATTTCCTCAAAATAGAAACTCTATTATTCAATAAATTTGATATTGTTAATTTAAGTCCTAATATGTAAGAGAATTCTCGAAATTAATTTATTAAGATGGATAAGATATATGTTTGATGAAAGACTAAGAGAGTTTTTAGGAAAAGATTTCGAATTACTAAAAAAATCTGCGATATACTATACTAAAGAAGAAAAATTTAAAATTCTTCAAGCGATAGTTCATATGTTTGGGGGAGAGAGTCGTGGCGATACAATTATTCTATTTTTTGATAAAGATGATACCGAAACGATAGATGATATAAAGAGTAATATTGAATCTTTATTTAATGTTACTGTTAGTTCCTCGTATAATGAAGAACAAAAGCACTCCTAGTATAGGATATAAACCGGAAATCAATCTCATCATTATCAAGCCCGTTGATGAAAAAATTGACCAATTAATCGGTCTCAAAAAACCAGTGAATTGTAAACGACGAGGTCAATAAATTATTCACTCACATTTTGAATAACCCTAAGCAATTAGGCCTAAGAAAATATTTTATCTCGCAATTCCTTTTGTTTTTTGCAAAAATCGTCATTTTTTAGCGTTTTAATTTCATCCTCCCAATATCCATATATTATTTGCTTTTCGTTAAAATTCCTCATAAATTCGCCCTCACCTAGTTTATTACTTCTTAGAGGTTCAAGGTAGTTTTGGTAATAATTAGCTAGTAATTGAGCCACTTCGTGAGTAATAGGCTGTGTACAAAACAGTAACCCGGAATATTCGTGAACAGTATCAACCCAGTGCACCCTATATGTTAATATATCCTGTTGATCTATTAAATTATATTTGTCATATAAACTCCCTAAATAAGGCGAAAATCGAGCTTCAGCATTAGTAGTTATAGAATATTCTTTTTCTAAATATTCTAACATCTCTTTTCCAAATATTGACTCAGAACTTAATTTAAGATCAAGAATCTTGTTGAAAAGAATTAATAAGTAAGGATTGTATAAATATTTTGCATCATTCTCATAAATTACCCAGTTAAGTTTATTTAAAGGAGTAGGTAAAATAAATTGATTTTCCTCAAGAATTCTTTCCTTAATAGACTTATAACCAGGATGGCCTTTATTCCACGTAATTAACTTATTTTTAAAATCCTCTAAAGGTTTTTTATCCATTGATACCAAATTAAAAGATTTCTTAAAATAATCATCAATAGTACAGCATAAAACCATTAAAAAACCCTATTAAAACGTAAATTTAGTTGAAATATAAATCTATTTCAAAAATGAGAAGAATTAGTCCTAGTTGAACAAAAAATTTAATTCATTTTATTCATTAATATTTCGTACAATAATTGAAACAATTAAATATTCTTCTATATTTTAACATATTATTGAGAACGAAGAAAAAGTAAAATTTCTTAATTATATAGAAGGAACTAAAGGACTAGCTTATTTACTTATTGCTCAACTTTCGTTAATAAGTTCGAAAGGGATAAATTTTGTTCCGTTATATTCTGATGGATCTGTAGGAAATGATATTACAATTGATATACCATCCTTATTAAGACAAAGGCAATTTTTTCCTGTTAATGAATTTAATAACTCTGCTCAGTAAAAATTTCCATTAAATGTTAGTGCTGATATATTGGAAGGATCACGGAAAGATGATATAATCAAATTGTTACTAAATACAGCACTTTGTATTCCAATCGTTAGAATTTATGAATTATTATTTGATTATTGTAAAAAAACTAATCAGGTAATTAATTTCAAAAATGCAGAATGGTCTGATAACATAGATTGTGATAACGCTAAGATTTATAATTGGAGTGATAATCCAAGTACAATAAAAAAATGGATACACGAAGCGTATTTAAGGAAAAAAAGAATAAATCCTGATAATTCAAGACCTTTATTTAAAAATAATCGTCAAGGGATAAAGTGGAGTAAATAAGTAATATTCACAAACTTGTATAAAGCGAATTAAGAACTTAAAGGTAGGTCAAATGTCGATATTATCTGATTTGGATTTCGAAAGTATTGTTTTTTTAGGAGGACTATTTGTATTTCTTCTAGGAATGGGTGTAGGAATTATACCTCAAGATTTAGAATTTCTTCAATTTGCAAGGAACAACTCCTTCGGATTATTATCAGTAGGAGGTTTGTTGATGGCTGGTGCTGTAGGTATACATCTCTATAAAAATAAATAGAGCGTAAATTTGGAATTCATCCCTGAAATGATAAGAAAATCAGACAAGATAACCAAATACTGTCTTCTAAAATGAACGGAATAAATTCATTCTTATTATTTGATAATAATTTATTCCAACTTATGGAAATTAATAATTGGTGAATATTTAAAAGAAATTTTATTAGTATAGGATTTAATTAAGTGGTTGTTGTGATATAATTGGAAGAGACTTTATTAGATATAGTTTTAAACAATTTACAGTCTTTAGCAGATTCGATTCTATCAAATTGGCAAGCATATCTATCTTCATTAATTGCTATACTACTAGTAATAGATAGATTTACTAAAGGCCCTAAAATTGAAAAACTTAGTCAAAATATAATCAGGACTTCCATCGAGAGAGATAAGGATTCTGATAGAAAATATTTTCTTTTTAGTTATTTATTTACTAATTCAGGATTGAAAGATGGAATTATTAGAATTGATCACCTATTCCTTGCTAAAAAAAATGGAGAACCAATTAATTCTCAATATGAGACTGAAATATACTTTGATGAAGATTGGCATAAAATTGGTAGTCTAGGCGGTCATTCTTTTGAAAAATATTAAACAGTTTTAATACGATTTCTGGCTTGGTAAGTGATCCTTTCATTAAAATAACAAAAAAACGATAACGATGCCCCATAAATTTGTTTCTCCATGTTTGAATTGTTCAATTACCTGAATTTCAATTTAGACTTATTTTAAAAGTTTTTAGTTGCATTCTTGACCAATTTCCAATAATTGGAGTTTGTTCAACCTGTCATTTATCTAAATCTTAGCAATTTATAGAATAAAATGAAGTTTTTAAGCAAATAAAATTGATTTTTCAAACCTTAAATTTCAATTAGTAAATTTATTAATCTTTTTTACCCTATATATTGACGAGAAAGTGTTAATCCCGTGAAAAAATCGAAAAAAAGTAAGGTAAATTCGCTGAGTATCTAAACATCAGAGATAAAAAATTGTAGTGCACAAATTTCGGAAACTAATCCTAGTATAGGATATAAACCGGAAATAAATCTCACCATTATCAAGTCCGTTGACGAAAAAATTGACCAAATACTCAATCTCAAAAAACCAGTGGGTCAATAAATAACAATAAGGTCAAAATAATGGTATAATCACAAAAAACCATAATAAATAGATTCATAATAACCCCCAGTAGATGAACCTAACTTTTTTAGTAGAATGGTGAAATTAGATTTCATTCGATCAAGAAGATTGAAAAATTTGAGAAACATGGTTAAAAAAAATATTGTCCATCAGTTAATATAAGTTTTTTCAATTTAATTTCTTTCTTTAACTTTATTAATTTCATCCTCTAAGAAATTAATTCTTTTAACTAATCGATTCATTGAATTTAATTTCTAATTTACTTTTAACATTTAATAAATTCCTAAAAACAGGATTGTTGAAGTTAATAACTCAAAATTTAGAATAAAACCAATACTTCATAGAGATTCATTTATCATCCAACTAAATAATAATATAGCTAATGCTGTTAAAGTGGAGAAATAACAGCAATTATTGGACTATTATCTTTAGTAATAAGTATACCTATAATCATTGACGTAATAATCAATAAAATTGGATTATAAAAAAAATTTGAGGAAAAGAATGCAAGATACAATAATTTTAGGTAATTAGTCACAGTTTTGAAATTGAACTAATCAACTAATTACATTTCCAAATGGAGAATATTTATAAACTAGGATAGTTTCTTTGTATACGGCCAAGAAGGGGTTCAATATGCATAAAAAAGATAATTTCAGTTATAAAAAGATCCTCTTTGTTGCTTTTGTTATAGTAATCTTACCTACAACGACCATCGTAAGCGCTAATTATATAGGTGAGATTTTCTTTAGAACGGAGCAAAGAGTTGTGGTGATTACTCCTCAAGATTCAGATGATAGTATTCAAAAAACCCTTGTAGAATTAACTTCACTGATTTCAGAATACAATTATCCGATTTCGCATCAAAATTTTAATTCTTTTAAGAGATTAGATCATATAATTCAAGGGACATCGAGTAATCATCTATTGATAATTTTGGGACATGGAATAGAAGAAGGGTTCAAAATTAAAGAAAAATCGATTATTCCTTGGGAGGAACTTGAAAATATTATTTCGAAAAAGTCTGAAGAATCTCCTGTTATTTTCCTTTCATGTTTTAGTGGAAAAATTGAAGAAAATAAATCAGAGATACCGAATTTAGTTACTTTTCCTGGTCTAATTGATGGTAAAGCTGGTTCCCACATTTCAGTAATAAAAGCATTAAAAGTTTTTGAAGAATCTAGCAGTGATTTAGATAATGAAATCGTATCTCATATTAAAATAGCTTTGAAATATCAATCAGAGATGAATTATCCTCTTGTTGATAATTATTACCTTAAAATATTCTGGGATCCTGAGATAGCAAGATCACAAGCACTCACTGATTATAATTCATATTATATCGATAATGGATTTGATAATTGGTCTGGAATTGTGACTTTAAAGACTTATGAAAAAACCTGTAATTACATTTCTTTTACTCCCTGTTTAGCTGCAGAGATTAAAGGGGTCGGTTCTGGACCAGAAGAAGGTTTCTTTTTAAATGGTATGTATTTTTTCGTTAAAACCGCAAATGAGGCTTCATTTTTAATGGCAGTTGCTGAAAATTGGAGAAAATATATTAGATTAAACGCTCCAGATAATCCTCGGGACGTATTTAACAATATTAACCAAAAGACCGCAGAAGTATACGAAGCAGAAACTACTCAAGAACAAAATGATATTTTAACAGATATCATTGACAATCTAGGTCTAGCTATTGCCATAGCAATATTATTAGCAGTTTTACTCATTTTTTTCCTTTCAGGACCTGAAGGTTGGATTGCGGGATTATTGCTTTTGTCATTTTTCCTATCTTCGAACCCAACAGCAGGAGAGGATATCTATGAGAAATACGAAGCAGGAGGAGAGGATGTTGATAATGATGGGTGGTTTCGTGCTAGAGAGGATTTGGAAGGAACAAGTGATGAAGACATAGATACTGATAACGATCTGATAAATGATGGTGATGAATATTATATATCTGAGTCTGTGTATTCAAGACCCACATTGTTTGATACTGATGGGGATGGACTTAATGATGGTATAGAAGTGAATACAGTAGGGACAGATCCAGGTCTGTCTAATACCGATGGTGATTACTTGAATGATTTTGATGAATATTCATTAGGATTTGATGCAACTGATCCCACTGATCCAATTAATCCGAATATTGTATGGAATTCATCCTCTTTTTATGCTGATTCTTTTACAGGATTCTTAAATCATCAAGGTGCAGATTACGTTTTAGTATATTATAGAGTAAGTCAATCTGATTCGTGGATTTACAAAGGATTGTATTACAGTGGTTCTGTAGGTATTAATTTACAAACCTACCAAAATGATCTTTGGTTACGAACAAAATACTGGACAGAATGGACGAACATCCAATTAAGTGATGATGAATTCTATTTTTCTGATAGTTACAACTATAAACCACATTATCCCACTTATGACCCCCCTACACCAACAGGTCCATCTTCAGGGTATACATACACCTATTATTCTTTTAATTTTGTAGGTGATGACTTGGATCATGATGACATCACTTTTCAAGTCAACTGGGGAGATGGATCTACTAGCTCCTATTATATAGCCTATTATGGTTCATATCCTTATACCAAGGCAGCTAGCCATCAATTTACGTCAACAGGAACAAAATATATCAAATATAGAATAATGGATGAAAACGGTGCATATTCAAACTGGTCTCCATCAAAATCTATTTACCTTTCATCTAATGGTGGCGGAAGTGGTGGTGGATGCGTTGCCAAAGATACTCTAATTCTACTACCTGATGGATATACTAAAATTCCTGTGCAAAAACTTAATGTTGGAGAATACGTTCTTGGTTATAACGTAACTTCTGGAGAAACCATCCCAGTATTAGTTACTGAAATTGATGTCTCTAAAGTCTCCTCTATCCTCAAAATTGGCCATGATAAAGGATCATTGAGAATAACTCCATATAATCAACCTATCTGGTATAAAAATGAGACTTACACTGGTTGGTTAATAGATCCTATTAATATTCAGGAAGGAGATCAAATTTTCCATATCCCAAGTGATTCATGGGTAACAGTAAATAAACTTATACTAATTGAAAATGGATCTCATGAAGTCTACGATATTGTAACAGATCCCTTGAATGTTTTTGTGGGAAATGGAATTTTACTAGATAAAAAAGTGATGGAGTAATATTACTAATTTATTTATTAAAGTCCTTGACTTTAATTTCCCATCTATTTTTATCTTTTTTGATTGTGATTTGTAGTGTAACTTCCAGCATCGATTCAATTGATTCTTTTAATCGATCAATTGATTCTATTGAACTCACGTCATTTTTTTTTTGAACCAAGATAATTTTTTCTTTTTCTATTTCAGCCCCAAAAAAAGACACCAGTTCCTGAATTTTTTTCCATTTTTCTTTTTTTGTTAAGTTATTCATATAAATCAAATTTTTTTTTGATAAGTATTATTTATTCTGACAATGACAATAATGAAAAATTGTGTTTTCCCCAACATAAATCAGTCATGGAAAAGAATTGTCAGAACTAATTTTATACAATACAATTTTAGAAACAATTCTGTAAATCCTCACTTGGTGCAACATTTGAATCTAATTCTATTCTGGCTGGTTAAAAAGGTTTCGATCGTCTTTATTTCATCCCTCCTCCTAAAAGCACCATTGGTAATATAAATGCTGAGAAGTTCAATTGATCAGGTTTTATCTAAGCAAATGATCCAAAAATTCCAAATCTAATCAAGGATTGAAGACAATTATGACACAATTTGATATCGATCTTCAATTATTTATTACTTATACATATTTGAGAATAGCGTTAACAATTATTTTCTTTTTAGCACTTGTTTTAGTGCTTTTTTCTCAAAAAATTTTTTATAATAGAAGTATTACTAATGCTTTTAATCGAGGCTCTAGTTTTTACCATTATCATTTACAAGGTATGCTGAAAATCCAATTTACTCAGTTTTTTATTATTTTTTGGCTTTCTGCTATTATTACTATTATTTTATATGTTTTTGGAAAAATGCTTCTTTCTTTTCAATTTTCCTTATTATTTTTCGAATTCATTAGTTTTCTATTCAGTTTCTTAGTTATAAAAGCAGTTTATAGCATTTTTGTCTCAAAACTCTTTAAATCATTTTTCGTTGTAACTGAAAAAGCTATTTATTTCTCGATATTTGAAAGCACGGCAATAATACCGATTTCAGCTATTAAAAAGATTACTAGAGATGTTGATAATGGAATTCTTAAATTATATGTCAAATTTCATATTATCGGAAGAATTTTCCTTACACATAAATTTTCTTTCGTGGTAAACAATCAAAACGATTTCAATTTACTGGTAACTCAATTGAGTAAAGTCTATCGACTTGAAATTGAAAATTTATTCCTTAATTCATCCAATTTTAAGTATTTATCACCAAAAATTTATTCTGAGGGCCTATTTCAATTTGATTCACTAAAACAAAGGCTCAATCCAAGTTTTTTTGAATATTTTGAATCAAAAGAGAAATCAACATCTACGCGAAAATCTTCAATTCCAATTACTGAAATCAATTATGTGTTATTGATTTCAGTAATTTACGGCAGTTTATCTATTTGGTATTTAGGAATTATTCATTGGATAGTAAATTCTTTTCAGTCTGTTTTCTTTGATCTTTATTTAACTTATCCCGAACTACAACTTATTCCTTCAGCAATTATTGGAATAACAGAAAATTTTCTTTATTATATAACTACTCTAATAATTATTGGAGTTATATATTGGTTTTTTTTACGACACTCCTCTAAACCAAAAGATTCACTATTCAATAGGTTGGTTTTTCCCTACCCTAGAAGAATAACTTATAAAAAAGTCCTTCTCTTTTCTTTTGTTGGATTTCTAATCTCTATGGGATTTTTTATAGTTTGTTACTTTTTTTA
This sequence comes from Candidatus Heimdallarchaeota archaeon LC_3, assembly GCA_001940645.1. Next base: position 17,102 of record MDVS01000073.1, read on the forward strand.
TAAAGAAATTATATTTAAAATGTTGTCTATACATACCTCATCAGGGTTGTTAGATTATCCATTTACTCTGGAGTTCCCATCAATTGCAATTTTATCCCTCCTTATTAGTGGTATTATCTCTCCAATATTTCAGGAGTTGTTGTTTCGAGGATTTATACTAAGAGCTTCAGAACACCAAAATTGGGACAGAAAAAAAATCTACAGTTTCCAAATCATTATTTTTACTTTGTATCATTTAACTAGCTATTTAAATCCAAACATCTTTTCATCCGTTACTCATTTAACATTTTTATTCCTTTTCACTTTTATAATAACCTGGTTGGTTCGTTATACTGGCTCTATTCTTAGTGCGTGTCTTCTCCATATTTTTTATAATTCATTTTGGTCCTTGGGGGAAATTATATATTCTTTTTGGTCATTATCACTCTCAATCGATTATCTCTATATTGTTGGTTCTATAAGTTTGCTGACCTTTGTTCTTTTCTTTCTATTTTTATTGAGAAAATTAATTAAATTTGGGAGAAAAAGCTACAAAATTTCTTTTCCAGCATTTACCAGTTCGAGATCAATTAACATAGGAGAAATACCACTCGCAGCCTTGATATTTTTACAATTCCCAATAACAAGCTTTTTATTGTTCATTTTTGGTGGATTAGTTGTTCAAATTACGTATCTATTCATTTTAATAAGTTCGGGTTTTGTTATAATTTTTTCTTTGAAATTTAAATATAAGAAAGACGACCTTATATTGCAAACTGCTGGAAATTAGATATAAATAAAGATGTTTGAATACTTGAGCAAATTTTTTTAGAAGAATGGAATTTCGCACTCAAATAACTTTAAAATTATGAAATTTGAGTATTATTTTATTTCATTTAGTTTTGGTTGAAAAAATTATTAATCCTATTAAATCTTTAATAATATACCTATGAAGATATAGAAAAATAAAAAACGTCAACAAGTAGATTTTACCTCTTTTTCCAAGAAAAAAGTTGAAATATCATATTCACGTCTAAATTATATAAATTGAAAAATAATCAGCAAATAATAAATCATAGAATCCATTTAATTGATACCGGAGGGGATAGTGCGGGATTATTATTTTCTGAAATGTCAATTCCTCATGAATTAGCCCAATTTATGTATGAATATTACACTTCTATATATGATCGAATTCATGATGAATTTAATAATCCTTATAAGAAAATACCAGATAACGGGTTATATATTTACTTCAGTGAATTTATATTAACTATGCTTTTACGAGAAAGAGGAGAAATGGTTAATGATTCTTTTATTGAAGAACAAAAATTGTTACGGAAAAAATATTTTGGATAAATATTGTGATTTTTTTGAAAAGTAAAAAACTCATTTTGGCAACGATTTTCTTTATTTTAAGCATTCCAGCTGTTCACACAATAGGTCAAAATGGTACTTGGCTCAATAAACCAATCATATCTGATAATTGGGACTGGATAACTCATAATTCAATAATTGAAGTTGATAATAATGGAAACATCATAATAGCAGGTGGTACCAGCTCTAAAACCTATCCATTGAAAAATCCTTTCGATTCAAGAACCAATTTTGAATTCGACAGGGGATTTATAACGAAATTTTCATCAACTGGAGAGATGCTGTGGAGTTCTTATATAGGGGAAGGAAAAGAAACAAGAATAGTGGATTTCAAGATAGATGAATCCAACAATATTATTTTGACAGGTCAAACTTCCGCCCACACTTCGGAATATTATTCAAGTCAGGATTATAAAGAAGGAACAGCTGAACCCAATGACGGATATAACATTTTTGTAACAAACATTACTTCAACTGGACGAGTAGAATGGTTTACCATTATTGGAGGAAAACAAATGGATTATCCAACAGATTTGGAGCTGGATAATTCTCAAAACGCTATTGTAGTAGGAGAATTGTCCTCTCCATCGTTTCCAATAACTAATCCTCAATCCACTACTCAGGATGAGGATATAGCACATCCTGTTATGTTAAAAATTGGTTCAAATGGTTCAATAATTTTTAGCACTTATCTATCCTATTTAGGTGATTTTTCTCCTCAGAAAATTGATTTTGATCAAGAAAATAATTTGATTCTATTAGGGTCCAAATATATGGAAAACTTTTATCTAATGAAGCTGAATAGTTCATACAACTTAATGTGGACAACTACAGTATTGACAGGAATAGATTATTCAGAATTTTTTAATGATATGTTAGTAGATAACTCCTCTAATGTGTATTTATTTGGAACAGTGGCTAATGAAGATCGGCAGACGACTTACACCGATTATGAAGGCTCATACATATCATACGATTATGATCAATATTTGATAAAGGTAAATAATACAGGAACAATAGAATGGGAGAAAATACTTGGAGGAATCGAATCAGAAGAGGGGGTCTGTATGACAATAAATAGTAACTAAGAAATTATTGTAGGAGGAACCACGTATTCAGAGAATTATCCAATTTCAATAGTTAATGCCAATTTTCATGGAGGAGCAGATTTTACTGCAACAAAATTTTTACCAAATGGATCTATAGAATATAGTAATGTGCTAGGAGGAGAAGCATACGATAGAATGCATGATCTAGTATATGATGAACAAAATAATAGATTTTTGGCTCTGATTATAACATCAACCAATCAATATGGTGACAGCACATTGATGATAGTAGAATTAAGCACAACAGGGGAATTACTAACTGAAATTAGTTTTGCAGAGAAAATGCCATTAACAACATCGATTACACAAATGCTGTTTCTAATAATTGCTCTTGTTGCGGGAGTAGGATTTTTATTATTTTTTACTGACTACATTAATAAAGATAGAACAGGAAACGCAGTAATAACCTATGCTAAAGAGAAAAGGAAAGGAAAAGAAAAAAATAATCTGAATTTTATTGAGAGATTATCTTATTGCCCTAATGATAATACAAAAATGTTTAACAAAGCAGATAGAACGAAACAGACATCAGAATTCACGATAACAAGAAATATTGATGTTTCGCTACAGAATGCTGTTGCAATGAAAAAAATAATTCAATACGCAGTACAAACAATCACACCAATAGCTGAAGAAATATTCAATAAGAATTCAGAGCTATTTGACATACAAATGGTAGTATTAGAATGCAGGCAATGCAAATTCGTAGGAGCAACACTGAAAAGATTGCTACAAACAGAAACCGCAGGGAGTGCTGTAGAAATTCTGTATCAGGAACCAGAACAAAAAGTTCAATACGAAAAATCCTCCAGACTACCAAATATTCGAAATATGGTGAAAATATTTGTCCAATCGCTGACATTGAATTCCCAAAAAATCAGGCCATTGTTACAAGAAAAAGAAACGATTTACCTGGTGTATGTTATTTTAGGAGTTTATACCCTGGTTCAAGCAACAATGCCAAAGATAATTGAAATAAATACGTTATTGAGTATAATTTTAGAATATTTCCAAAATTTAATCTTTATACTGGTAATCACATATGTTATCTGGAGAAGTGACAAAAAAATACAACAAACGATGGCATCTCATGAAGTGTTGAAAATAATAGGGTTGAGTATAACAATAGGTATAGTATTTACAATTTTAAATACGTGGTTTATAGGAATTATTCCTATTGGAGAGTTAGATTATAGATTACCTTTTCTATTGAGACTATTACCTCTGGGAATGATATTACTAATATTTTCGTATCATATAAGTAACTACAGTAATCAATCACGATTAATGGTAATTTTAGAAGTAGCAGTGCTAGGAATAATAACAGTATTTGCTTTAACAATTGTTTTTTCAATTGTTTTCGCTTTTACTTTTGTTTTTAGCTTTTTTATATGAATGTTTTCTTATTCAAAATCGAAGTGATCTCATTAGTATGACAATATTTAACAGTACTTTTCCTGAAGTAATGAAAAATTATATTGACACATTATTTTCTTGCATTATTCATTCCAAGATAAAATTTTCGGATCATTCTTTCAGGATCTTAGCCACCTCAACCTACAAAATTAGTGAAATACTACAAGATGCCAATTTTAAAAAAAAATCTTTGAAATGGATGGAAAAACTTGATTTGCATAACTTATATCAAGCTAATATAGATTTAGCAGAGTATTATTGCAAAGAAATTAAAGAAAAGGAAACTTTTTTGGAATTTCTTAAGAAAGCAACGCTGATTTTAAACAATTTTTCCTCTAGAGGAAAGGATTTTCCTTTATCTGGACCTTCTATTACAGCATTAATGAAGGTAGTTATTAAATCCCCGTATCCTGACCTTATTGAAGAATATATTTCTTTTACTAAAATTTTACTTGAAAAATATCAAATAAAAGACAGAATTACTGCTAAATTTTCATTAGCTGAAGTAATGAACTTTAATAACCATTTATCTCAATCTTTAGTAAATGAAGCATCTCTATTATTAAAATCAAAAGAGTTTAAAAGAGAAATTTACTTCAATCCTGTCGCTATTTCATCAGAACTTTATCTTGCATACCAAAATAATGCAACTAAAGATATTAGAGAAATAATTAGATTTCTTTCATTAATTAGTGAACATAACAACATCCTACCAAAACTAAAAGTCATCATGGAATTTATAGATTACGAATCACAAGATGAAGCAATTTCAAAACATCTCTGGAAAAATGCTTTAAAAAAATTCTTAGAAAGATTATTCGAACTATTTTTCCTAAATATTTGGACTAATAGTGCTGAAAAATCACTTTTTACTTTATCTTTACTAAAAATTCTTCCGAAAATTCCAGTTTCTTATTTAAATGAATACCGTGATACGATAAAAAATATATTTCTGCAGAACTCTGAAGATGAGTATAGTTTTAATTTTCTTAAAATGTCCATAATCACGAAAAATATCATTTTACACAGATTAGAAATTATATCAACTGAACAATTTATGAAAGGGTTACAAAACTCTTCCGAAAAATTTGTACAAGCCATTGAACAAGAAAAAAGACCCAATTTTTTACCGAAAGAAATAAATGCATTATTATCCTATGCATTAGAAAAAAATCCCGAGTTCTGGATAAAAACCCCCTATAACGAATTTTTCTCTAAAAAATTACAGCAACTGGATAGAAATCACCAAGTTGATTCCAAGACATTCAAAAAAACAATCAATCTTTTTAATTTCTTAGATGTTGAAAAGATCATTCAATTAAATCCCGAGTTAGGTTATTTAGAGAAAGAGGAGCTACTCTTAACAATTGAGGATAATAAAAGTATTGCATATCTTAGAGATCTCCTTGATCCAACTCATATAGAGTTCTGGAAATCAATAGCAAAAACAAGCAAATTTCAAGTTAATAAGGATTTTAAACAAGCACAGAAATTAGTGTTACACCAACTAACAGATTTAGCACTAATTATCGAATCTTTTAATGTATCAGAAATATCTGAGTATTTACACTCCTCAGAATACAAATATTTACGTTTATATCAACAATTACTAATAATATTAATTGAGCTTAATGGAAAATTAAGTAGTAGCACACACATTGATTTTCTTGATAGATTTGAGGAAAAAGTCCCATATCTTGTAATTAATATTAGTAAATCACTAGTATTAAATGGGTTCGTAGAATCTGCAAAGAAAATTTTGTTTAAATATCATAATGACTCTAAATATTCATCAGGTCTAATTGAAAAAGAAGAAAGCAATTATGAGTCTTCCCCGTTATCGATTATAGAGTTTTTTAATATGATGAAAGCAAGAGCTTTGCGAAAAGTAGGATTGCATGAAGATTCTAAAATAGAAATTGGAAAAGTTGCATTAAAATCAAATAAATTTATGACAAACACAATCAATGAATTACTCTATTTAAATATGGAAAAATTATTAGAAGAATACTTAGAGGATTATTTTTCTTATCTGAAATCTAATCCTGATAAAATGATGATCAATTTAACTCTTTTTCCCCCCATTTCTTCTCTTGATTCGGATAAAATAGACCAAAATATCTTCCAAAAATATCAAAATATCCTTACAGAAGGTTATGAAAATCTATTGACAAATTTCCAGAATGATACCAAATCTATCGGTAGTTTTTCTGTAATTTTTACTTTATGCTCAATATTATTACAATTGAAAAAATGCGACTTTGTGCGTTCAGTCTTAAATATTGTCCTAAAATCGATAGAACAATATATTAGAGAAAACAATATAAGTGAATTCAAAGTTAACAATCTTAAAACAGTTGAAAGCTTAAAAATCATTTCAGTGCAAGAAATTGAGCGATTATTGTTGGGAAATATACATTCCATACCAAGTTCGATGCATCCTATTGAATATTTTAAAAAACTTGAAAAAAACAATCGAATAATCCAAGAAATCAAGTTTGTTTACAAAATGCTCTTTAAAAATTATCAATTATTGAATGAAAAAGATTTAGCAGCCTTATGTCTAGAAAATACCATGACTCAAGATACTGATGTTCTAACAAAGAAAAAAGAAGGTGTACATTCAATTATCCAATCTAGTATTCAAAAACTCGAATTCGATAAGGCTGAAAAAGAAATTATTAAACTAACTAAAGAATTAGAAACAAAGAAATTTAAATATTATGAACAACTAAGACCATATATAAAAATAGTAACGGATTATGAAAAGAGTATAAAAAAATTGATTAAAAAATGAATTATTCAATAAAATATCAAGAATTTCTATCCTGACTACTTGAAGTGACCTAATTATCGAAAGAAAATATCAATGAGCATCACATAAAGTGATAAAAAGAAATTTTGCCAAAGAGAAATGTAATGCAGTTAACATTGGCAGAAATCAAGGACTTAGCTTTTTCAATATATTATTTTTATTATGATGACGGAGTAAAAAAACAGCGAGAGATCAAAAATTCTTTTAAATTTACCCCTACAGTGTGATTATTGAAAAAGTGAGAGAGAGTTCTATTTTCTTTGAATATTAAGTAGAATATTTACGTAATTACTTTGATTAATCTATTTTAAGGATCTTTTGGGCTTCTATGAGATATTCGGTCAACTTAGTCTTAGCAATTCGCTCATACATGGGAGCATTACTCTGATATAAATCCTTCCAAGTTGTTAATTGACTTTCTAACTGTAATTGTTCTTGAGTGGCAATTTTTTGGAGCTGAATTAAGCCTTTTTCTTCCGTTAACAGAATTGCTTGCGTTAGTCTTTGGTTGGCATCTGGGATGTTCCCCTCTAACAGAGCAAGTTTTGTTTGTAATATTAATGCGTTAACAAGGACCGGATACATGTGATGTGTCTGACCGATCTCATAAATTTCATTGATGATTTGTTTCACGTTTTCTAATATAACCTGATCACCAGAGAGTTTGATTTCCTCAAGCAGCAATTCACAAAGGATAAGCTTAGCTAAAATGGTATACTCATGCCAGATAGTATCTTCTGTTATAATTTCTTCCACTAAACTTTGTGCTTCTGCTTTGTCTTTGAGTTTTGAGCTAGTTTTTAGCATTTTGGTTTTAGCTAGTCTATAAAATAATCGGGTAAGTTTGAAATGATATGTATATTTTTGATCTGCTTTTTTAGAATAGTGTTCTAGTTGTTGAAGATACTTTTGTGCCTCTGTTACTAACTCATGCTCAAAATGGAGAGAGAAAAGATAATAAAGACATTGACTGATGTTCCCTTTTCTGTTTGGTAAAAAATCTGTTAGAATCTTCAAACCCTGATGGTAGTATTTTAAAGATTTATCAAATTGTCCTAAGACATGATAAGTACGACCAACATTTAATATTGTTTGATGAATCTCGAAATGATCTTTAATATAGGCTTTCTGGGTTACTTGTAAACTTTTCAGCTGATATTCTAATGCGGGATCAAGATTTCCTCTATAATAATAAATAAGTCCAATGGTTGCGAGTGGTAACCAAATGTCATAGTCCCCAATTTCTTCATATAACTGGTAACTTTTCTGAAAATTTTTCATAGCTTGATCCAGTTCACCGTGGCTATTATAAAACACTCCGATTCTATGATAACAATAAGCTATCCCTTTTTTATGGTTTAATTCCTCAAATAGAACTAAACTTTTGTGAAAGTAAGGTATCCCTGTGGTATAATCTCTCAGACTAAACATGTAGAACTCACCTAACACTGATTGAGCTCTTGCCATTCCAAATTTATTGCCTAACTTTTCAAATGTGGTTAAACTATCTTGATAGTATTGTAAAGCTTGATCTTCTTCACCACGGACTATATAAAGGCTGCCTTTCTCTAATCGTAAAAAAGCTAATCGCCTTTGAGCTTCAGTTCTTGATAAATGACTGGTGGTCTTAAGGACGTTTTCTCCTTTTTCAATAAGTACAAGAAATTCCAATTGTTGATCATCATCATACATACCATAATTTAGTTGATTTAATTTTATGAGAAGTGCATCAACAAATAGTACTTGATTTGGTTGTTGTTTACTTTCCTGGAAGGCTTTTTCCGCAATCATGTTCCCTTCTTTAGTTCGTTCTCTTCGAAGATCTGGGATTACTGTTAATGCGTAACTTTTGAGAATTTTTATCCTTAAGTATTCCTCTTCTGTCAATGTAGTTCTTGTTTCCAGTGTTTCAAGAATGGAGAGTGCTTCTTTACTTTTTCCTTCATCATAGAGTAGCTTATCTACTCGATTTATATCATTAATGACAGAATTCAATAGTTATCAAGGTCTCTAACAAGTTTGACTTTAGATTATGAATGCAGAATAGGATTACTAGGAGTTTAAGTATTTTCTTTTTTCCTTACAGATACAACTATCTAGCATCTTTTCACTTTTGTTTTATTGGGGATTCTTTTGTTAGAATATTTTGACATATAGGACACTTTCCCTGAAATTTTATCCATTCTAACAAATGATTTTCATTAAATTAGCAACATTCCTCTTCTGTGCTTATTTCTTGTTATCTTATGAATCAAAAAATAATAAACTAGTCATTGTTTTGCTGAGCTATTCTTGGTTTAACATTCTAGCTATAATTTTCTTTCAAGATTATGAAAATTTATTTAGATTTTATTGGGATTCTCTAAATCTATTTAATTTACCTTCTGAGTTAGGAATTCTACTTTTTTTAGCATTAAAATTAATTTTTGTTCCAATCATGTGAATTATTACATTTTCTTTCTGTTTTATCGTATTCAGAAATTTAGAATTTCCTGGTGAGTTAAATAATTCCAAATCATGAAGAAGTAATCAACGAACATTTACCGGATATTTTCATATAACAAGTTTGTATTACATCAATTTTGTCTTAATCAAACGTTGATTATCCTCTTGAAATTTTTCCACGCTTCAGATAAACTAGAAATACTGGCAATAATTCTAAAATTCCCAGTATAACTAAATCACCCGAATTAATTACTAAAATCCATAATAACATTAAAATAGTGTTGAATACTGATTCCATACCAATTATCCAAACAAAAAATCTCGTAATTGACTCTGATTTTATTGTGTATGCTAAATATGGTAATGCTAGAAGAAGAACTAGAAAATGAAAGAACAATAAATAAGGACTTATAGAACATGACAAAAAACAACTTCGTAATACATAAAACACCAAAGAGGTCACTAGAAATATTGAGCCTAATCCACCAAGAATAACTGTAATTATTTCAGATTTTCGGAATCGGTTCACGGATTTTGTTTTAATTGTTTTACCCATTTTCTTTTTTATTGCTGATTTGATTATATACCAAAAACTAATCCACGATAAAAGAAATATGATAGCTGGAATAATAGATACTCCTGAAGGAACGTAAATAATCGTTGAATCTAAAATAAGTGGATATTTAGGACCAAAAACAAATATTAATGCTGTTAGCATTAATCCTATGGAAAAAAAAATTCATCATATAGTTTCCAAATCATTAGAAAAATTTGATTGATTTTTTTACTTGTATAGTATTCTCGAACTTTAACTAGTGATTGTGAGGGCACATTTTTTCTTGGAAAGAATCTTTCTTCTAAAGGGCTTTTAAAAATAATATTGAAAAACCAGAGACTACTGCTAAACACAAGTTTAACCATTAATAGAATCAAAAGTAAATACATTCCAGCAATTAGAATGAAGTTAAACAAGGAATTTCCTCTACCAAAAATACCCCAAATTCTTAAGAGACTAATAAAAAGATCAATAAAACTAACTAAAATACCTTCTAAAAATAGCGCACTAAACAAAATAATTATGAAAAGTAATATCAAATGTTTAATCCTAGCTTGAAGAATAAAATAGTGTTTTCAAGGTATTTTTTGTCAGCAGGTAAGATATTCTCTCTTTTTGATATTCTGGTTGCAAATCTTAACATCTCAGGAACTTCTAAAGAATTACCAACAAAAATGAAAATTAGTAAAAAAAATAAAGAAATTATGATTAGTACCCAATTTGCCCCTAATAGGTCTGTCAGAAAATAAGTGAAATTCTGAATATTATCACCAAAAGCAAGAATAAAGAAAATAACTAAAGGAATAATAATTAATAACCATGGATATCTAGCTAAAAATAATTCTAATTTATTTCTTATCTTTTTTACAAAGCCAATAGAATTTACTTCCTCGAGGATGATTTCTTGACTTATTGCTTCTCCATTTTTAGTTTCCAAGGATGAAAATGTTGATAGATTGTTTTCTAAATCCATATTCAACTTTATTAGTCTACTGTTCAACAAATTTTTCTTTAAAATAGATGATATTGCTAAATAGAGATAGTATAGTGAAACAGGTAAAAAAATTATCAGATTTGGAATATTTAGATAAAAAGTTTGCATAAAAAGTCACACTTTCCAATTAAAATGAAAAAGATGCCTGCTATTTATGTTTAAAAGGTACTTCGGATTCGCGTAGTAGTTTTGAATTTAATAATTATTTTATTTGTTATCCCAACTTACTATCTTTAATTATCAAAGATAAATATTAAAGATTGAGTGTTACAACTAACTTATCAAAAGTAGTTGCAAAAAACAGACCTATTTGAGAATTGCAGGATGATTCGAAATTGGTAGAATGATTCGAAATTGGTAGAATGATTCGAAACTAGTTTAAGTTCTATTAACTTGATTGAATGGAAAAAATGTTTTTATTTAGAACATGGAATAGGAAACCAAACACTTTTTCTGCATTTTCAGTTCAGTTAACATTAATAAGGAGGTAAAATAGCAATAGTAGCATAATCAAGGATTGGAAGAAAATGATACTAGTAGTAAAACAACACATAAAACGATGGTGGAAGTTTCAAAGAGAATATAAGAAACAGGACCCAGAACTGTATGGAAAGAAGACATTGTGTAGGAATGTGAGTCATCCATATCATGATTCGAAGTTTGAAGCGTTAACGTGCAGGGTGTTGCACAAATTCTACCCAGCGGAGAAGATACTGGTGCCAGAACAGCATGGATGCAAAACGAAGTTCGATTTCGTAATACCAGGAGTAGCGGTGATAGAACCGCATGGAGTATGGGAAAACAAAAAGGGAGAAATAGGGGAATATACCCGCAAAAGAGTGTGGTTAGCGAATCAGGAGGAGATGACGAAAGGATTACAGGTGATAGTGGTAGGATCAATGAGAGATTTGAAGATATTAGATAAAAAATTGAAAGAATTCAGTAATAAAAGAAAAGAAAAAAGAAGAGGAAATTTAATTTGGAGAATGGTAATTATTTATGAGATATTGCTCATTATGATAATAGTATTATAAAAGAAGAAAGCTATGATAAGAAATTACTTCTTTTTATTAGTAGTACTCTGAGTAAGAGCTTTGAAACTTTGATTTTTTTCGTTAAATCCTCTTTTTCAAGCATTTCATTTCTTTTTCTCAATTTTCTCAATCTTATCAATAATATCTCCTATTAAGAAAATTAATAGAATGAAACTAAATAGTCCCACAAGCCCTCCAATTAATCCAAGCATTGCGTTAAAAGACAAAATTGCGAAAATCTCTATAGATAGTGTAATAAGTACAGAAATAATCCACCAAATCAATGAATTATATAAATCACTACTATTTCCACTAATTGATTTAATTTTCTTAATAAAAACTCCTTCAAGATCCAAATAAAGTCCAAATAATGTTCCATTATCGATAAGAATAGGTAATATTGTTTCTAGTTGTTTCTTTTCCAAGGAAGTCTTTTCAGCAAATCTGTCAATTGTTATGGGAATGTTCTCTTTAATATTGTCAAAAAATTCCAAAATTATAATTTTAGCATCCAAAAAAGGTCCATTAAGTGTAATACTATAATTTTTTCTATTTAATTGTCCATTAATTAAATCATTGTCAAAAAGATCATCTAAAATTGAATATTTCTTGGAGTAAAGAATTTTTGTAATAACGTTATTTAGAAACTGATCGTAAATATCGCTATATCGCCATTCACCCAATTTTTCTGGTAATTCGTTAATTAAAGAGCTGATTTCAGTAAGGTGTTTAGATTTACAATAATCTTTGTCCACAGAATTATATTTTTTAAATAAAATAAGATCATCATAATTGGAAATATTCAATTCCTTGGCTTGGATAAATAATTCTTTATTAGGAAATTTGCCTTTTTCTAAAACTAAAACATCTTCATACGATTCAAATTCGTATTTTTTAGTCTTTTTAAATTGGGAATAATTTTTTGCTCCTAATTCTTTGGCTTCTAAGTAGGTTGAATAATCTGGAAAACCATAATGGAGGATTTCATTTGCAAGGTCAACAGTTTTCACTCCATACTTTTTAACAAGATCTAGTTGGTTTTTATTTTTGGCCCCTAACTCTAAACCTTCCTGATACTCTTTTAAGCTTGAAAATGACCCAACATATATTTTTTTGGCAGTTTTAAAATCATTAACTGAATATTTTCTAAGAAAACTTGTATTTATTCGATGCTGATAGAAAATAAAAAATATTTCAATTATAACTATAAGAAAAATGATAAAAATTAGTCCTATTCGAAAAGTAGGGACAATAACAATATCCTGGACAAAATTCACATAACCCAGAATTAAAATTGAGAAGAAGGAAACATCAAAGACAAAAAAGTAAAATAATAATTCGATAAGACTACGCATATACTATCACTATTTTTATATATTTGAAACTATTAATGATTGCCAGCTCAAAAAAAAAACATTCTTAGAATAAGAAAATCTTATATTCAGCGTGTAATTCATATGAAATCCATCAAATTTTTCTCTTATATCTTTTTCTCCAATCTCTTTTGATAATCTATATTCTTCTTTGCCAAATAAGCTATTACATGCTTACAAACTACTAAATTTCCCACATTCTTAAAATCTTTACAACTACAGGTAAATTTGTTTTCTTCTTCTACGATTATTTTATATTTATCTACTGTTTTCGTTTTAAGATTCACATCATGCTTTGAAATTCCCAATCCTCTTTTTATTCGATTCTTATCAGTAACTATTGTTAAACCTTTTTCTAAAGTAACTTTAATTTGGTTTTCTTTAGCTCTTTCCCTGCTTTTAGCATCAATTTCTTTTATATCATCTCCTTGAAGCGTTGTTAATAACTTACCAAATATAGCTGTTTGAGCTAAAATCCAAGTTCCAACTATAGTTGTCAATCCTATCATTGCTAAAATTGACTGTATTACTAAATCTCCATTATAACTGTATTGTAAAATGACTAATATTCCACCTTCTGTAAATAATATTCCAAAAACTGCGGTTTCATGAATTCCCCCTACTCTAACATTTCCTTTTCTATACCATTTATTTTCTCCATACCAACGCCATTCTATTCCCGAAACAGTTAATGAATCTTCAAATAAATGTAATATAATTCCTATAAACAATCCTAATCCTACAATGAATAATGCTACTAAAATATAGTAGATATCTATTACCATTCTCTCAACATTTCCAAAACTGGTTAGTAAACTTTCAATTATTGGAGGATAGATGATTAAAACCACCCCTACTCCAGTTAATCCAATTAAAATGTATCCTAAAAATAATCCAACGGTTAAAATTGCTCCTTCTAAGGAGTGCATGAATCCCCTATGCTTTTCTTCTTTCAATATTATTGCTAGTGGAGTATAGATTCCGAATTTGAAGAATTTCGCAACTGTTGGATAATCATAAAATATTTTACTGTGTCCTGAAGTATCCACGTCCGGTACCAAACTTCCCCATAGAATAGTTAGCAAAAATAGTAATGATAGAAATGTAGGGAGTAAACCTTCTGTGCCGAGTGATATCAATGGAAAAAAAATAGCTAATCCAATAACTAAGGATAGAGATAAATGATATATTCCCCTCAAAGAAATCACTGAGAGTAAAGGAAATTACTAGTTTAAAAATTGTTTTACTGACTAATTTCAGTAGAACAATCCTTATGAGTTATTAATAATTGGAATATTAATGAAATTCTAAATTAGTGTCATTTCAAAAAAACGACAAAAATCATAAATGGGGTAAAAGTCCCGACAAAAATATCAGGACTATATTTAATTTGTAATTTATGACACTAACAATTAAATCCCTAAGTAAAGATGAATATACCTTCCTTCAAAAAGTTTATGAAAACGATTCAAGGAAAAAAGTACGCAAACGAGCAAATATCATTTTGTTTTATTTGAATGGCCTTTCTTTCATTGATATACTCAAAAACTTTATTGTTCAAATAAGACTGTTTATTAGTGGATTAATAAATGGAATAAAAGAGGAATTGGAAGTATAGTAAAATGGCGCCAGACAACCAGCTGGTTAAAACAAGTTAAAAGAAGAGAAGCTCTTGAAAAACTAATTACTGCATCCCCCAAAAGTCTAAACTTTCCTTTCAACAGCTAGTCACTTGTAAAGCTAAGAAAATTCTTTTCTAAACTTCTTGATTACCCAGTAAGTCCTGCAACATTGTCAAGAGATTTGAAGATTTTATGTGTTTCTTATCGACGTGTTCAAGATTCATTTATACTTAAACCTGTTGATTATGATATTAAACGAGCTTATTTGCGATTTATAGAACGGTATTGTCCTCCATCATGGAGATTAATTTATATTGATGAGAAGGGACCCATATATTCCATACGCTATTCTGGTCATACATGGAGCTTTAATCAACAATACAGAGATGTTAGACAACCAACTCGACGAAAAGTGAACTTTCTCGGAGGTTACGATCCTAAAGTCAAGAAATTAAGTATGATTCCTATGGAAGGAAATGCAAGTACCTATTTTTGTGATGCATTTGACTTAATCCGTCTGGAATTTCTTACAACTGATTATACTAAACTTTTGATAGTTTTGGATAATGCTCGTATTCATACTTCACGAGAAACACTAAAATATCTTAATGAGGACAAACGAATAGAATATTTTTTCCTTTCTGCCTATTCTCCTGAGCTAAATCCGATCGAAATTTGTTTTCGAAATTATTCTAAAGAAATTTTAGAAAATGGTTCTTTTTTCTCAAAGGAAGACATCATTGAGGAGACTAATATTTATTGTGATTATTATCAAACCTTGCGGACGGAGATCTATGCTTAAAAAGGTCGTGAATATGTTTTAAAAATTTTTAGTCATTTTTTTGAAATGATACTATTCTTATTAAAAATTCAATTTTTTCTTTGCATACTGGACAGATATCTCGTAATTCTAACCACACAACAATATGATCATAATGATACGGATTTCCACATTCTGGGCAAAATACTGCTTCATTTTTATATAAAAATTGTTTACAAATTTCACAACCATGAGGTAGGAATAACGAAAAAATATAGAAAAATCTTGGATCTAATTGAATTTTTCTTTCAGTAACTTAGATATTCATTTGAATCTTCTTATAATAATTGCAATTACTGACCCAATAACAAAAGAAAGTGCTGAAACTGTTGTTATAATGAATAAATCCTCAAAAATATTTCCAAAATCAAATATCCGAGTAGGAGACGTGGTGGAAATAGAGGTTGTGGGAAAATCTGTAGTTGTAACAGGTATTGAGGTCTTAGGTTCAGTTTTTGGGATTTTGAAATATTCAGGATTAGGTTTACGATAATAATTATCGTTTCTTTGCAATATGTATATTTGTGAAGTCGAAAAAGACCATTTATATGGTCCAGTCCCTATTGGATTAGTGACCTCGTGATTATTTGGATACTCAAATTCTTTCCAATATTTTTCTTGGTAAATTGGGAAATCAAGATTGTATACATCAAAATATGATGAAGAGTTCGAATAAAATATGATCGTATCTAATTCTGGTGTTTCTATTCGTTCACGGGGAAAATAAATAATTGGATCGGAATAAAAAGTATTAGTTACGTTAATTGAAAATATTACGTCTTCCAGACTAAAAGGACTACCATCATGCCAAGATACATTGTTTAATAATTTGAAAGAATATTTTGAACCATTAACAATACATTTATTATGAGGACAGTTAGATAAGTCAGAATCCGTATATGGGGCTTCTCTAGTCCAGTTATAGGCTATTCGAGAGGGAATTAATTGTGAATTCTCAGGATTTCCGGATACTAACGATTCTTCTATAGTTGAAAGAACAATTTTAGTGTAAATATTACTAGAGTTTATCGAATTAAGAGATTCTACATATTGGGGTAATCCATAGACCAATGTTCCACCAAACGGATATTCTGGATATTTTTCCCAATTCTCGACAGTATTTTTCAAATGAACTTTTCTGAGAGTCCAATCAATAAAAGCGCCTTGTCCAATATCTATTACAAAATCTTCAAACTTATCGGTACGATACATTGATATCGTTTTTCCATTATATAAAACGGTAATTGGTTGTTCTTGCCATAAAATCTGTTGAGCTTTTAAACTAGCATCTAAAATTTCATCGAAGCTTGTTCCAGACTCAATTATATCCCAATATGCATCGAAAGTAGAGTTAAACCACCTAGAATGATAACGATTTATATCTGAATCGCCATTAAAGAGTTGTAAAAATGTAAGATTGTCTTCTAATTCATTATAAACAGAATAAATTCCATTCCAATCTCCAGTTGTCATTTTAAGCATCATAGAAGAAAGTGAGAGAAATTCAGGATTAGCTTTAATTCCCATTGAAAAAAATGCTTCATTAGACATCAATATTTGAGTTTCTATAATAATATCAGATCCCTCAGTTCCTGTAATAAAAAATTCAACTTCATCCCAATAATTATTATTATTAAAAGAAGAGGCTAAGTTGTTTACACCAGAATCTTCTATGGTAAGTACTGAACCACTGAGCAGTTCGTTGACTTCAACAAAATTCCTTCTGATATTATCTTCTCCTAAAAAGGTATAACCATTCCAACGTGAATCAGGATAACCATTTTCTGTTGAAACAATATTTCCCTGAGCAACTGAGGTACCATTCCAAATCAGACTGGCATTAAATATAACTTCATTCTTGAAGAATTCGCGAAACCCATCTTCATCCCAATCAAAAAACCCAACTGAAAGAAGAGACTTATTACCAGAGTCTATTCGTTTTTCGTAATAATTTTCACCAGTTGGAGAACAGGGTAGACTTGAAAACTCATGTTCGCATGACCAAATACCCAATGAACTTACTATAGGTGAATCAGCAAGGGCTGAAAGTCCATTATAACCTCTTTGTTGTAATTCAACTTTATCAAATGCATAAGAGAAACCTTGCCTGAATGCGCGAATACTAGTTGGAAATTTCTGTGCATTCATTGTAAAATGAGAGAGACCACGACTTCGACCTTCAACAATAGCAAGATCAGGATTATCATAATCATCAGGAGTAATAAGTCGAGAATCTACAAATTGACCAATAATATCAATATCTCCATTACGTAGAGCAATTATCATTATTTCTTCTTGCGTTATTACCCTAAATTCAATTTCATCAACAAAACCCTGATTATTAATCCAATAATCACCTGATTTTAGACCAAAATTATTTTTGAAACTGAAATAAAAAGCATTCGCTTTTCCTTCTATCGGAATAATCATAAATAGGAATGAAAAAAGAATGAAGATTCCAAAAATCAGTTTCTTTTTCGTATTTGAAATCTCCTTATTTA
Organism: Candidatus Heimdallarchaeota archaeon LC_3; assembly: GCA_001940645.1. The sequence goes on from MDVS01000073.1 coordinate 35,143, forward strand.
TTTACTTAACGATAAATATCTACTAATCGTTTTAAACATTTTGATAGGTGAAGTAGAATGGTTACTTAACCTTATTCAATTGCTCACCAGTTTACTTGGTGAGATATAAGAAGAAAAAGATTAAAGTAATTATCTAATATCAA
>MDVS01000074.1 GCA_001940645.1 Candidatus Heimdallarchaeota archaeon LC_3
ACCCGATCGAAGATGTTAACTGGATATGGACTCCTGATACAAACTTCTAATCAACCAGCAGGTATAGCACTTAGTTGGGAATCAACCTTTGATAATAAACCTGTTGGAGAACGTCCAGATATTCATGAGATCTATGCATTACTTATTCTTGTCCAAAAAGCCTTTCCAAATTTGTTTATAACTTCCAATCGAGCTGAACAATTTAATAGCGTCCACGATCGTGAAATCAATTATAAAGGTTATAGATCTCCTGATAATGCAAATAGACACCTTAAATCGTGGATATTATTTAAATATCACAGCAAAGGTGTTGAACAATTTCTTTTAAGACAAAAAATGATATTTCCTATGTCTATTATTCAAAATAGCTTTCATTTATCATTAAAAAAAGTTATATTTAAATAAGGGTAAATTTATTATCAAAATGACCTTACAACAATTTTCAGAATGTCTCAAAAAACATAAGGTTGTTTTTATTTAAAAATATTTTTGTTCAATATACAGAAGCAATATATTTATAAAATCATAAGTTGCTAACTGCATAAAAACAGGGGAAAAACATATTTGCTTAGATAATTATATTTTTTATGATAATAAATATCGTACAGACTGCATTCTGGTACCAAATTGTGATTACCCAGACTAAATACTTGATCTAACTTGTATTTCTTATTTCAGTTCGATTGATCAACCTAATTGAATTTTCCAATGTCGCTTCTGATAATCATAAAATCCCGTGATTTTTACATTAATACATTGACTAATACATCGTGCTAAAAATATGAATTGCTCTTCATCTTTCACAGACCAATTGAGATACAGGATATTATGTTCAACCCGTGTTCCAAAATTTAAAAGCAATTTACTTAAAAGATTCCACTTTTCTCTTGGTGTCAGCATATTAGGAAAAAAATTGGTCTCTGTTTCCTTTTTTGTTTGTCCATGGATATGAAATAGAAATTTCTTTATGTTTTAGTCCCCAATAATTTGAAAATTGAAGTAAATATTATCGTTAAGTTATCCAGTATTGTTAGTAGTTACTCCATCCGGCATAGGACAACCAGGATCAGAACAATCCAATAATTCAATAACTAATTCAAAATCATATGTATTGACCACAGTTTTTTCTTCAAAGCTATCATCAGCGACTGAAAATCCTATGCCGACAACTAAAGATAGAGTTACTATAAGTAGGAGCAGAGATAAGGTACTTTTATTTTTTATTTTTACCACCAATCCCATTAAAACATATTCCTGTCCTAAAGCAATCTGTCCTTGGACTACCAATATTACAAAATTTTTTGAATCTCAGAATATTTATGAACAAGTGGGTGGATTCATGGAAAATCAGACTGTATTAGAGAATAAAGCAAACAATGATCAAGAAATGATTGAATACATTAAAAATGCCTATTTTAGTTCAAAGCAATTCTTTTCTTTACACAAATATGACAAGTTAATTGATCATTCAAAAAAACGACGACAATATCTAAGAGATATGAGCAAGGATTTCTTCAACAAATTTGCAGATCATGAATGGGTCCTAAATGACGAACGCGCAAAAAAATATCTGAGAAAACACAGTTTCGTAGCAATAAGATATAGAAATGGTGGTTTCGAATTTCCTCAGTCTTTTACTAAATATATGGATCAGACTGTTGATGTTAATTGTTTTCCGTATACTGAAGTAAATTTGGACGATTTAGATGTATACATTAAAAATTTCAACTCTGATAACTTAAATGCCTTCTTTTCAGGTTTTTATAGGATAGTAAAGCAAATAATTATACCCGTTCGCGCAAGAGAAGAGCAGGTCTTACGTATATTAACTGATTTGGATTTTCTCCGCAAAAAATCAGATGGAAGCTATAGGACAACACCTCCAAGTCAAACAGAACTGATGAACATATTAGGAAATGATCAAAAAAGAACTAAAACACTAGAGCGGTCAAAAATTTTTCTCCGAAAATACTTCATTTGTAATGTGGATAGCATCACGGTCAATAGCTCAAAATTTGGATTTTATTATTTAGCAATAGAAGAAAAAGACGTAATAGTGACAAATGAAATCAAAAAATATCTTATTTGGAAGATTCCTATGGTAGATGGTCTGCTTTATATATTCAGCATACCTATTGGATCAATTTCAGATCTGCTTGAACCTTATGAATATGTACCTTTACAAGAATTGCATTGGAACGTTGATTTGACCCAATATGATAGGAAAGATTTATGGAAAGATTTTAAATATCATTCATATGCTGATTATACCTCAAAGCATGTTAATTGGGATTTAACGACACCTTTAAAGCCTGATTTGACAACAAAAGAGATTAAAATATTAAAAAATCTAACTGAGGTAAATCATTTGACTTTGAGCCAGATGGATGAGTTATCTGATGAAGTAGACCAAAAAATCATTCATCGACTTTTACAACAATGGGGAAAAGAAGGAGCTTTTCAATATTACCCTCGATTAAACCATATTGGGTTGGATTACAGACTAGGTCTCAAATTAGATATTAAAAATGAAGAACTATTTAAACAAACAATCATGGGTCTATTATCTTTTCCAATAGTCGATATTTATACAAACAACGAATTAGGTTATGGAGTAGGTTCAATAAATATTCCTCACCAAAAAATTAGGTCAATTTTAGACAGTGTTGTCATGTTTAATGAAATTTATCCTGAAGAGAAGTTTATTCTTCAAGATCTGACAAAAACTGCTAAAATTACCAGATGTCAGCCGTTATATGGATTGGAATTTGAAATGAAGAATGGTCTCGCATATTTGATAAATGAAAATTAGAGAATTCAGAATATCATTGTACAGCAGTTAGTATCTAATCGAAAATTACAATTATATAATAAATTGAATTGAGTTTCGTAACAAAAAGCAAAATCAATACATATTAAATTTTGCAGACCTGAAAGTGGGGTAATATTATGTAGTTGAAATTATTAAATTATGAATAACGAATTTCTAACCAAGTGATGATTATGACATTCCTAAAATTTCAAGAAAAACCTAAAGGTTCAAAAGTATATTATGTATATGAATACAGATCATATAGGGAAAAAAGAGAGAAAAATTCTTCAGATTACGGTAAAGTACGACATGCATTAGTAGCTTATCATGGTAGGGTAGATCGTGCATTGGAAAAGCTAATTCCCCAAATTAACGATTTTTCATCAGCAACAAGGGAAAAATTAGTCCATTACACGAAATTAAGCCGAAGACCAGGAAACAAGGATTTAGAAGGATCTCTTTTAGGAAGAAAATTTACTTTACTTGAATTACAATTCTTGACATTATTTGTCCCTCCTAGAAAAATAATGGTCGATAAAATTGAGAAAAGTATAAAAGTATCTGCAAAAGACCTTTCAGAAATTATAAGTAAGATAGAAGATATTCCATCAATCGAAGTTATGAGTTATTTAAACCAAATTGAGAAGTCAAACAAATATAAGATAATTATTAAAGATGGTATCCCATTCTGCAAGTTCTCTGACCAATTATATTTTTCTAACTTTATATTATCTAAATAGTCCTATTACAAAAACCCTCTGAAATCAGAAGACATTGTAATTAAAACAGGATTATCTTTGAGAAGTGTCCGATATGGAATGAAATTACTAATGGAATCAGAAAAGATAACGAAATATCCAGATTTGAGGGATTTACGATCCTTTTATTATTCAATTGTATGAAAGAAGCTTTTCTCTTAATTAAAATATGCTACATTGGAAAATGAGTAATAAAGGTAATAACATATTCAATATTCCCAAGAGAGAATTGAATACCTTTTTTGAGAAAAAAATCAAGTATAAATCCTAAGGAAAAATTAGATTTATGCTCTTGGATAGTAATGAATAAACAACCAGCAATAATTTCGTATTTATTACAGGATTTAAGAGATCCATACCAATCCAAGATAAAATTAGTCTTATCAATACAATAGGGGGGAAGTTCGATGTCCTGAATAAGATCACGAAAAGATTTTTTAGTAGTATCAAAAGAATTGTCGTAAAGTTGAAGCATGATTATTACCAAAGATAATTAACTATACTACTATGAAAGTTGGGAGTTTAAATACTTTCAGATTTACTTCACTACCTTTTCTAACCAATAATAGACGTAATATAGTGCTACACCAATAAATTAACGGAATTGAGCTAAAAGCTGCCAGAAATAGTTTCTACTTTACAATTCGAAGCAGAATTGAATGATTTGGAAATTGAAAAAACAATAAGAAATGATAGTATTTTTGTAAGTGAATTGAAAATGTTAAATATAATATTATTTATAATATACTAACAGAAGAAAATCGAAAGATTTAAAAGAAGAAGAAGTTATAATATTATTAGCACCAATTCAAGGATTTTTAGGAATCCACTAAGCAAAATATGTAGTTTGACTCCCCTCCAAACTAATATTAGCTTTTCTTTTAGAATTGGTGCTCTTTTCCCCTCTGAAATAATTGAATTTCTCTACATTAAAACTAAGAGTGAAAACACTATAAAGAAAAATAATAAAAAGAAATAACCCAGATCGTCTTTTTCATTATGATAATCGACAAATTCCTGGTATTTATTATTCAAATAGGAGGAAAAAATTTGTAAGAATGGGATCGTAAGGGATAAAATAATGAGGATAGAGAAACCAATGATTAAAATAAATGACCAATAATCCTGAGCAAAAGAATTCATCAAAATATCACAACAATCTTGATTTATTAACTCATAATTATAAAATTTTCTGGATTTTTACCGTCTTTGATCTCTTCATAGATAGCTTCGGTAATATAATTCACATGCCACTTATTTGTAGTCTTATTGAAGTAAATTAGCAAGTATTTCTGCTCAAAATGATCAAAGGACAAGAATAGATTGCTGTTAGAGAATTTACCATAAAAAAAAGAGAAAAAGAAATGAACGATGAGAAAAATAAGAAATATTTTAGATATTCTGAATTCATCTCTTTAATAAGTAATTTATGTATTTTTCCAGACAAATTCTTATAAAATTTTCTTTCAGACATTATTTTTAGCCTTAAAATGATATTAAGATTATTACTTTATTTAATTAAATCTTGAAAATATTCCTGTCACTAATTTTGTAGATCAACCTAATTGAATTTTCCAATGTCTCTTATGATAATCATAAAATCCTGTTATTTTTACATTAATACATTGACTGATACATCGTGTTAAAAATATGAATTGCTCTTCATCTTTCACTGACCAATTGAGATACAGGATATTATATTCAACCCGTGTTCCAAAATTTAAAAGCAATTTACATAAAAGATTCCACTTTTCTCTTGGTGTTAGCATATTAGGAAAAAAAATGGTCTCTGTTTCTTTTTTTACATGTCCATGGATTTGAAATAGAAATTTCTTTATGTTTTAGTCCCCAATAATTTGAAAATTGAAGTAATTATTATAGTTAAGTTATCCAGTATTGTTAGAAGATACTCCATCCGGCATAGGACAACCAGGATCAGAACAATCTAATAATTCAATAATTAATTCAAAATCATATGTATTGACCACAGTTTTTTCTTCGTAATATCGATATTTTGAATATTAATCTTTTTATCATGGAATTCATTTTACTTCATATTTTCATTTTAATTTGTTATTTGGGAACTTTATTACTTTTAGAATTTCTGATAAATAAAAATTTACATTCAAAAATCCTTAAAGCCGTCGTAATAATTGTATATTTTATTTCTTTTATTATAATAATCTTTAATACTCAGTTGCTTAAATTTTTTGAAGAAGCAGGATCAATTCAAATTTCAGGTGTTATAACTTCTTCTCAAATTTTTATATTCATCTTTTTTGTTCATGTAATAATTTTCTATCTTATAAGATCGAATGATCGATCTCCGTCACCTTATACAAATCAATCTACTACTCTTTTTTGTGGGAATTGTGGTTATTCAAACCAAAATATGGATTATTGTGGCAAATACGGATATAAAATATGAAGACATTAAACTGATGAATTAAAACAGCAAATCTTTAAATGGACTTTGAATTAGAGAGAAATTATGGAAGAATTAAATTCAATCCTTGAACGGGCTAAAGAATTTCTAACCGATTTAGAAGTTGAATACAATAATAACTTAAAAAATGAGGTGATAACTACTCGTGCAAAGAATATTACAAATGATTTCTTTGCTAAATTAAAATCTGCATTAGACCATAAAATGTATATGATTTGGGAAAAATACTGCAAATCAGGATTATCTCAAACTGAAATTGACAAAATACGTGTTTATTACCCAATTACCAACGATGAAAATAGTTTTCGGTCAACACTTGGTAGATCCAAAATGAATTCAATCGAATCCTCAAATAATAAGATCTACGAATATATCTTAGATACTCAACCATTTCGCAATCAGAACAATATGTGGCTAAAAACACTGTCTCAGATCGCAAATGAGGGTAAACATGTCAAACTCTCTACTCAAAAACGAAAGGAAGATAAGAGGATTACAGTATCAAGAGGAAGCGGGTCGGTATCATACGGACCAGGAGTTAAATTCGGTAGTGGGGTAAGTGTAATGGGTGCTAAGATGAATCCTAATACACAACGCATCAATCCAACACCAGGTGTTACTGAAAACATAGAGAGATTGGTCTCTTTTGTATTGGAGGATCATAGTGTAAATGCATTAGGATTTGCAAAGGATTCGTTTGAAAAAATTACAAAAATTATACGAGATCTCTCTAATTTAATGATATAATTTTCGATATTAATTATTATAGAACTATTTGATCCAAAAGAACAAGATGTGATGTCCCAAAATGGGTTAATCATTGTATCCAAGAAATTCGTCTTTTATCCACCATTTTTCCTTTGCTAACAATTCCATTTGATCTTTAAGATATTTGTCATAATTTGAATTGGTTAACTCTATTTCAATTTCCTCATTTTCTTGTACGATCTCTTTCAATCTATCATGGTTATTACTATTGAATTTGTTTGTGCCAGTGATTTTGATAGATCTATGTATATCTTTTATTGATCTACCAATTAATACTTGCATGGACGTATAATCCAGAAAATTTATTTCAATTGAGTTAAGAGTATCAGATAAATCGTTTGAGACGAGAAAATCAAATCCTAAAATAGAAAAATTTTCACTATACTTTTCTAGTTCCTTCTTTGCACCATCTTTATCTCTATTGGGATGAATAATATATCCAATCATTGCGTTTAAATTCCTAATTATTTCTTCCTGATAAGATTCAATTAAAGTTTGGTATTTTTTTTTCTCTAGTTTCCAAAATTTTGTGTTTAAAATGTTCTCGTAATCATCTAGAGGTTGATAGAATTCTTTACTGAATTTATTTGTGTTTTTCCTTTGATGCATTAGGTAAAATATTTTCGCTCTTACCAATCTCCCTTTAAATTCTTTAAATAGAAAGAAAAGTTTAAAAAATAAAAATAATCCAGAGATAAAAAAGAAAAGAATTAAAATACTCTTTACCTCAACATTACTTGCTATATCGAATAATACTCCCTCTGGGATAACTGATTTTTCGTTAATGAAAAAAATGAGAAAGAAACTTGTACCCGAAGATACAAATAAAATTAATTGAGAGAAAAAAGATGAATGGAAATCTGAAAATGGTTTTGTTTTAGAAGTTTCGTAAATTTCTTTATCTGTAAGATTAATTTTATTGAAAAAGACCATCAATAGATTATGTGGATTGATTAGTATTAATAAACTGCTAAAAATTGAGCCAGATACTCCAAGAAGCACTAAGCGTTCAGTTAGGCCAATACCTGAAAAAAATGAATATGAACTAAGCAATATTATAAATGTACTAGCAGTAACATACGAGAGTTTGATCGAATTACTTGTACTTGGTTGTGAAATTAATGAAGAAATCTTTTTTCACCGAAATAAATAATTCAAATTCAAATAAAAACTTTCTTGTCAAAATGAAAATTATCTTCTTTTTACTAATTATTAAATATTAACATTTAATTAAGGATTATACCAAATTCAACCATAATCTTTTATTATAATCTAATTAATAAAGTAGAATGATGTTTGTATCTTTTATAAAGTGTTGACATTTAATTAAAGGCTCTATAATAAAAAGAATTTTATCCCTTTCTATTTGATAACTAAAATCAAATTTCAAATATTAAGGATCTGTTGATTCCAAAAACAATGTGTTATTAAATAATAGATTATCAAGTTTTTTAACATGAATAACATAATTGGTCGAAATGAGATTCATTGAATTATTTTTTCTTCCTCAGGTGATATAATGAGCGATGATCCGTTTGAAAACTATCCACTGGAGTCAGCAGCTTTACAAAAGTGGATTTCTGATGGTCTAGAGGGTATTCATCTTGAATTCAAATTGAAAATTTCTGTTTCAGAATTAAAATCCAAAGCTGAATTTATTCGAGACATGATCAGTCTTGCTAATATGGCCTGGAGTGAAAAAAAGCATTCTTATTTAGTTGTTGGTGTGACTGATTCTGGTGAGGTGGTTGATAGTTCAGAATCGATGGTTGATGATGCGACTTACCAACAAATTGTCGATTCTTTTGTCAATCCTTCAATTGATTTTACTCTTCGAAAAGAATTAATCAAGGATGTTCCCATTTACGTCTTTGTTATCTTACCAAAGGATAATTTTCATATAACAAATAAAACGATTCAAGAGTCTAGTAAGATTTATTTAGCAAAAAATGAATGTTGGTTTCGAAAAGGATCTTCAAAATATCAAATTGAACCACTCCGCGTATTATTGTTGAAGTATGGCGGAAAAGCTATTCAAACAGACAAAGAACTTGCAGAATGGATCAAAATCGATCAGAAGAGAGCAAATACTCTTATTTCAGAGGAAAATTTAATAAGAAGTGTAACTAATCTTGTTTTCCCACTAAAATCCCCCTCAATACTAGTTGGAACAATGGGTTGTGGCAAAACTACCTTATTATATCAAATTGGTCTCCTCTTTTTAGATAGAAACTTTAAAATTATTGTAAATCTTGAAAAATATCCTAAAGATCTTAGTTCAGAATTAAGACAAAATCGTCTAATTTTATTTATTGACAGTTTAGAATCCATTCTTGAATCCAAGCAGAAAGAAATACGAGATATTCCTTTAGATCTACCAATCATTTCTACTATGCGAACTCTTAACTGGCAACGTTATTGTCGTACTTTTCCTAAAATTACTGAACTCTTTACAAAAATAGAATTACCTAACAGATCAATAGATAATGTTAGTACGGTAGATTTTTTAAAGCAGATTGCTTATTCAAACATACGGGAATTTCAAATATCGATTCCTGACGATCAGACACAACGAAAAAAAGTTTTAGACCTATTAATCACTTAAACGAGACTGGAGTAGAGCAGTATTATCTTTACTTTCAAGTAATAAATTCAACTGATTAATACCATATTCTTCTGTCAATTTAGCTACTTGATAATAAGCTCTGAGAAAGACCTGATTTCTTAATAGAATTAAGATCGCATTAAGACGGGAAAAGTGTCCACTTTGCAGAAAGATCCATTATTTTGACCAAATTATAAAAAATGATAATGAACTTGAACAGGCGAAAATAAATTGTTGTAATAAAACTAATTTGAATAATATATCAATTTGGGTCTCCTAAAGTTCCACTAATTTTCTCCCTTAAATGAACATTAAACCAATTCAAAGCTAATCGTTGGATGAAAATTAACTGAGATTTTTCTAATCTTTTGGAAACATGGTCAGAAAATTCATTAAATTGAGATTTTGAAATAAAAACAAAGATAAATCCATTTTTTGAAAGTCTTCCTAAATAACTAAAAATTAAATCTTTGTTATCACTTTTAATTACATCAATAAGGTTTTGTTTTGAGAAAGAAAATATTATGTTATCATAACTCCCTATTTGATGATCCAAATCGGATATAATATTAATTTCTTTATTTAACTTGTAAAATATATTATTTGAATATCCAATTATATCAATTTTTCCATAAATTGTCATGAAATCTACGAAACCCTTTGTTTGAGAAAGTGCCCAATCTCTAGGTAACTGATTTTTTCCACAATCCACAATCAACAAATTTTTCAAATTATGCACCTTTTTAGATAAATATCATTTATAACTTATTATTTGAAGTCTAAATCAACTTTTTTGTCAAATATTCTCCATATTTGTTCATTCATTATCAGTTATAGAATATCTTTCATAGAGCTTAAATAAATATTCCAAGCGATTTGAATCACTAGTAAACTTTTGAGCTCGATAACACCTGTCTACCGCTTTATCCAACTGTTTGTGCTTATTGTAGAGATTTTTGGGCATAACTAAAGGATTGTAAAGATCTTTCAACGTAGAATTTTTATACTTCTTTCTGATATTCAAAATATCCATAGCGCATTCTTTTACAACCCTCTTATTTTTAATAGATGGAGAATCAGGCCACGGATAAGTATTATAGACTAAAGTATTAGAATATCTTGGATCTTCTTTTATTCTCCCACTTATGGTCTTAATCCAAACCATATGCATTTTCGATTGCAAAACACCGAATTCATAATAATCAGTATTCGGAATGAAACAACAAGTATTTCCAATAATGTCTTTAGGTGAAAATCTCATATCCATTGGAATATATGTTCTTTTTTCTGAGGTATGAAGTGGTATAACAATGTAATTTGCATCAGGGTTTCTTATTTCAGCAAATAGGAAAGGAACATTTGATAATTCTTTGGTTGATTTTTTTTTACTTAATTTTCGAAATTCTTTAACTTTAGCAACACGCTTCATAACTTCTTTCAAATTAATCAAACTATTAGGATCAATATCTTTTAACCATAAACACCATTTATTTTTATTATTCAGTAGTTCTTGTGCACCTATAAATTTTCTAAATAAATATTCAGACTCTGGTTCATCTTTTATAAATTTCTCTTTTTCCTCTTCAGTAAAAAGATAATTACCTCCATCAACTGGTTTACTTCCGAAAAACATTGGATTTACGAGATTTAATGGTTTTTTTCTCCCTTTAATCAAAATGTTAGGTGAATCTATAAGATAAGGACTAATATTAGAAACTTTATTTTCAATTGGTAAGGAAAAAGGGGTTAAATATTCGAATAGCCTCTTAAGTGCTTTTGTTGGAAATGTCGCAAATCCAATAATAACTACAGTAACAATAGCCTTTTTCTTTAGACTACTCGACCACCTAAAACTCCGATGAGCAAAGTGGATAGATACATTTTCATCTAGTAAATATTTCCACAAAAAATAAGCTTGTTCACCTTGTGTTATAGAATTTGTTGAGACAAATCCGGTTTTTATGAAAGTATCTTTAATAAATTTAACACATTTAATGTACCAACCCGATACATAATCAAAAGATTTAAAGTTTGGAATTTTTCCACAAGCAATTTCTAAGTCGATTTTTTGTTCTTTAGTTTGCAAAGACTTGCCTGCAAATGGTGGATTTCCCAATATGTAAGTTATTACTTTATTTGAAACAAGTTTACTCCAATCTGTCCTTAGAGCATTAGCACAAATAATATTTGGGTGTGTCTCTAAAGGAATGCGTTTATAATACTGTCCATATGCTTTTTGTAATTCTAAATTCATTTGATGATCTACGATCCATAATGAAACTTGAGCAATTCTAGTAGGAAATTCATTTATTTCAATTCCATACATTGAATCAACATTTAATATTGGAAGTTCAGAAATGTCTAATCTTTTTTGACGTTTTCCTCTAAGTCTATCAATTTGTATCATAATACTTAATTCAATTTTTCTAAGTTCACGATAACTAATAATTAAGAAGTTCCCACTTCCACAAGCTGGATCAAGTATTTTCATTGTTCTAATTTTTGATAGTAAATTATTTAATTTTTGTTCATCAGTCATATTTTTCTTATAATCAGCTTGAATTTCATCCAAAAATAGGGGATTTATCACTTTCCTCACATTATTCTCAGAAGTATAAAACATTCCCCAATCTCTTCTCGTTTCCCGATCTAAGACTGCTTGAAACAGTGATCCAAAGATTACTGGTGAAACGGAAATCCAATCAAATTTACTACATAATATAAGCTTTTCTCTCATTGATCTATTGAATACTGGTATTTGGATGTGTTCTTTGAATAAATCCCCATTAACATAAGGAAATTTTTTTAGATCAATATCTAAATTTGTTTGCCTTTCTTTTGTATTTAACAAATCAAATAATTGGCTCAAATATAATCCAGTATCACTACCATCTTCTGTAGTCTTCTCAAGAAATTTCTGGAATAAGTATTTTTCCCAAATGTTTGTATCATCAGCAAAAAAACAAAACATTAACCTAGCCAACAGAATTTGCCGATCTTTTTCATTATATTTCGTATTTTCTAATTCCTCGTATAGATTTGCCATTAACTCTGAAGCTTTTATTGATACAGGATCAATATTACTAAAAGATTTTCGAATAATTCCTTTTCTTATGAAATCAAAAACATCTAAATTCTCTGCTAGGTCTTGTATATTAAATTCTTTTACTCTTTGATCTTTATCTTCCTCTTCCAAATCGATAACTCGGAACCTTTGAAAATCTGAAATGATTATATATAAAGGCAAGTCTTCCTGCGGGAACTCTTCTAAAATCAGCTTACAATAATTTAACGCTTGTTTCTCCGCTTTATTTAGATCTTTTCCAAGTGATTTATGTTCGACAAGTAATTTTCCTGGCCAAAACAGATCAACATACTTGAAAGATGTTTGATTATTTTCCTTTAAAGTTTTAACTTGCTCCTCAAATGTAGCAACGGATCTTCTAATTATACCAAAGACGTTAAAGAATTCATTCCAAAACGTCTGTGCCTCACTACGTTCACTATCGGCATTTTGCCAATTGTAAATGAATTCAATAGCCCTATTAGTAATTTCTTCCCAACTGATTTCCAATTTTTTTAACCTTAATTTGTTTTTCAGATTTTTTTATTTTAATTTAAAACCCGTTCCTGAAGCAAATTCTTTAATGGATGGTGTAGGTTGTTTTCCCAAATTAAATTGATAGCAGATTTTATAACTAATTTTATATCTAATTAAGGGGAAAGCAAAAAATAACTTCCAATTATATTTTCAAAAAAACATAATTTAAATGTTTTTCCTTTTTTTCTTTAAGGCAAGAGTGTATAATTCCATTCAGATAATATATTCATATATCTAATACTTACTTGTCGTTTCTGAGTTTCTGTATATCTAATTTTAGTTTTATACTCCTTATCAATGTATTGAGCTCTTACTACTAGTCCTTGTCTAGTAGTAGTTGCATTCAGTAAATTGACCATCGTGTTAATAGAATCTAATGGTATTCCTGACCAATTAATACTAATAAAACTAAACACCCGATGCTCTATCGGATTCCACTTTGAAGTGCCTGGAGGATAGTGACAAACGGTCACTTGTAAATCAAATCGTGAAGCCAATAAATTTTGTAACTCTATTTTCCATCCATGGCGTCTGTAACCATTTGATCCTCCAGCGTCACAGAGGATAAGTAAATTACGTTTATCAACGTACTGAATCTGTCCCACACCCTCCCACCAGCGGACAATCATTTCCACAAGAAATTTTGAGGTTTCATGTGAATTCCCACAAAATATTTCAGCTTTATTTCGTCGAAGATCATAAATTCCGAAAGGAACAACAGTTTCTTCTCCTAAATTCTTAAAATCATGATC